>CAYJPZ010000001.1:0-130428 GCA_964372185.1 uncultured candidatus Brocadiaceae bacterium
GCGACACGCGCCTTCAGCGGCTCAGGACCGAGGTTTCTTCTTTCTTCGCTGGATGCTCACGACGCGTTTGGTCACGCGGGGGAGCAAGTCGTCGAGGAGGGAGAGAGTCTCGGCGCGCTGAGGGAATCGAGCGTCGGTAGCGATACGGTGGTGCAGCCTCAGCAGCGCTGCGCTGTCCCGTTCGTAGGCTTGGGCGCTCACATCAATGGGGCGCCCCACGACGCCCTCTCAGTTCGCCGCGGGCAGCTCGCCGATGGCCTCGCGCTTCGAGCCCAGTTCGGCGACGACCTTGCCGGTGCGGATGACTTCGCTGGCCGGCTTGGTGTCGATCTTGCGCACGTCCCACTGCTCCAGGGTGTGGCCCTGGCCCGTGGTGATCTTCTCCTTGGGGCGGAGCCACAGCTCGACCACGTTCTCGTAGCCGACGTACTGCTCCAGCTCCTTGAGCTTCTCCTTGGAGGGGATGATCAGCTCCTCGCCGGGCTGGAGGATGATCAGCTCCTTGCTGCCGGCCTCCTTCGGCGCGGCGCACTTGCGCGTCAGCTGGAAGACGAGGCCGACGAAGTCCTCGTACTTCGGGGAGCGCATCGGGCGGGCGTCGACGAGGTAGCCCTGGATCGGCCACGACTCCTTCTTGCCGGTCTTGGGGTCGTCGTAGACGCACAGCGTGCTGCTGTAGATGGCGCTGCCGACGACGAGAGAGACGGCCTTCTCGGGCGCCTCCATGTTGTCGGGGAGGTTCGAGTCGGCGCCAGCGGTTCCGGGCTTCTTGGGATCGGCCATGTGTTTTCAGTCTCCGTTTCCGAGCTGCACACCCTCGTGCAGCGGGGAGGACGATGTCTACTCGCACGCCCAACGCGGTCAACGCATTTTCGTCTCGTGCTCTCACATTTTTGTCCCGCAAAGAAAAAACTCGGTCTTTTTGAACGTGCCGAGGGGTTTACACGTAGCTACGTATGTGCTACGTTGAGGCTACCTGATGGGCAGGGCTCGACATCGTCACGGAATCGAACAAAATCGACGCGTTGCCGTCCATCGTCCAGGAGACCTCATGAAGACGCACATCCTTTTTTCCGCGATTTTGGCCTTCATGCTCGGCTGTTCCTCGACGCCGGACGACTTCAAGGTGGGGCTGGTCGAAACGCCGGGCGATGGCGGAGTCGAAGCAGAAGTGGAGGGGGACACGGGCGCTCTGCCGGACACAGGCGTTCTGCCGGACACGGGCGCTCCGCCGGACACGGGATCTCCGCTCGATACTGGGGCACTTTCGGACACCGGCACGCCGCCGGACACGGGCACGCCGCCGGACACGGGCACGCCGCCGGACACCGGCGCGTCGGAAAAGTTCATGTTTCCGACGGGTGATGACAAGGAAGTTCTCAAGCTCTCGCCACGTTTCGAGGATCCGGGCGATCTGTACGAGGGGATCCGGACGACGAAGCTCGCAAAAATTCGTACGGTCACGGTTTCGCCGACGGTTCAGAACTGGACACACTGCGCGACGTCGTTTTTGACCTTCGACGTGATGGTGAACGGTGTGAAGGTTGGAACGATGGCCGTTCCACCAGGGACCGTCACAGCCCCCGGAGCCAAGACGAAGTGGTCGCAGACGTTTTCCGGCCTCGCCATCTGGCCGTCGATCGACAAGGTCACCCTGCAGCTGAAAAACGCCTCGATTTTTGCGGGTTGCGGAACGGTGGTCGTGGACAAGACCGAGAGTTACGTCGTTCTGGAGTAAGTTCTCGAATTCGTGGCGCAGGGCTCTTGACGTAGGGCTAGGCGTAGCTACGTTTCAGAGGCAGTCAGCGGTCGCAAGCGCGACAAGGAGCTTGACCATGTCTCATGTCCCTTCTCTGGAGCAGTCGAACTTCATCGCTTCCGTTCTTCGCTCGATCGCCGACGGCGGCGGCTGCGTGGCGCTTCGCGCGCGGGCCGGCACGGGCAAGACGGCGTCGATCAAGCTCGCGTGCGAGGCGGTGAAGGCCGAGCACTCCAAGATTCAGCAAGGTTACGTGGTCTTCAACTCCAAGAACCAGAAGGAGGCCGCGGTCAAGCTCGCCGGCTTCGCGACGTCACTGACGCTGAACTCGCTCGGCAATCGTGCCGTCTGCCGCGCGGCGCGCGTCACGCTGGTCGACGACCTCGCGTTCCGTATGATCGACATGGCCGAAGACGAGCTTCGCACGTCCGTCAAGAAGCGCCTGACCACGGAGGAGCGCGTGGACATGCGCAAGCTCCTGAGCTTCGCACGCGCGTTCCTCGCCACCTCGCTCGCCGATCTGGAGTCCATCGCGCTCGATCGCGGACTCGGCGCGCAGGACTCTTCCGCACGCTTCGAGTACTTCATCGACGTCGGGGCGAAGTGCATGAAGTTCCTCGCCGATCCGGATCGGAAGATCATCGACTACGATGACCAGATCTGGCTTCCGGTTTACCACGGTCTCACGGTCGAGCAGTTCGATGTCGTCTACGTGGACGAGGCGCAGGATCTCAGCCCCGCGAAGTTCGCGCTCGCGCGCATGGCGCTCAAGCCGGGCGGCACGTTCGTGGTGGTGGGCGATGATCGCCAGGCCATCTACGGGTTCGCGGGCGCGGACCCGGACAGTCTCCCGAACATCATCGAGGAGATGAAGGCCGAGGTGCTCCCTCTGACGGTCACCTACCGCTGCCCGAAGGCCGTGGTGGCGCTCGCGCAGGGCCTCGTGGGCGACTACACCGCGCACCCCTCCGCTCCCGAGGGTTCCGTGTCGACGATGCGCGACGAGCAGCTCGTGGGCGCTCTCACCGCGGGCGACACCGTGGTGTCGCGCAGCAACGCTCCGATCGTGTCTCTCTGTCTGCGCCTCCTCGCCGCCGGCACGAGCGCGAAGGTCCTGGGCCGCACCGACGTGGCGGAGTCGCTCAAGAAGCTGATCGAGAAGAGCAAGGCGGACGACGTTGGCGATCTGCTCAGCTGGGTGAGTGACTGGTCGGACCGAGAGATGACCAAGCTCGTCAAGAGCGGCAAGAACGCGGACGTGGTCTGCGACAAGCGCGACTGCATTTTCGCGCTCGCGGAAGGTGTGTTCTCGGTGCGGGAGCTGGTCGCCCGCATCGACCGCCTGTTCACCGACGCCATCGAAGGCCGCGTCGTTCTCCTGACGAGCACCCACAAGGCCAAGGGCTTGGAGTGGGACCGCGTCTTCCTGCTCTCGGACACCTACCGCGCGGACAAGTCCGCGGACCCTCAGGAGGCAAACCTCCTCTACGTCGCCATCACACGCTCCAAGCGCGAGCTGGTCCTCGTGAAGGGGGAGAAGAAGTGAGCGCGTCGAAGCCTAAGAAGAAGAGGTCGTCGACGACAGATCTCCAGCGACTGCGCCACCGCGTTGCGTGCAGTCGCGCGCCACGGACGGCGTGGGACTATGTCGTGGTGGAGACCGAGACGGGACGGACGATCTCTACCCACGAGCGCAAGTGGGACGCGATTCTGGTTCGCGAGGAGCTGTTGCTTTCGAATCAATCCGCTCACGTTCTCTGCATTGGATACGAGCGCGTGTATCGACTGGCCTTTCCCAAAGGACCTCTCCGTCCTCAATTCATTCTCGTGGAGAAGCACTCATGAGTAGAGCAGGCAGGTACGGCGCTCACACGGTTCGCTGCTTTTCATGCAAGGAGGTGTACGTAGGAAAGTTTCAACGCGTCTCGGAGCAGGAGCAGGTCGCGCACCTTCAAGAGAAGTCGACCATCAGACCCTACGATCGCGTCATCGACGGCCTGCGCATCCCCTACTACCTTCTTTGCGGCGCCTGCATCTCCGAGCATTCGGCGAACAGGCACCGTCGGGCAGCGTCTGCGGCGAGCGAGCGGGCGGCGGAGCAAAGGGCGGCGCAACGACGAAACGTGGCGGCCTTGCGGAATGCCGGTAAGCTGGGTTCCGTCGTAGAGCCGCGTTCGATGGATGACATGCGCCTCGCGTCGGAAGAGGAAGAGGAGACGTGATATCGAACAGAAAGAAGTCTGCCGGCCGAATCATCCCACTGCCTCTACGTCAGTACGATCTGACGAAACCGGCTCAAGTCTTGAGCGGGAAAGGCGCGGTTCTTTGGGAGGGTCCTGACATCTTGATTGCCCTCTTCAAGCTTCGTCAGCTGGGTGGAGACAAGATCGTCAGAGATGGAGTTCTCCTCGCCAAGTCGGCCACATTCACGAAGAAAGAGAAGCTCGCTTACGAGTCTCTTCACGGAATCTCCAACGAAGGTGAAGACTGATGGCCATGCACTGCTCTACCTGCGGGCATTTCCTGGAATCGACGGTGAAGAATCCTACCGTCGCTCTGTCCAATGGTACCTTCCACTACAACTGCTATTCCAAGAACAGCAAGGAGAGGGAAGCCAAGGCGCTGGCCGAAGCCGAAGCCGAGGCAGAGGCACGAATGGAGGCAGAGGCCAAGAAGTTGGCTAAGAAGTTGGAGTCGAGGAATGCGCGAAGCGCAATGATGAAGGCGCGTTGGGCGATGAAGAACGCCAGCGCCGAACAAAAAGTTTGAGCGCCTCGACCGTTTGCACGATCGAGGCGCTCTAGCAGGTCCCAGGATTCGTAGCTCAGGAACTGCTTGGTCGATCAGCGCCGGTAGCGCGGGTCGGGCACGCACTGGGCCTTGCTCGGGTCGTAGGCGTAGCCAGGGCCGCAAGGGCTCGGCCACGGACCACCGCTGACGTTGGCGCCCGCAGGCGTGGCGGGATTCGCCGCACCCTGGGACTTCTTGTTCTTCTTCAGGCAAGGGCATTCGCTGGCCATGGGATCACCTCACGACCATCGTACACGCACTTTTCATCACGATCTAGTGGTAGGAGGTGGGCCCGACCTGCGCGTGAACATGGTCGATGTGCGAAGTGGCAAGAGCCGGCGTTGGATGATCGGGCGTAATGATGTGGCTGTGTTCGCCGATGAGCGTTCCTCGCGTCGTCTCCATGCTCTTCCCGCCCGAGAAGCCGCGGTCGGTGGCCTCTTGTGCGAGGAACGAGTAGAGCGCGCGGAAGAAGGTGTAGCCCTTCTCTGAGGGGAGAAGTCGAAAATTCTCTCCCTGAACCTGCGCAACGTGGACCGGCTTGGTCTTCTTGCCCCAGTCTTCGACAACAGAGAGACGGTCTCCGTCCGAGAACTCGAACTCCGAGAGATCGATGGCTTCTCCGCGGTTGTGGGCGTTGGTCGCGTCTTTGCTGACCCCAGGAAAGATGCCTGCGTGGAAGACTCTTGTCACGTCACGGCTTCGAAGAAAGCGCGCGAGACGGACGAGGAGAACGAGCATCTGCGGCGTCGCTTCGATGTCTCTGACGACGACGCCCTTCTTGTCTTTGTAGCGAAATTCGACGCCCTCGATGGGGTTGGCTCCATCGACAATCCACATGCCCGATGGACCCTGCTTCTTGATGCTGAGCGCGAGCGGTTTGAAGGCAGGCTCGCCCGTCTCTTCGCTGATGGGCGGGTTCATCTGCTCTTGGAGCCAGCGTTCTGCGCGAGCGCGGGTCAGGTCTCTTGCGCCGTTCGTGCTTGGCACAGGCGCGCTGGAACCTCTACTCGCGGCCACGACTGCCAGAAGCAGCAGCGTTCCGAATACCAGGAACGGCATCACTTCTTCTTTCCCGCGGAACGCGGAGGCGCGGTCAGCCGGGAAACGCAGACGGGGCAGGTGACCTCGATGGGCCCGCGGTCGTCGTGGCCTTCTCCGCTGAAGTCGGAGAGGATGTTCTTGCCCGCAACCTTGCGACAGATCGCGATGAAACCTGAAGGGCTCTCCTCGTCTTCGATGCAGGCGTGCACGAGCGACGCGAGCGCGGACTGATCGTACTTGCGACCGCCCCGATCTCCGGAGCCGCTGAGCGCGAACGCGTGCACCTCCTTGCCCTGATACTTGATGGGGAGGAGGGTCGCGTGATGAACGCTTCGCGCGGGGCCTGGCGCCACCAAAGGGGCGGTCCCCGTCGAGAGTCCTGCCATCTGGTTCAACCTCGCGCGTTCGAGCGCGCGAAGTTCGGAGACGGTGAGAGGTACGCGCTGTCCGACGCGATGCGCAGCGACCTTCTGCAAGAGCAGCTCACGATCGACGAGGAGGCGACGCGGGAGAAGCGCGTCGATTTCCGAGAGCGGAGTCTTTTGCGACCAGCTCGCAATCGTCACCGTCGAGACGCTGCCCAAGCTCCAACCCTTACGCATGCGCTCATCATAGGCGGTCTTCTCTAGACTGAAAAGCGTGGAGAAAGGAACCCTGAAGCATGCGTTCGAACTTGAGGATGGCGCCTTCCAAGACGATCTTTCGAAGATAGAGGTACGCGCCGAATCCAACTTCACCACCGTCCGCTTCGAAGAGTCGAATGCGCGCGAGAGTTTGGAGTCTGCGACGTTGCAGGTCGTGGATCTGCTCGACGACGGCGGCGCGTACACGCGGGCAGCTCTCAGGGTCGTTGTCGTTGGAAGGCAGAACGCGCGGCGAGTACACGGAGCCAGAATAGCATGCCTCGACGTGTAGCCACATCAATGCTACGTGCGCGCAATGGCCAGAGTCGGTGAGCGTGGCAAAGCCTTTCAAGTCGTCGGCGACACCTACCCCAAGAAAGAACAGCTGAAAGCGCTGGGGGCTGGATGGGAACCTGTCCTGAGAGCCTGGGTCTTCGTCGAGCCCGACAAGAAACTGATCAAGAAGGTGGAGGCGCTGGGCCTACGCCTGGAGGCGATCTGACGCGAACGGCGACGCGTGTTACACTTCGAGCATGTCCCTTGCTCGTCGGCCCATCGACTACGAAGAGGCTGCACAGCTAGCCCGCATCGAAGCCGATCGTCGTCTGGCAAATGCTCGCGCAGAGCGTGCCGCGTCGTCGAGACCCGGACTCGCGCCCAAGCCAGCGCAGGGCGCGCGCATGTTGCCGCGATCGATGAAGCAGAAGTTTCCCTACGCGCAGGCCGCTCTCTGCCTCGGTCTTCTTGGCGCGTTCTTCGGCCTCGCCTATCCGACGAAGCCACCGGGCATCCCGCCTCTTCCGCCCCCTTCTCCGTGAGTGAGTCCCACCCCATGATGCAGCCCCATCTTCGGCCGATGCCCTCTCCCGCGACGAGCGTGATGCAGCTCGCGAGCTTCTATCCGCCGCTCGCGCCGCTTTCGTACGTAGCGACTGCGATGGCCCTCGACGGCTACCTCGGCTTGAGCCGAGAGCGCGCCTTCTTGGGCGAGGCTGCCCGAGCGCGCGTTGGCGCCTTTCGCGAGGCTCGCGCGCGATGGGGCTTCTCGATGGGGCTTCCCAAGACACGCGGCTGCTTGCGTCCGAGATCCTGAACGGGCCTTGGCTTGTGGCTCTTGGGGTCGATGAGTTCGAGCCCATGCTTTCCGTGGAAGTAGAAGGCCTTGTTCAGAGGGCTGCCGAAGCGGTTCTTCTTGTGGACGCGTAGGCCAACGTATCCGGTAGGGATGTCCTGGTTGTCGACGGCGGTCCACGTCAGCGGGTCGACGTGCTCCATCCACACGAAGGCGTCCACGGCGTGGGTGACCGTGTTGCTGCCCATGATCGTGTCCTTCTTGGTGGAGTGGTAGACCAAGAACATGCTCACCGGCTTCTTTCCCTCGAACTCTTCCTTGGAGTGTGCGCGGTCGCAGAGCTTCTTGGTCATCTCGATCTTGAGGTTGGCTTGAAACTCGTCGCTGGTGCCGTAGTCGACCGAGTCCTGGATGAGGAGGTCGATTTCTTTTTCGTCCAGCACCCTCAAGAGGGTTTCTAGTTTACGAATGGATGTGAAGTAGAGCCTCGTCTTCGCGTTGGGATAGAACTGCTGCAGACGCAGGCGGTTTCTGGCTCGCACCAGCATGTCCATCGATTCTTCAGGGCAGTTGATGAGCACATTGATTTCGTGAATGTGGGCCATGGCCGCGCCGACTTTGCGGAGAATGGTGGACTTTCCACCGCCCGGCTGGGCCGCCACACCAATGACCGCGCCCACGGCCGTTCCGCCGTCGAGAACGCGATCGAATCCCTCGTCACCCGTGGTGATTCTGGGGATCTTCTTGCCCTTGGCATTGAAGAGGAGAACGACGGAAGCGTCCTCGTCCTCATCCTCTTCTTCCTCTTCTTCCTCCTCTTCGTCATCCTCACTTTCAGAGCCGCCCTCTTCGGAAGAAGAGACGTACATACCGCTACCGTCGGTGGACATATCCGATCCGGGGAATCCTCCTTGATTCGTCTGCTGCGCCGGGCGGAGTCGACCCGTTCTCCGAACCAGAGGCATCGATTCTTCGTTGCAGAGCTTTTGCTCGTCGATGGCAACACGCGCCATGGCGTAGAACGCGCCGCATCGATTGCACTGCTGGACGGGTCGACGATAGGCGTGCGAACACTCCTTGCATCGGTAGGCCTCGACCAACTCGCTCTCCACACCACTCTCGAAGGGCATGGCTACAAGATAGCTACGCCTTGCAGCCTCGTCGATGTCGCATCGTACGCCGATGTACGCACCCCGAAACGTGCCCACTGACGCGCCCGCCACATTCGACGCTGTAGGCGATCCTCATGCGTCGCATGCGCCATTCGAGGAGGTCCATGCGCAGAAGGCTCTGAAGGCGGGCGACGCCGTCCGTTCCTACGTCGGACGGTCTCACGTTGCGTTCGAGGAAGTCGCGCCCTCGCGCCGTCGCGGCGGCGTAGGAGAAGACATCCGGAGTCTCGCAGCGGACGAGAACGTCGGGGCTGCTCATGGGATCCTCCGAAAGGGGACCGTGGCGGCGGCGCGGAGACCGTTCAGATGTGCTTTGAACTCCTCCATCGAGGAGTAGGCACCAAGGGGCGTCACGACGACAGAGTCGACCAGGCCGAAGGGAGCGTCGCGGAAAGCTTGAGCGATGTTGTAGGTCGCGCGAACGTCCTCGACCGAGAAGATGGCGTTGCCGCTCGGATGATTGTGGACCATGAAGATGCCGCCGATGTTCGAAGCGGGCGCTCTCGACGGCGGGTTCACGATGTTGTCGATGACCGGATCGAAGAGACGCATGACGGATGAGAACTGGATGCCGCAGCGTCCGCGTTCGTCCATGGTGCCGACGGCGATGGCGCGCACGTATTTTCGTGCATCGACGAGGATGAAGAGGACGTGCTCGATGCGGGCGAGGTCGCTCTTGGGGATGACCGAGAGCGCGATGTCGCGAATGTCTGTGGTCTCGAAGATGGCACGTTGGTGCGCGCCGCGGAACAGCTTGAACTCCGCGACTTTGCAACCCTCGGAGAAGCCGCGCTTGCTTCCGGATTCGGGCAGCAGCCGCAGGGAGCAGGTGCAGGAACGCTTCTTCATGGTTCTCAGCGCTTGCGGCCTTGTGCGCGTCCTGCCGCTACGCGTCCATTTGCGCGCTTGGTCAGGACCGGGAGGCGGTCGAGCGTAGCGCGCCAGTAGTCTCCCAGTTCGCGCAGGGTCTTGCCGTGCCAGGTCTGGATCTCCACAGCTCGCGTGTCCCTGATTCCGCTCCCGCTCTGACTCATGTGGATGGCTTCGGACATCTCCGCCACCGCGCCGCCGTACTCTTCCGCGAGGCGCAGCGCGCTCCGGAGGTCCTGATGATCGAGGGCCTCGTTCATCTCCGCGAGCGCGCGGTGGGCTCGCTTCATGTGCTTGTTGGCGCGTTCGAGGTAGTCGCGCGACGTGATCTTGTACATGGCTATCGATACCCTTTCACCGGGCGCTTCATCGGGACGGGCTCGATCGAGGCCCGTCTATCTTCTTCACGACGCGCCGCCACTCTCTTGCGCGCTGTCTTCCACTTGGCCCGCGCGACAGCCAGCTTGACCCACGGCTCTTTGATGAAGTTCGGATCGTACTGGAAGCCCGCAGCGTGGCCGGCAGGACGTGCATGCATGCGGTTGTGCTTGTTCATCCAGCCGATGACTTCAGGCGGCACGCGGCGCTTCCAGTCGGCGCCGAACGGCACCTCGAAGCGTGCGCTGTGCTCGTGGCAGGAGGCGCAGGTGATGCTGAGCAGCTCCGTGGCAGGGCGGTCACCCGCAGCGAGGCCGGCGCGAGACACGTGGTCGACCTGCCAAGGAGCCCACGAAGCCACCTTGGCGAAGATGTCGATGGCGTCGACGCGGTGTCCTTGAATGACTTCGTGGAGGCGTCCAGCGACCGCTTGACGCATCGCCTCACGTGCTTGGCGTTCCTTCACCGTCGGGCGCTTGCCGTCCTGGTCGCGGTGGTAGCCGAGTTGCTTGGTCGCAGCTTCGGTGAGCTGGAAGTGGAATGAGACGCCACGCGGGCCCTTCATGCGCAGGAGTCTGCCGTAGATTGAACCTGCCGCGTGACCTTCGAGTCCCACATGTTCGACGGGATGTTCGTCAGCCCATTTTTCAACGGCACGTTTGACGAGATTGATGTTGGTCGAGCATTCTCTTTCATGACGCGAAGAAAGCGGAATGTTGCTACGCGGCTTGTCCTTGGACGGCGTCGCATAGTCCACAGCGTTGTAGCGGTATACACCACTGTTTTTCGTTACGAAGATGTAGAAACGCTTGTCCTCGGAGATGAGGTAGATTCCACCCATTCCAGGCCCGCCAGCAATTTTGGAAAGCGGAGTCTTCAAGACCCACTTGATGTTGCCGGCGGGAGCGTTCGCAGCCACGGTCAGGCCTTCTTGGTGAGGAGACCGACTTCGAAGTCCTTGCCCGGCGCGGTGAGCATGCTCTGGAGAGCGGCACGGCCCATCTCCATCGAGGCGGCGTCACGCGGAGCGTCGAGCAGGCGGGCCCAGTACTTGGCCGTGACGGGGTCGAGAGGCTTGTCGGAGGCGTAGAGGTCGGCCGAGCGATCGGCGTCGATCTTCAGGGGGACGCGCACGTCACCCACGGCCCATTCGACAGGGGCGTAGACGTCCTTGCCGGCCTGCAAGGCCTGAGCGATGAACTGGAGGCCGCGCTTGGCCGGATCGACGTACTCGGCGGTGTACTTGCCGCGGTTGGCGTCGGTCATCGAGAGGCCGCCCACGCCGTGACGGAGTCCGGCACTCCAGAGACCTGGGCCGGTCTTGGCATCTGCAGCGACGATCTCGTTGCGCAGCATGGCGCGGAGGATGCCGACGCGTGCCGCGTCGTCGAAGACGTTGACGGACACGCCGCCGAAGTCGTTCGGGATGACACGACCGCTCCAGAGCGGGCTCGGCGCCGAGCCATCGCTCGTCGCGGCAGCCGGCTTGGAGTTCATCGCGGTGACGAGGAGGTAGATGCCGGCAGCGCCGAGGAGGAGCGGGAGAAACATGGCGAGTCCTTTCAGGTGGCTTTGGCCGAGAATAGCGCGTTAGAGGCTCATCGCGCGAGAAAGAAGATGGCAAGGCCGGCAGCGACGGCGATCGGCGCTGCAAGAGAGACGACCTCGCTCTGGCCGGAAGAGGGCGACTTGGGTTTGGAAGGTCCCGCAGGAGAAGGTGCGTGCGGCGTGGGATTGAGCGAATCCTTGACCGGAACACTCTTCGGAATGGGCGGCGCGCCGGTGCCTACGTTGGTGCTGTTGATGGGAAAGAACGGATCGAAGGGGCCTTCGTCCGAGACGAGAATGGAGAGCTTCGGATCGAGGAAGATGGATCGGAGATCAACATTCTTTCCATTGAGTCTCGCGCGACGCGACACCAAGCGAACGGCGTGGCTGTAGTCGACGTAGTGCCACGGGTGAATGTCGGACACGCCCTGGATGGGAAAGCCGCCCGCAGAGTTCATGCCTCCGTAGATGAAGACCTGCGAACCGGTCGCCTTGGGAGAGACGAGCAAGCTCTTTGCATCACCGTCGACGAGGACGTCGTAGCGCAATGCGCCCTTGTTCTGGCGCTTCTTGTTGGAAGAGTCCCAGGCGCCGCTCGCACCGCCATCGACGGGGCGCTTCTTGACGTAGTCGTACCAAGGCGCGTCGGGCTGTACGCCGTCGAGAGAGACGCGAACCTCCGAAGCCTTGAAGATGGCGTTCGCGAGCTTCTTGCTGGGCAGGATGGAGTAGAGAGTGTCGGCGATCTTCTGGGCCGTCGTCGGCCACATCGGCAACTGGAAAGCGCTTCCATCTTCACCGACGGCAAGGAAGTTCGGAGCGACGAGGATTTCGAGGACGTGGGGAACGCCATCGATCGTCTCGTGAAGCGTGAGGACGGGCCACGACTTCTTGAGCAGGCCGTCGGGAACCTCGCCGGCCTTGAACGCAGCGAGAGCTTCCAGTTCGCGGTCGGCGCCGGTCTTGTTGAGGATGCGACTGAAGTACTCCGAGGCCTTCACAGCTCACCTCGCCATGGAATGAAGCTTGGCAATCTGACCCGGATGCATGGCACGCGGACGCTGGCGCCCCTTCCAAGCCGGATCGAGATCGGGAAGGTAGGTGGACGCGAGCCAGTCTTCGAAAGCCGCGTGTTGCGCCAGGGCTTCTTCCGGCATCTCGCCGTAGCGGTCGAGATAACGGAGAAACACGCGGTGCTCTTCCAGGACTTTGTCGACTTCCTGGATCAGACCTCTCTTGCGGAGAACGGGAAGAAGCAAGGTTTCTTCTTCTTCGAAATGGATGGGCCAGTCTTCGCGCGACCAGTTCGCGAGGGGAGCCGCGTGCATCTTGGCAGAGTGCCTGGCTCCGAGCGCGGTCATGATGCGCATGGAGACCTTGCAAGGACATTCCTTCAAGGTCTCTTCGAGTCGACCGCTGGCTCGAATGGCGATGACCGGAACGCCGTCGATGTCGCGCTTGAATCTCGCAGGCTTCGGGTGCTCAGGGTCGATGTAGACGATGACGCCATGGTCGGCGGGAGAGACGCGCAGGACTCCGTCTTCGCGACCAAAGTGTTCGCGAAGTTCGGCGGCGACAGCGCGGATGCGCGGGTTCATTCCCAGCCCGGTGCGCCGTAGCCGCCAGCGGAGGTTCCGTGCTTGGCAGCCTTGTAGCTGCTGATGGCAGCGCGCGTTTGCGTCGCGCCTCCGATGAGCTTCGGCAGGATGAAGGCGAAGAAGAAGTAGCCGAGCGCGAGGTAGCCGGCGATCTTGACGGTGGTGCTGAGGTAGTCGCCCGCGCCTTCGACCTTCTCGTCGATGCTGCGCGCCTTTTTGCCAGAACTCGTCTCGAACGAGCGCTTCTGGTTCTCGTACTCGTTCTCGAACTTCGCGAGGTCGGTGTTGATGGACTGCACCGTGTTGACGACGGCCGTTGCGTCGTCCTGGATGGTGGTCTTGCCGAGCAAGGTGCCGTCCTGCGCGAAACGTGTCCCGTACCAGTTCTTCCAGTCCTGGTAGGCCGCGCGAAAGCCGCGGAGCGCTGCGGGAAGGTTGGCTTCCCACTTCTGGTAGGCGTCCCAGTCTTTGGTGTAGTCGCCGACCGACGCGGGCATCGGAGGCGCCTTGAACGCGGCGGAGAAGTCCTGGGCGAGGAGCGCGAACTTCCGCTGCAGATTGCCCGCGCGCACCTCGACAGCGCTGAGGCTCTCCGGACTGGCAGCCTGTCCTACGCGTGCTCGTACGGGGCTGAGCGGACGAGAGGCGCCCACGCCCGCGAGCACGGCGAAGGGAGAGACGAACTGGTTGCGAGGGCGAAGAGGACGCATGAATCAACTCCAGAGGGAGGTTACTTGGCGCGCGAAATGATGAACGCGCCTGCGACGAAGATGACTGCGGCGGTTGTCAGAAGACCGCTGATTCCCATGTCAGGAATGGAAATCTTGGAAAGAATGGAAGAACTGCCTTCCGTCTCTTTCTTTTTTTCTTCCACATCCTTTGCCGAAACGGTGACCGGCACGGTAGGCGGCGCCTTGCCGAATTCGGTCTGGTAGGCCTTCGCGAAACCGTCGGCTTCGACGTCGTACTTGAGTGTCTCTTCGTAGATGTTCGTGGCCTTCCAGTAATGGTAGGCAACGCCGCCGACGGGGCTCATGACCACAGATGGGTACAAGACTCCGGACTTGATCGTAAGATCGCTGTCGAAGTACTCGTTCTTGAAGTTCTCCCATCGATAGTAGAAGTCCTCCATGTTCCTACGGGCCGTCGGCATCGCGGCCTTCCAGGCGTTGAACTTCTCCGTACAGTCTGCGATGCCGGAACAGGTAGGCGAAGGCTTGGTGGGGTAAGCCGCCTCGTAGTCTTTCTTGAGGGCGCGAATTTTGGCGTCGACGCGACGAGCGTACTGCGCCGTTTCGAAGGGCGAGTAGTAGACCGCGCCAACGTGGGCAGCGCCGACTCGCGCCCCCAACGGCCTACGCGCCGGCAGCTGAAAGACCGGCGCGGAACGCACGTGGGGACGCAGAGGGTTCATGGCGGACCTTGGGGAAGAAGAGGTTCAGCGCGCGACGGGCTTGCGCGGTGCGACGGGTGGCTGGAAGCCGAGCGACAGCCGCATCAGGTTGACCTGCGCGCGGGGAATGCCCGCCTGGGTCATCGTCGCGGTGTTCGGCACGGGCGCGGCGACGGGCTGCGGACGCCAGGGCTGCGAGACGGGCGCTTCGGGCATCGGAGGGCCGATCTGCAGGTTGCCCGGAGCAGGGACGTCGCAGGGCGGGCAGTTCGGGTCGCGCGGCAGGTTCATCCCGCACGGCGGACAGTTCGGCGTCGTCTCGGCGGGAGGCGGCGTCTGGCTGTTGGGCGGGGGGATCTGCTGACCCGGCGTCCAGCCGCCCGGAGGGGGAGGCGGCATCTTCATGACGGGCGGCGTCCGCATGGCGGGCGGAGGCGGCATCTTCATGACGGGCGGCGGGAACTGCGCCGGAGGCGGCGGAACCTGCTGCGCCGGAGGCGGCGGAACCTGCTGCGACGGAGGCGGCGTCATCTGCGCAGGCGGCGTCTGGGTCGAACCACCCTGCGAAGGGTTCGGACGGAAGGGGTAGATCGGAGCGCAAATCTTGTTGTCGGCCATGGGGAAAGTCTACAGACGAAGAAGGCGCACGTCCAAGCAGCTTTTGAAACGTAGCTCCTACGTAGCTATGCGTGAGGAAGGACGACGCGCACAGTCCACCCCTCCCAGCATCGGCGACGAAGCCAAGAATCGCTGTAATGGAGGGATTCTCGGCCCCACCATTCGGGACCTCCCAGCTCGCGCTGTCCATCGACATAGCGGATGCGATCCAGGACGAGCGCGTGAGGCCCAACACCCTCGTCCGCGTCGACGAGACCGCCATCCTCCGCGTCTTCGAATCCTTTGCCGACATCGCCCGCGATGATCACGAGCGCGTCTGCGCGTACGGCAGATTCGCAGCCCGACGGCAGGTCGCCCTCGATGCGCGCGAATTCGATCTTGGCGGTCGCGAGATCGCCGAGTGTCTTGGCGGTCGGAGGCAGAAGCTCTTCTTCCGGGTGCTGCCTTCGCGTCGGCACTCCGCGTCGAAGCGCGCACCAGAGCATGGCGCGCAGCGTGATCCCTTCCTTGGGATCGGTCATCTGTCGGTAGAAGAGCTGCGCCATGGCCCAGAGTCCCGAGCCGGACAGCTCTTCACCAAAAAGGCCGTCGAGCGCCAAGGCCTGACGCATCTCGTGGGCGCTTTCGACGTCGTCGAGAGAGGTGTTGGAAGAGGCGCGAAACCACGCGACGTCGTACGCTGCACCGATGGCGTAGGCTCCCGCATTGCCGCCGCACGTTCCGCCGTTCTGAATGCGCTTCTTCTGCGCGTGCGGGATGCGGTACTCCTCTTGAAGGGAGGGCGAAGTGGCGCCCACGAACGAGTAGTCGCGCTCGCTCTTTCCCGACGCGACGAGATCGCTGCAGACGCCCGTAGAACAGTCGAGCACGCGCATCGAAACCTCCTAGAGGTAGACAGAAGGGAGGAGCAGAGGGTCGCGCACGTCTTCGACATCTTCGTCTGACGGAGCGCTCGACAGCACGCGATCGAGTTCGTACTCGAAGGCCTCGACGGCGCGCGGGTCGACTTCCACAGATGGAAAGTTCGGCTCGGTCACGGCGCGTTCGTTCGAAGGCGTTGAAGTTCTTCGGCGAGGACCGCGGCGACGTCCGCAGAGGCGTGACGAGCCTTGGCCGCGTCGATGGCTGCGCGGAGTTCTTCGGCGGTCGTGCCGCCCTTTTCGAGGATGTCGCGAACGCCCGCCACGAGCGAGAGAAGGTGGGGCAGCGCTTCGGCGCCGAGCTTGAGCCAGTTGAGGATGGCGAGGGGGTCCATGAAGCTCACTTTGCCGCAGAGGTGGAGGTGGAGGGCAGAGGCGTAGCGGCGCACGCTTCGGCGCTCTTGCTGAGACGGGAGGCCATGACGAGCGCATCTTCGACGATGGCCGGCAAGACAGCGCCCGCGTTGACGAGCGCAGTCTTGAGGTCGCCGAGCGCGGTCAGGCCGCGAAGAGCCGCGCAGCCGAGATTCCGTTCCGCGGCTGCGTCCCAGACCGCGAGCGAGGAAGACGCCACGTCGGCTGCTTCGAGGACGCGGAGCTTGGCAGAGGCACATGTCTTGGCGAGAGCGAGACCCTTTTCGAGCTTCGCGACGTCACCCGATCCCTTGGCTTTGCCGGCGATGTCGGCGCAGACCTGATCGCCTTCGTCCGCGGCGCGCACGATCAGAAGAACACCGCTGCGAGCGACGTCCCTCGGTGTGTTGACGCGACCACTCGCACCCGTGCAGGCGAGGAAGGAACTGATCAGGAAGATGGAGGAGCTGCTGATGAAGAAGGCCATGATGAAGAAGGTCATGACGGCCGGAGGAGGCGGAGACGGCGGTTCCTTCTTGTCATCCTTCTTCTCGACCATCAGGCCTGGCAGGCCGATCTCTTTGCCGTCGCGAAGTTTTTCGATGCCGAACCAGTGTCCGAGGATGGGGAGGACGCCCACGAACACGCCGGAGAAGATCGAATCGCGCCATGGCGCGCCGTTGGTGCGGCGCTCGATGATGCCGAGGGTGAGGCCGAGGAGGAAGGCGATCCAGGGACGCGCTGGCTTCGGGATCACTCCCGGAACGCGGGTGTCGTCCTTGAAGACGCGGATGAGAAGGCCCACGAGGACGGCGACGAGCGCCAACCATCGGTGACTGAGCGCGAGCGTGAGAAGCGGTTCCATGCAGCCATCGTAGATCGACTATCGACGAAGGTCACGTTGCGAACTTCGTCTAGCGATGGCGAAGCTTCACTTGGATTCGGCAAACATCGGCTCCGCGCCCTCGTCGATCACGAATTTGGCCGGGTTGTCGGCGCGCGCCCCGCGCAGTTCGCTGATCTCTGTGCGCCATGCAAGGGGGAGCATGACCGCGATCTTTTCCGCCTGGACCGACGGTGGGACCCAGGGAGACGCGACGGCATCGCCGCTCTTGAGCAGGAGCCAGCTCTCACCGTCCGCGCTCGGGCTCAAGATGCCGACCGACTCGAAGCGCTGTTCCGTGACGCCCGAAGGGTAGGTCTTCGAGACCGCGAGGCGCATGCCCGGCATGCCGATGAGTTCGACGTAGCGTTCGGGGTCGCCGGTGAAGCTCTTCGCGAATGCGCGTGGCGTCTGACCAGGCAGCGGAGCGAACTTCCAAACGTAGAGCGGATTGGCCTGATGCCTGGAGCGGGCGGGTCCACCACGTTTGGTGCTGAACACGCCGACACCGCCCGTAAGGGGGACCTCGTAGAACGGCATCTCTTCGCCTGGCTTGAGCACTTGCTTGGTGCTGAGGAGCATGTTGATCAGTGTCGGGCTGACAGGCTCCGGAGGTGCGGGCGGAGAAGGCGTCGGCGGCGCGGCATCAGGTCCGGGAGGTGACGGAGCGGTCGACTTCACGAGCAAGAGCGCAACGCCAGCAATGGCACCGAGGATGAAAAGAGGCGACGGCATGGGACCATCGTAGCAAAAGGCCGAAGAGATGGGGATCTCTTCGGCCTTTGCTGTCTCGCGGAAGCGGGACTGGTGCTAGCGACGCTTGCGGCCGCCGGTCTTGACCGCCATCGCGCGGACTTCGAGGTTCGTGCCCGGGACGTAGCCGACGTGCTGACCCTTCTTCGAGGCGCCGCGCTTGGTGACGAAGTTGAACTTCGTGCTCTTGCCGCCCGACGCGTGGCCGCTCTTCTTGGCCGACTTGCGGGGCGACTTGCGGGGCGACTTGCGGGTCGACTTGCGGGGCGACTTGCGCTTGCGGGTCGTCTTGCGAGCGGTCTTCTTGGTACCACGCGCCTTGCCGGTGCGGGTCTTGCGAGCCTTGCGCGCGCCCTTCTTGGCGGCCTTCGAACGCTTGGCCTTGTTGGCCTTCTTGGTGCGGGCAGCCTTCTTGCCGGCAGCGACGCGCTTCGGGCTCTTGCGCTTGGCGGGCTTCTTCGCAGCCGACTTCTTCGCGCGCTTCTTGGTCTTCTTCTTCGCAGCCATGGGAGTCTCCTTGGAGTCGCGGACGCCAAAGAGCGTCCACGTGCAGGACCATGATTCCGCACAAACGGAACGTACGTCAACTCCGATTGCGAAACCGGTCAGTGGGCGTAGACACGTCTTTCCGCTCGGGAGCGGAAAATTCGGGGCCGGAAAGCGCGTAAGAGACGCCTACGGTGCGTCGCCTTTTCGCTCTCCGGTGATCTCACGCAATCGCTCTTGGACCTTCTCTTCGCTCTCGGTGTCCATATCCATGAACTTCTTCATGGCGCCCTTGAACATGAAAGCTTGCGGTCCCTTGAGGATGCCCGTGATGCCTCGTTCGGGGTTTCCGATCAGCGCGTCCCACTGGTCGTTGTCGAGCTGCTTGAGGAACTCGCGGAACGCGATGACCTCGGGGCTCATGCCGCCGCTGACCTCGACATCCTTGGCGCCAAGGGCCTTGATGAGCTGACCGATGGCCGCCGGAAGCAGGGGAAGGATGATGCCCGCGACCTCCTCCTTCTTCTGCTCCCAGAACGCGTACTTGCGCTCTTCCAACCTCCGCTGCGTCTCCTGGTTCATCAGGTTCTGCTGCAGCTCGATGACTTTGTAGCTCTCGCTGCGCAGCTGCGCGTTCTCTTCACGGAGTTGCTCGATCTCGCGCTGCATGGAGCGCGTGTTCGAGTCGATGGGGCCGAACGTGATGCGCATCACATCACGAAGGTGTCCCTGGTTGGCGGCCAACATTCCCTTGGGAGTGACGCTCTCCGAGCCCGTGATCTGCTGATTCTCTTCGTTGGTGTCGGCCGGGATGAACATCTTGAACGTCATCCGAGCGCCGTATCCGAGGCTCTCTGGAGACGCGTCGCCGAAGAAGGCGGCGAAGTAGTATTGCTGCTCTTCGCCCTTGTATCCTTCTGCGTCACCGGCGGCGACTTCACGCATGTCTCGCGTCACGATGTCGACGCTTGTTTTTTCGCTGATGGGCCATCCCTGTACGGGGACGTCACCATGATCGGTGACGTGCATCAGTCGCACGTGCGTGAGAGGCTGCTGCTCTCCGTTGTGCATGGCACCATCACTCAGCCATGCCGTGAGCCGACGCGAAAGCTTCTTGATGTCGAGCATGATTCTTCCCCGAGAAGTAGCGCAGAACGGTTCGAGAGATCAGCGACGGACAGGACGCAGCGGTTCACGCTTGGGCATGGCTGAGGCCATCTTCTTCCAGGCGTCTCCGAGGCGCCCGAGAGCGGCCCGTCCTTCCATGGCCGCGACGGTGACCTGGCCGGCCACGACCGTCGCGCGTTCGGCCGCACGCTCGCTGACGTCTCCGATCGCGCGGACGCGCGCGGCGGCATCGGCGATCTTCTGACCCTGCTCTTCGTCGATGATGCCGACGATCTTGGCGGCGACCTGGGCGACGTCTGCGGCGGCGTCGCAGACCTCCGTACCGACGAATCGCGATTCGGGGTCCTTGGTCTCACTCACGACTTCGGCGTCGATTACCTTCTGCTTCTGACTCATGGCGACCTCTCAAGCTCGGCGAGCTGCAATGACGGGAGACGGGGCAGGATCGCTGGAAACGTCTTGGTCGACGCCGGGATCTTCGACGGCCTTTTCCAGGAGCTGGAAGAGCTTTCGACGTTCTTCGGGGTCGAGGTTTGCGAGGATACACTCCTCGATCGCACGTTCGGCGTTGCGGACTTTGGCGATGACCTCCGCGCCTTTTCGCGTGACGAGAAGGCCGGTAGGGACCTTCTCCACATAGCCACCTTCGAGGAGGGGGCCAATCAGGTAGTAGAAGCCCGGAACGCCGACGTCGAGCATGTTCGCAAGGCTCGCGTAATTGAGCTTGCGACCGTGCTCGACGACGACTTCGAGGACCTCGATTTGGCGGGCCGACCACTTCTGCGGCATCGTGGCGCAGGTGACGCGCGTGCGCGCCATCAGCTTCTCAGCCAGGATCTCGATCTTGCTCCGCGCGCGGCGAATGACGGCCACCGAGCAAGCGTATCACGACTCGATGGGAACGAAACGTTCGACGATTCCCATGATGGCGCCCACAATCATGACGCGGACGTTTCTCGGGTTGACGAGCAGGAGGACCACCGGTTGATTTTCGCTCACGACGAGGTTCTGGGGGATCCAGATGTTGGCTTCCGATGGATTCCATCCTTCGAGCCCCATGTCGTGCGCCTCCTCGTAGTAGGGGACGTTGTTGCGGTGGAAGACCTGCCGCAGGAGCAGAGAGTTCCGGATCGTCGGGTGGAGGGTGATGGCCTTGATCTCCAGCCTGGAGGCTCCCTTGGGAAGAGAGATCGTGACGTGGCCGACGCCAGGCACTCCGTGATCGAGCCCTTCGATGACGACGTTCGGAAGGGGGCCGGTCCAGGGCTCCTTGACGTGCGCCAGCGGAACCTTGCTCTCCAGCACCTTCTCCATGAGAGTCGAAGAGATGCGCGGCGCATCGCTGGGAGGCGGTCCCAGCTCGACGTTCATGTTCGACATGACGACGGGCTCGGAAGGCGCGAGCGACGGCGCTTCGGGCGTGGGCGAGGCTGCGGCGGGCGCCGCGGCGGGTGGAGCCGGGAGAGGCGGCGCCATCATCGTGTTGACGTCGCGAAGATCGACGACGCCCTTCATGACCGTGGCGAAGGTCGGCTCGAAGACGCCGTCGAGGTAGATCTCTCCTTGCGCGTCGAGAGGCATGTCGAACTCGAATTTCTCGGGTAGAGCTTCGACGCCAGACTTCGCGGAAGATCGCTTGGAAGCGCGGCCGACTTGGGCGTTGTTCGTCTTCTTCTTGGCAGCCATGATCTATTCGTTTTCCTCGGGCAGGGGGAAGTTCTCGATGATGCCGTACACTCGGCGATAGTGGAGCTGCCACCGCATTGTACGCAAGTCGAAGACGTGGACCGAAACCAGATCGCCGTCTTCTACGATGTACTGTTTTCCAGGGCGGTGGGCCATACCTCGCAAGCGGGCAGCTTCTTTTTCAGCGCGTTCGCGCGTGGTCTCCAGCTTGACGCGCAACTTTTTGAGGATGGGTGTCTCGGGCTCGAAGTAGACCTCATAGCGGTGAAGGAACTCGATGGCCTCGATCTCCTCTTCGGAGAAGACCTTTTGCAGGACGGAGTTCTTGGTGCGCGGATCGTCCGTGGCGGCTTCCAGAAGAAGAGCTTCGGCTTCACGAATGTTCGACGGCGCGGCGCGGGAAAAGGGGATGGAGAGCTGCCGAGGATCAGGTCCCTCTTTGGCAGCTTTTCTCTTCTTTTTTCCCGCGCGAGGCGCCTTCGGCTCTTTGGGAGCCTTGGGCGCCTTGGGAGCTTTGGGCTCTTTTTTCACCGGCCGGCGGGGAGGGTGTTCGAAAGGTGCTGAACACGCACGATCCGCTCGTCCACGAGGGTGACGATCATGAAGGGTCGTGCAAATCCGCGCGGCGTCTTGAGCGCGCTCGCAATGTCGAAGGTGGGGATGCGACGCTTCACTGATCGATCTCCTCGCTCGGGATGACGAGTGGGTACTTCTTGATGAGACCGCACGCCCAGCGCATGCCAGTGGTGAGCGCTTCGACGATCTCGTCGGTCATCTCGACCTCTTCGCCCTTGATGATGATGCCTTCGGCGGTCTTCAGCTCGGCGATGAAGCGACGGATGGCTTCCGCGTTTTTGACCTTGGGCTTGTTCTTCTTGTCCTCGGTATCCCCCGGCGTCTTGTCCACCTTGGTGGAGGGGTTTCCTCCCGTGAGCGCGCGCCAGTCTTCGAGCATCTGCTCCTTGGTTTCGCGGCCCGCGATACGCACGTAGTCGCCCACGGAGGCGACGGTGTCCGAGTGCTTGAAGGTGAGCAGGATCTCCTTCGGAAGCTTCTCCATGCACCGGGTCAGGTTGCCGATGTAGCTCTCGGACATCTGGATGCGCGCGGCGATGTCCTTGACGCTGAGACCGTCCTTGCGCAGGCGATGGCACGCGCTCGCGAGTTCGTAGGGTCGCAGCGCGCGACGATGGGTGTTCTCGACGATGTTCGCGATGAGCGCGTCGGCGTGTGTGGGGTGGATCTGGACGAGCGCCGGGATCGAGGTGTGCCCGAGCTGACGACAGGCGATGGTGCGGTGGAAGCCGGCGATCAGCTCGTAGATCGGTCCGTCTTCGACGGGGTTCTGGATGGGGCTGACCTTGATGGGCTGCTGGAGACCCTCGTTGCGGATGCTTTCGCGAAGGTCGACGAAGTCGGAGCCCTCGACGTCGATCTTGTCACGACTGTTGAAGCTCTCGTCGATGTGGATCTCTGCGAGCTGGATCATGGCCAGCTGTCCGTGTTCCTTGGGCTCGGCGCCTTCGACGACGGCGTTGGGATCGAACTTCTTGTGGACGACGCGGTCCTTGCTCATGACGCTCCTTGGGTGCGAGGGACGATCTACGTAGCACGTGCAGTGCTACGTGCACAACGAAGAGCCCTTGCACACAGCAGCCCGCGTAGCTACACTCGGATTTCCGGGGATGCTCCGGTTTCGACTGAGGCATGAAAGGACGTTTTGCGAGCTGGCTGGGCACGAACTGCCATGAAAAAATCGTGCAACGTGAACCGCGAACGACAACGCGATCCGCGCAGCGGCCTGAAAAACCCTGCGCTGTCTCTACAAGGGGCGCTCCGGACCTTGGCGAGGCATGACCACTCGGAGATAGGCGCAGGGACCTTGAGCACGACCCTTGCGCGACACCAGGGCTCACCTGTGGATCGCTCCTCCGCTCGGAGGAGCTAGGCTTCGTAGACGAACGTTCTCGATCGCTTTAGGACGCGGGTTCGACTCCCGCCATCTCCACCGTCGCGCGAGCGACGTGGTGGAGGCCCTCCGAAAGGAGTGCCCTGAACCCCGAAGAGGCAACTCTTCGGGGTTCTTCTTTCTTACCTATTATGCGGCCCTGAAAGCGCTCGTTTTCCCGCATGGAAATCCTCCGCGACGAGCAGCATGGGGGCCCATTTCATGTACTCGGCGCGCGTGCGCGGGTCGGCGTAGAACTGCCGGAAATCGCCCGGCTTGTAGGCGTCGACGTTGAGGAGCATCGTGAAGGGCACGCGGCAGCTCGCGGCGACGCTCGTGGCGAGGCGCCAGTCTTTCTTCTCACGCGTCCACCGGTATGAGCACTGCTTGACACGGATGGCGCTCACGCGCGCCAGTAGGCCAGGCCCAGGGTCGCCGTCTGGCGAGTAGCGTTTGGGCCAGAACCCATGGTCTCGGCCTCCACGACGCAGCATCTCTTCGCGGTACTTGCCGGCTTGCTGGCGTCGCCAGCAGTCCTCTTGACCGACGGTGATGCTTCCGACGCGTAGGGAGGCGTTCAGCCGAGCCTGGTAGGCTTCGAAGTTCGGCCTCTCTCCGGCGACCATGGCGCGCGCGTCGTCGTAGACGAGTTCGAGAGCACTTTGAAAACCGCCTCCGCTCCAGAGCTGCCAGGGAGGGTGCGGATGGAAGATGGGAGATCGATCGAGGATGCCTTGGAGTACGAGGACCAGACGGTTGTGCTTCTCCATCTGCTCGCCGATGTAACCGCGAATGTCGTCGAAGTGTACGTTGTCGGGCGAGTATTCGAAGAAATCGCGGGACTTGTTTCGGAGGCCCGCATGCTTCCTCCAAAGCTCGTGTTCCAGGTCTTCCTTGGAGAGACTCTTCTCTGCCTTCTTGTACCACCTGTCGATCTCATTCTCCTCTTCGAGAATGCCCTGGTACTGCGCTTCGGTGATGATTTTGTTCACGCGGTAACAGAACATGTTGACGTAGATCTTGCCCTTGAACTGGTCGTTCTCCAGATCGGGAAAGAGCTTCTCGTCGAACTCGATGCCCGTGGAAATGCGATAGAGTCGCTCCCCGTTCCGCATGTACAGGTAGGTCAGTGCGTTCTTCTGCTCTTCCTGCCACAGGTGGATGAGTCCGCCGAAGTCGGCGACGTCGTCTTCGTCGTATTCGTTGCGCGTCTTCCGGCGAACGCGGAAGGCCACGACCGTGCGCGGAAAGGGGAGGATGCGCTGAAAGTTGGCGGGCTTGGCGATCCAAGCGTCGAATGCGTGAATGTCCTTGAACTTCATGCCGCCATGCTCGTAGGCGATCAGGCACTCTTCATCCATGTAACAACGGCGCTGGAAGAGTCGGATCTTTTCGCTCATGGGTGCAGGCTCGCCTGCGCGCACCTCGACCACGTCTTCGACGAGACCCGCGTATAGCTCGACGGAGAAGATGCGTTTTTCGATGGCCTTGATGACGCTTCCGCTGGAGGCGAACTTGGCTTTCAGAGGGATCATCTGCGCCGACATCCACATCTTGAGCCTTTGGCTCTCCTCCTCGATCTCCTTGAACAACGCGGGGAGTTCTTCGGTCTTCGCTCGAACGAGGTTCGCCTTGTAGGTGTGGACGGGCTCGCTGCTGTGAAGAGCCAGGGCCGCGCCCTCGCTCTCTCCAGCGCCGAGCGCGCCGCGCGTGACGCCGAGCCGGTCGGTCAGGAGGCGGACCTCTTTCATGAGGTCTCCGATGCGAGCTTCCTTCTCCTTGATGGCGTTCTGGATGTAGGCGTCCGCGTCCGCCGCCGGCTTGCACATCTCGTTGAAGGTGTCGAAGTGTACGCGTATGGAGCCGTTGTTGATGAAGGTCATCTCGGCGTAGTTCGAGCCGACATGGGTGCAGCAGGCCAGTCGATCGACACCATCGTCCTCGTCGGTGACGTAGAACCAGTCGCCGAGCGAGAGGGAGGATTCGCTCTCCTCCTGTGAGGCATCGTGGACAGGCTTGGCGTTGTGAACGAGGTCAGACATGGGAACGCTTTCGAAGTCGCGGTAGGAGCCCGCGAGGAGGTCGCAGCAGAGAACGGCGAGGTGTTTCCGGCTTCCTGGTTCGAATCAAGTAGAGAACGAGGACCATGTCCACGAGGCAGATGAGGATGTCGAGGATGGTCAGAAACCGGTCGAGAGAGGCGGCGTTCACTCGGGATTCTTCTTGACCAGGTCGAGGCCCGTCTCGGTGATGGTGAAGACGGTTCGGTACTCCACGCGTTTTCCTCCGTCGGAAAGGAAGGAGATTCGGGATGCCTCCATCTTGCTTTCGAACACGCCGCGGTCGGTGAATTCTTCCGCAATGCGCCATTGGCCAGTGTGGGAGAACGCGACTCCAGTCTTGTTCGCGTCCTTCACGGCGTGAAGGACCTTCTTCTGGGCGGGAGTGAGCTTGTCGAGATTCATGCGGCTTCATCCTGTGTACGAGCAGAGGAACCATCCAAGGCCTGGGGTGGGGAGAAATCCGCACTCCTTGGCAAGTTCCGGGTATTTCTTGCTGACGAACTGCGTGGCCTGGAAAACGTTGTGGTGGGCTGCGTCTCCGTGTTTGGAGAACCAATCCGGAGCCGGAAACATTGGATAGCCTCGGTACGCCACGATCAGGGAGGGCTGGTAGACGAGGTAGGGAATTCCGAGTTCGTCGTTGCAGTGCATGCCGACCTCGACCTTCCACTTCTTCAGTTCAGAGCCAAGATCGTAGAGCCGCTCGAAGCAGCTCGCGTGATCTTCACTCTCGCCAATCCATCCGAACCCGAGGATGGCGTTGTTGCTAACTCCCATGAGAATCACCTTCTTTCTGATGCATGTCTTTGAAACTCGCGAGACCGGCCCACCAGAGCGCGCCCTGAATGAATCCGAGCCACCGCACGCCCCGTTCACGCTTGTTCCGATCGGTACCGGCACGCTCGAAGAAGCCGTGGGTCTGCAGGCACATGTGCGCGAGGTGCTGGAGACGCTTCTGGTCCGAGAGACCGCAAAAATCCTTCTCGTAGGAGGTCAGCTCCTCGGCCGGAATTTCCTCTGCAAGAGCGGAGACGGGGACTCCCTGTTTCATTCTCAGCGCGCGCCACTCCTTGGTGATCAGAGCGTGCACCGCGCGCACTGCGCGTGAAAACTCCTTGTTGCTCATCGCCATGCCGGCCAACGTAGCTACACCAAGGCTACGGGTCAACTGGCCTTGACACGTAGCTACGTAGAGGCTACGGTGAGGGAGGACCAAGCCGCAAGGCGACAAGGAGGATCCATGATCTTCGTGAACCTGACCCGGGAGCCCGTCTATCTCGCTCGTCGTTCTGCCGAGGAGGAGGCGCGTGTCGAGCAAGGCCGTGACCGCAGATACGTCACCGTGGTGCCTTCGGGCACCGTCGCCGAGGTCCGCTGGTCGCAGAAGCTCCTCTGCAGCGTGGACGACGTGGAGGTGCACTGCGAACTCTACAGCGGCGTCACCGGGCTTCCGAAGTCCACGCCCGGAACGCTGTTCATCGTCAGCGAGGAGGTCCGGCGCGCGAGCGGACGCGCGGACGTCGTCAGCGTCTGTCACCTCCGGAACAATCTGCTGACCAGCAACCTCGCCCTTCAAGGAGGTGCGCCGTGAGCAAGCGCGCCCGCACCTCCGAGGACCATCTCACGCGCATGCCCTCGCTCGCAGAGTGCGAGCGCGCGATCGGAGAGAAAGCGATCACCTGGAAGGGCCGCTGCTTCGAGATCGCTTCCTGCCTCGTCAAGGCCGGCCTCGTGAAGGGGCATGCAGTCTACGGCCACTGGCGCGGCGACATCTCGAAGGGATCGATGTTCTACCGGCGCGCCTCGTTCGGTTTCGTTCAGCACGGGTGGGTCGTTCTGGCCGACGGCCGAATCTTCGACCCCACGCGCTGGGCATTCGAGAACGTCTCCCCCTACCTGCACGTGGGGCCCGGTGACGCGAACGAGTACGACGAGGGCGGGAACGTCCTTCGCCGCGCGATGCGAAGTCCGCCCCCTCCCTACGATTCGAGCGAGACGCGGTACGACTTCACGCCGGCCATTCTCGGCAGCGCTGCGTGGCAGCACATCGAAAAACTTCTCCGCATCGACATCTGCGAGCAGGAGCCCGGCATCGTCGACGCGAGCCAGCTGTACTGGCTCGCCAACGCGGACTACGACTCTCTCTGCCCATACGCCTCGGAGGTCTACGCAGCCATCGATCGCCTCGGACGGCGCGCCCTGATCCCCATCGACAATCTCAAGCGCGCCGAGCGCGAGAAGGAGAAGGCCTCGTGAGTCTCCATCATCGCATCGCTCGCGAGCTTGGATGGGCCGAGGCGCAGGCCATGTCCTTCTCACTGCTCACGCTGCGTGAGCTGGTGGCGCATCGCGTTCAACGCGGCTCCCCAGGCGCGGGCAAGGTCCTCGCCGACATCCAGCACACGCTCTCGACCGGCAACATCGTTCTCGGCGCCAAGCGCCGCTCCAGAGGCACATGAAGATCGATTTTCTCTCCAAGCAGAACCTCCTCAAGCTCCTCGGCGACACAGGCGCGGACGTGAAGCGCTTCGCCGATTGTGAAGCCGCCGACCTCGCCGAACTCGTCTACGATCAGATCGTTCGCCACGTGTATCCGGAGTCTGGATCGATACTGCGGTCGTTTGGCATCGAACCGAGCGCCGTGTCTCTCAAGGCGCTCCTCGCCGGCATCGACAGTCTCCACGCGCGCCTGAGTGCGGCGGAGGCGGAAAAGAAGCCCGCTCCTTCGAAGCCCGCACTCGATCACAGCGCCATGCTGGAAGAGATTCAGAAGAAGGTCTGCGTGCGGAAGTTCTGGATCTGCAACGCCGGAATCGGGATGTTCTGGCAGACCTACGAGGCGGATTACGACGCGACGGCTACGAAGGACAAGTTCGCGGTGTCGGAGTACTACGACACACTGGCAGACTGCATCGAGTGCGAATACGCGGTGCACGTGCTCGGCCAACCTCGCATGAGTCCGCGTGAGAAACGCGGCAACCGGCCGGCTCCGCGCGGTCCTTTCTACGAGGAGGCGTCATGAGTGACGACGACCTGATTTCCGATCCTCCGGCGGACGGTGCCGATGTGGAGCACGCTCCCTCCTTCGTCGTGCGCGAGGGCTCTCGGTTGTGGAATCTGATAGAGAAGGGCCGTGAGCTTCAGGCAACACGCAGCCGTTTTCACAACGCCATCGCGGACCTTCAATACGCGTTCATGAAGGCGGGAATGGACGCGACCGCCATGGCCTCCATCACGTTCATCGAAGATTCTCCGCAAGCCTCTCGCCGCACGAAGAACGCTCTTCTTCCGGCGCCGGTAGAGGTGACCTTCCGATGGTGCCGGGAGAAAGGCGGGTGGGGTTTCTACGTTTCGCACAAGGGATTTGCGAACGAGCACCGCACGCGCGATCCTCTGCCTACCACGCCCTGGCAGAATGCGCCGAAGGCCATCGCGGTTGCAGCGGCGTCGCACTTGAACGAACTCATCGACGTCCTCACCGAGAACATCATCGAGGACACGAACCTCAATCAAAAAGGTCTCGACTCCTTGGCCATGGCGCTTCGGTGGATCCACATGAAAGAGGGCTCCGATGAAAACCCGTAACTTTCCTTCACGCGTTGCCCTTCGTCGCGCACGCGCCAAGCTTCGTCGCGGAGAAACACTGAGTTCTCTGGAAGATAAGCTTCTGTCGGATCCGACCGTATCCGACACACGCTTTCGCATCGGCCGAGAAGAGCGTCACCTCCAGTCGTGGAGCGGAACGCCAACGAGAATCGTGTCAGAAGGAGAGAAAAGCTCATGACCAAGATGCCCGCTGCAGATCGTTCTCACATCGGCGATGTTCCGTCCCACGTGGAGGAGGTGGCCCTCAAGCTCCTTCAAGAGTGCTGGGAGAAGGCGCGGCATATGACGCCGCCCTCCGACGGATCGCTGTTTCCCATGAGCGACTCCGTTGTGGGTGAAGGGATGTACACGCCGGGCGGCTACAGTCTGCAAGCGAGCTACCTCCTCGACGAGCGCTTCGACGATCTGAAAGTGCCCACGTTGCGTGTGCACGTCTTCAGCCAGAGCCACTGGAAGTCTGACGGCTTCTTGAGCGTTCCAGGGCCGGAGACCGATCCGGAGGTTCTTCGAAAGAGATACCTTCGTTCGATCAAGGATTCGGTGGACGCTGCCATCGATGTCCTCGATCGGGCCGCGCCCGAGGTCACAGCCGACCAGCTGCGCCGCCTCTACACCCTCATCACGCCTCTCGCCCGGAAGATGCTGGACGGCTGGGCGGAGCCGCAGGGGAGCTACCGGCACCCCTACCGAGCGCGCAAGGACATCTTCGGCGCCGAGGTCGCGTCCGTCACCCAGGAGCCGCACGGGTCGGGCTATCTCGTTCGCATCCACGGGAAGCTGCACGAACGTTGGATGGAGGCGAAGGTCACAACCATGGAAGAGGTCCTGCAGCAAGTCGACGACCTCCTCCAGCAGGAAGGGTTTCGCTTCTGCGCGAAGGAAGAGTGATGTTCCGCCCTTTCCTGACATCTCCGCGATGGCTCGCGTTCTGGTTCGAAGACCGCCTCACCGGCGGCATGCGGTACGTGCGCAAGGAGCACGCGGCGGCCGTGTGCGCGGACGTCGACGCTCGATTCCCGGGCATCGAGGAAAACGCCATCTTCAGCCAAGAAGACGCGCTTCGCAACTGGGGCCCGCGAACGGTCGAGAAGTTCACGCTGGATGTCGGCGGCATGGTCTTCGCGGACGCCAAGATTCTCACTGTCGCTCATCTGGATGGCTTGGAGGTGCGCGTGCGAGCGGCGCATCACGCGGAGGTCCGTCAGGCGTTTCGTCGCGGTCTGTGGAAGAGCGGCAACACAGGCCTCTGGAAGTTTCAGACGCCCTGGGCCACGCTCATCTTCGACGAACAAGATCGACAGGTCCTGGCAGCAGGTCTGGACGCCTGCGCCGAAGAGGCGAACGTCGAGGCCGCGTTCGAAGACGAGCGCCGCGCGAACCTTCGCAACCCGCACCTCATGATCGCCCGCAACATCTCCAAACCGCGAGGCTCGTCGTGAAAAAAGAAGCGTTCTACAGAGCCATGCTCTTCGCCCTCGCCGAGCGATTCGGCAATCGGCCTGTTCCCCTCCTTCATCCTCCGTACTGCGCGGCGTTCGACGAAGCTGCGAAGACTGCGGAGCAGCAGGGCTGGCTCGACAAGGGCGAAGATCTGGGCGCAGAGGAGATGATCTATCTCGGTCTGCGCGACTTCATCCTCGGTCTCTTGAGCCCGATGAACAACGTTGGGTACTTCCTCGTGAACCCTTCGGTCGCCACACGCTTTCTCGAAAGCCATTATGCCGGTCGCACGTCGGAAATCCGCGCGGCGGCGGAAGCGATGGCTCTTCGCCTCGAAGAAGCCAAGGCATATCGAGAAGTCCCGTGACGTTCTCCAAGCCTGGAACCGAAGAAGCTCTTGATGAGGTGTTCGATCTCGCGGAGATGATGTGTTACGAATCATCGTACGAAGATGTGCGGGAAGAAATGCTGGAATGGCTCAAGGAAGTTCGACGCAGCACTACCGTCCGGCCGACGGAAAAGATCAGGCGGAAGTGCGCGCTGTGCCACGAACGCGGCCACAACCGACTGACATGCAAGAAGAAACCGCGCTTGAGGGTGGCGCCATGAAAAAGACGATCTTTTGCCCATGCTGCAAAGCCGATGTCGACACTGACAGCACGGCAGGTCGCGGCATCGCGCTCAACACGCGCTTGAGCCTTCAGGCTGAGGCGGTGACGTTGGAGAAGCAGCTCGCCAAGACCAATCCCCGCATCGAACCCGACGTACACGCCGATCTCTTACGACGGCTCGAAGGCATTCAAGCTTCTCTGATCGAATTCAACTCGTTCATCGAGCCGGAGACTGCGCGCAAGAGCAAGGCCGCGGATGTGACCTGGAAGCTCAAGGGCATCGACCAGTTCTACGCGCAAGAGAACGGCGATTTTTTCGAGTTCATTTACGAGACCGACGACGACGTTACGTACTGTCGCACCCTCGCCGAACTCGGCCTCGAAGAGGTTGACACGCTTATCGAGACACTTACCAAGTTCCGGGACAAGCACACTCGAAAGGATTCCTGCACATGAACATGTTCCGCTACGAAGGCATGATCGGTGACTACATCGTCAAGGTCATCGAGGAGATGATCAAGATCGCCGAAGTCAGAAGGCCCTGCGAAGTCGTCACGACCTTCAATGGTATCGACTTCAAGGTCGTCTCGACGAGCGCCGGGTGCACGACGTTCGAGGAGGCCATGGCACAGATTCGCGAAGGCGAGGACAAGGCCGCGGCGGAAGACGCTGCCCGGCGCGCCATCGAGGACGCGAAGCCCGAGAACATCGAGCGCCGCCGCTTGGAAGCGGAGAAGCGCGCCGCACAGCAGGCCGAGCTGAAGGCGGAGGGTGACGTCCTCTGCACCTTCGCCTTCGCTTCCGCCGAAGCCGAGGGGATCTGGCGCAACCTCGTCGAAGTGAACAAGGACAGCGGCTATGGCGCATGCGGCGTCCGCTTCGCCGCGCGCTGGGCGCACAAGATGGAGGCGCGCATCGCCGCGGGCGAGAAGCTCGAAGACATCGCGAAGGCGGCCAGCCACGACGCCGACCTCGAAGGCGTCACGGGCTTCATGTACGGGTGGGCGGTCGCGCAGATCGCCCGCGTCTGGGCGCACGGCGAGGCGCTCCGCCGCTGGCACAACCTCGACACGCAGATCGGCAACGAGGGTGAGAGGGCGAACGCGAGCGGCGGTACCCTCAACCCGGCTCTCCTCAACGTGGGAGTGCGCTGAGATGGGCGACGAGGTCAAAAGCGCGGAGAAGCTCGTCACGCTGACAGTGGTGAGCAGTTCCGGAGGGTTCGCGGTCTACCTCAACGGCCTTCGCATCGCCGGCTCCAAGCCTTGGGGCGGAGGTCGCACCGTTTTCGCATCCAAGGTCAGTGCGCAAGAAGTGAAAGATGCGCTCGATGACCGAGGAGAGGGGCTCGACCTCTTCGTCGAGACGGCAACATGATCACCCACTACGGACTCTACCGTCTTCAGGCGCCCAGCTCGCCTATGATCAAGACGGCCGCGTTCTTCGAGCGTCAGGGCGGTCTCGTCGATGCCTGGGGGAAGTTCTGGGAACCCATCGAGGACGCCGCAAGCATCGGTGATGCGCGCCGAAAGTTCGCCGCCGAGCACGGCACCTACCTCTCTTCCATCTACGAGGACGAAGAGTGAACATGTCCGGCAAGTCGCACCCAACGCCAGTGTGGACGAAAGAATCATCTGTTCTCCTTCGATATCAAACGTCCAGCAACTCCATTTACATCGACTGCGTGGCCTATGCGAACGGTGCCTGGGAGGTGTGCCTGGCATACGGTCTCGGTAGCTTCTATTCCCGCGGAGCAAGCGGCCGCGAGGCAACGCAGGAAGACGCCTGCAAGCGCGCCCTCATCGTCGCCTACGCACTGACCGATGATCTCAAGACCTTGGAGGATTCGTGAACAAGCCGCTCAATGCTGCCGAGATAAAGAGACTTCACAAGCTCCGCGCCGCGCTCTATGAAGCGCACGTCGCCGAACGCGCCGTGCTGAGGAAGTGCCGAGACAAGGGCTCCATCGCGCATCTCATACCAGGACAGGGCCGTGAGGAGTGGACCGCCGCCAAAGATCTCTGCAACAAGATCGAGAGCGAGCTGATGTCCTTGGTGATGAAGGACGTTGGATTCGGCATCGAAGAGGAGGAAGACGAAGAGGAGGAAGACGAAGAGCTTCGTCAACAAATGCGGGAATTCATCGCGAACGATTCGCCGGAAGAGGTGGAGCGCAAATCGGAAGACGCATCCATCGTGACACAGGCCCGCGCTCGCTACCTGGCTCTGCATCGGGTAATGCCCGAGAGCGATACGGGCTTCGTGGTTCGCCTCTGGGACGGGATGGACGGCACCTGGTGCGACTGCGGCGAGCCACACGCGTTGCTGGAAGGTGCGCTCGCGGTCTGGTATCAGCGCACCGAGCGCGGGACCAAGAAGGTGGCGTTCAACGAGATCGACTACTTCCGGATCTTCCCGGCCGACACGAGGATGCACTACTCAGAGGGCCGGGAGATGTTCCGCGACGAAAACGACTAGTTCCATGCGTCAAATTCACTCGTACACCTTGAAACCGTGCTTCGTCTGCGCTTCCGCGGGCACGCTGGAGTACGACGTTGCGACCAGGATGGTGCAGTGCTCGGCCTGCGGCGTGAGCGCCGACAAGGACGCCATCTACGAGGCGCTCTACGGCACCCCCGACGAGCGCGACATTTCGAAAAAACGGGACAAGGACCACTGTCGGTACTGCGGGCGTCGATCGAGCCATCTCGACCACGTCTTTCCGGTCTCGCGCGGCGGCGCGCCCGATCCAGAGAACCTCGTCTGCGCTTGCTATCCTTGCGGAACGCGCAAGGGCAACATGACGCCCGAGGAGGCTGGCATGCCTCTCTTGCCGTCAGGCACCATTCGGGAGATCGAGGAATTCCGTCCGGAACCTCTGTTCCCGATTCCTCGTCCGCCGAAACCATCGAAGAGTCCGCCGAAGCCTGCGACAAACCTCCTCACACAGGTTCGCAAGTCGGGGCGCAAGACGATGGTGGAGACTCAGAAGCCGGGGACCTTCACCTCGCACGACGCGCGTATCCTCGCGCGCGTCGAGTACCGCGAAGACATCCCCGCGCACGCGCGCACGCCCAACGCCGTCAAGGTCGCGCGCCGTCGCGTCTTGGTCGACTACTTCGCCTGGAAGGCTTCTCGCAAAGAGCCGCCGACGGAAACGGAAATCTCGAACGAATTCCAGAGACTCTGGAAGCTGCATGGACCTCACAACGAGGATGGATTGTAATGGCCCGGAGCGTTCGAAAGCCTACAGCGCCCAAGGAAACTCTGCCGCCGACGCCGGCCATGCAGGCGACGCCCGCGACGGCGAGCGAGGCGCTCGAACGCCTGACACGCATCGCACGTTCTCTCTTTCCGGACGACCCGAGCGTGCCGGGCATCATCGTCTCGTACCTCGGCGAGGGCGAGGGCGAGGGCGAGGAGGCCAAAGAGGGCTTCTACGCGAGCCTGGTGCGCTTCCAGCATGCGGGCGGCAAGGGAAAGATCGTCGTCCTCGCTACGCGTCACGCAAGCCTTCTAGAGGCCATCAACACCCTCTCCATCAAGGTCGATGTGGCCATGGAGTCTGGCAAGGACGAGAGTGGCCGCGTCTTCCAGGGCGCTGTCAAGAAGCTGCACAACCTCTCTGCCCAGGAACGGCGTCAGAGCCGGATGCAAACCTTGGCAGGAACCGCGATCTCCGCGGCCATCGGCGGGATGGTTTCAGCGATTACACAGCGCGCCGCGCAGCAGATTCTGGCCTCGACACCTCCCCCGATCTACGTCGATCCCGTTCGTGGAGACGACAGCAACGACGGCTCCTCTCCCGGAACGGCGTTTCGGTCTTTCTTGCGGGCCACCGACGGGGTCGACTACGGCGTATGGGGTCTCGGCGGTCTTCGCACGTACGACGTGCGCGACGTCCCCAGCCACACCATCTTCGTCAATCGCGCGGACGGTAGCCTCTGGCAGCTGGTTCGTCGGACGTCTCCGCCCGAGCACGTCTACGACGGTCGTCCCGCCGTGGAAGGGGAGACCTTCGTTCAAGCGCACGAATCCGCAACACCTGCCGATGCTGCAAGGTCTGTTCATTCCTACATGCGCGCGTACTGGATCCTGAACCTGCGCCCCGGCGACAGCCTGGATGCCGTTCGCGGCCCGTATGTGTACACCGACGCGGAGCTTCAAGCGCTCGATGTGACGGACATGGCCGACACGTCGCGCGTACGCGTGAACTCGACGCATCAGGTGTGGCAGCTGGCGCGGTACAGCGCAAGCGAGGCGCCTGCGGTCGATGGGAGGACGCGCATAGCGGCGCGGCAGGCCGACGATCACCCCTCGCAGCGGCGGGCCTACTGGGAGCTGTACAACGGCCTCATCGGTTCGCAGACGCCGTGATATCCTCGAAGCATGAGCGCGAGATTTTTGCGTGGAAAGGGCTACGCAGCGGGGCGGAAAAAGCTGGACGCGACGTGGATTCAGCGTTCAGAAGATCGGACTCGATACTTCCTTGGGCTCCTCGGATATCCCAAGCTGGCGTTGCCTAGATTCGCCATCGTCGATCGCATGACCGCGAAGGACGATTGGCTCGGCATGTGCACGCTGTTGGGCGCGGACGTGCGAGCCTTTCTGTCCAACGGGACACCGTTCACCACGACCATTCAGCTGCAACGCGCCATCCTGGCAGACGAGTACACCTTCGATCGCACTTTGGCGCATGAGATCTGTCATCACGTCGAGTTCTTGACGTACGACCATCAGGAACTGTTGGGTCTTCAGGCGGGCTGGAAACGCGTTTCTCACGGAGAGCGTTTCAAGCAACTCGGAGAGCGCATCAACAAGGCTTTGGGCGATCCCAAATTCGTCAATGAGAAATCGGACGAGCATGACAAGCTCTCTCCGAGAGAGAAGCCGTACTGGCTCTTCATCATGCCCTCGAAACCTTGGGAGCATCCGGCGGTGAAGGATGCGCCTCTGCTCGGATGGCGATGGGCGGTCAAGCTCGACGAACGCAAGCGTGCCTGGTTGCGAGAGGCGGTTCTCACTGGCCTGGGCATCCTCGTCGAGACCACCGAGCGGTACTGGGCGCTGGGACAGGCAAAAATCGGCGGCGCCGTCATCTCCACGCCGAGGACGCCCGAGCGGCAGGTCATGCTTCGTGAGCTGGTCCAACTGACCAGCCCTGCGTCATCGCTGGCTCTGCTCAAGCCGCGCCTGGGCGAGCTTCCGCCGCGATGACTACTTGACCAGCTCTCGACGCCGCTTCTCGGGCGGCGTCCATCCCTCCGCGAGCGCGCGCTTCTCCCACGGCTGCAGCTTCTTCGGCGTCTTCGGGAAGGTCCCCTCCCATCCGCAGTGGTAGCAACGCGCCGTCGGACAAGGGTTGCCGAACGTCACGCCGTGGTCAGGCAGCTCTGACCCATCATCCGTGTCGATGCACTCACAGAGGAAGCCGCCGCAGGTCTCTCCGTGCCGCCAGGAACATTCGCCTTCTCCGTGCTCGTCGTGAGGCGCAGAGCAGCGCGGACACCTCCACTCGATGGCGAAGGCCGCAGCGGCAGCAGGCTTCTTCTTGGCGGTCACGCGTCCCTCAACTGCTTCTGGCGCCGCACGGCACGGTTCTCCGCACCCAGCTGCGCGCGACAGGCGCGCGAGCACACGACGACCTCGCGAATACCATCTTCGTCCTCGGCGAGGAGGGCGATGGCGGGGCGGTCGGGTCGCACGTCCGGGCGGATGGACTCGCCGCACCAGGCGCACCAACGCGCGTCCTTCTCCATACGTTCGTCGATGGCACGGAGCTGCTCGTCGACACGCTGCAGTCCTTCCACCATCTCGGCCTTGCCCTCGGGCGACTCCCAGCTCATGCAAGGGTCGTCGTCCTGGTCGGCCTGGTGGAAGAGGTCCTCGTCGTCTTCGGGGGTGGGCATGTCAGCCTCGCAGAAGAGCGCTCAGGGTCTCACTGCCACGGAGGACGTCTCTGACGCCGTCGAGCGCGACGCACTCGTGTATGTCGGAAGAGTAGTGGTTGTAGACACGCTCGTAGGGGAAGAGCACGTAGCTTCGCACCAGGCGGTCCTGGGGTCGGAACGGAGGTTCGCCGAAGCCGGCTCCGGCGTTGAAGGCGCGCACGTCGAGCGAATCGGTGAGCATCTCGACGAAGATGAGGTTGTGGTGACGCCGCCGGGCAGGATCGTGCGGGCTCTGACGCACGATGCGGTGGTAGCCACCCTCGTTCTTGAAGAGCGACAGGTCCGCGCCGTACACGCTCAGGAAAAGCGTGAGCGGCGTGGACCGCACCTCGACCTCCCATCCGCGAAGAACGCAGAAGTTCTTGTACATCGCGTGGAGCATGGCCGCGCAGTCGTACTTCTCCGGGTTCGCGGAAACGCTGTCGGAATGAACGCAGAGAACGAAGCTGGCCTTAGACATCGTCGGACTCCTTCGTGGCCATTCGCTCGAAATCTTCCTGGGTGATCGAGCGGTTTTCGATCACTTCCCAGTCACCAACCGGAAGAGAGTTCGGATCGTCGCCCTCACCACAGTTGGCGACAAACGTGGGGCTGCAGCGGTTGAAGACGAGCGGAATCTTTTCCGGACAAGGGCAGCGAGCGGGCGCGTCTTCGAGGGAGTGGCCGCAGCACATGCATCGGAGAGAGGTCAGGATGACGATCAGGTCCTTGCTCGGCAGCTGGTAGTCGTAGAAGGCAAACCAGCGGTGGTCGTCGGCCTGAAGGTCCGGACGTACGTGCTCGAAGAGCGCGTAGGGGTTGATGGAATGCTCGGCGGGGTAGGGCATCTTGATGCCCACCTGCTCGCCGTCGGTCTTCTGAAGCGTGTCGAGCTGCGCGGCCGCGAGAGACTTGACGGTCGGGACGCCTCGGTGGAGAGCAATCGTGGCGAAGAACGGCCAGAGAAGGACGGTCTTCCAGACGCGCAAGAGAGGCACGCCCATCGCCACGTTGAAGGCGGCGAGCGAGAAGGCGCCGCCGATCCAGAAGACCACCATTCCAAAGAGCGCTTGGATCACGATGTTGCCCTCTCACACAGAAGAAGCAGAAACGCGCGCCGCTCAGAGGAACGGCGCGCGTTGAGGCGGTCAGGCCTCGATGCCCGCGTCTTCGAGCGTGTCGGGCTTGAAGCCAGCGAGGCGGTAGGTCTCGTAGCGGAAGCCGTAGGCGACGTGGAGGGCGCGCAGAACGTCCACGCCGACCCGGTCGGAGGGCAGGCCAGCGCCGCGCGGGATCTTGGCGTGGATCTCGGCGCGCTTGTAGCCAGCGCCGAGGAGGAAATCGATGCCCTTGAGGATCTCGATGGCCTTCATGTTCGCGGGCTGCGAGAGGGCTTCGAGGAGGCGGTTGCAGCGCTTGAGGACGCGGCCGTCGAACTTGGTGCTCTTCTCGCCGCCCTTGCCGCTGAAGACCGTGTTGAACTCGCGGGCGATGCGGCGTTTCTCGACGACGTCGGGCGCGCCGCGTCGCGTGGTGTCGACCTTCTTCTTCGCCGCCGCGCGCTTGGCCCCCGTCCGCTTCGGGGCGGCCGGCTTCTTCTTGGCAGCCGCCTTCTTGGCAGCCGGCTTCTTGGCAGCGGCCTTCTTGGCCGGCTTCTTGGCAGCGGCCTTCTTGGCCGGCTTCTTGGCAGCGGCCTTCTTCGCAGGCTTCTTCGCCGCGCCCTTCTTGGCTGCGGCCTTCTTGGCAGCGGCCTTCTTTGCCGGCTTCTTGGCCTTCTTCTTGGAGGTGGTCTCGCTCTGATCGCTGTGCGTGTCGGCGTAGGCGGGGTCTTCGAACATGGGGATGGTCCTCGAAAGTGAGTGGGGAAACTTCTCTATGATCACGAAGGGTGGGTTGTAAAGGTCAGTAGGTCCACGCCTCGATCGATTGTAGGAAGACGTCTACATCTTCTTCGACGAGGTCGGAGGGTTTTCGTATCAACTCGGCGTCGAGAGCAATGCGATGGCCAGCCTCGTTTCTCTGCTCGAACTTGCGGCGGCCGAGGTCACCATCGGCCAGGACAGCGCTGTTGGAGCCCATGATTTTCCAGCAGAGGGGTCCGCGCTCTTCGTCGAGGGAAACGACGATGCCCGAGCGGAGGGCGTAGATGTAGACGCGCTTCTCCCCCGGGAGCGGGAAGAACATTCGCTCGATGAGCCAGGAGGGTTCGATGCGCTCCATCACCAGTTCCGAAACACCTTGCAGATGCTCTCGACGTAGGCATCGTAGCCGTCGTCGAAGTCGCCATCGCCGCCGAACGTGACGGTGCGACCATCTGGAAGCTTGTGCATGCGAAGGGATTCGCAGTAGGACGACGGACCGAAGCGACCCTCGACGGCGTCGATGTACATCGAGAACTTGCCCTCGTGCATGCCGTAGAAGAGGGGCTTGATGCCGTTTCGGGAGAGTTCTTCTTCGCCGGTCTCGGCGGCGAGGGCAGTGTCGATGCCGACGGAGAGATAGACGTGGTCACGGTCGGCGAGGGTGCGGATGTCCTGGAGCCACTTGCTGTAGGGCTTCGGCTTGAAGTTCTCGCCGAAGCCGACGGTCTTGTAGCCGAGGAGCGTGACGTGCGGCACCCACGCCTCGCGATGATGCGCGTCGATGTGCAGCTCGTGGATGGCGCGCAGCATGTTCGTGAACTCGTAGTCGTTCGCGACGCCCATCACGTGCTGGAAGCGGATCTTGCCCGTGACTGTCTCCGGGAGACCGACGAGGGCCTTCTTGATGCGAGCGATGTCGTCGGCATTCTCGACGGAAACAGCGACAGCGCCCATGAGCGGAAGGACGTTCTCGCGCACGTGGATGTCGCGGAACCAGGCGAGGTTCCGCGTGGTCATGTTGGGGGTGATGTTGTTGCGCGCGAGCCCGCGGATGAGGTCTTCGAGCTTGGGGTGCATGGTCGGCTCACCACCGCCGATGGCGACCTCGAAGGCCTGGAGCTGCGCGAGTCGCATCGGCCACTCGTAGAGGTCGATGCCTTCCGCGTGCTCGCCCTTGGGCGTCGAGCCCTGGTAGCAGTAGGTGCAGCCGAAGGGGCAGTAGTTGGTGATCTTGAGGTCGATGAGTTCGGGGAAATCCGAACGGACGATGGGGTCGGCCTTGGCGGGATCCTCGAAGCGGAACCGCGCCTTGTCGCCCGTGTGCGGGTTGTAGAGCGTCCAGAAGTTGCTCGTGGCATCGTGGCGGCAGAAGTACGTTCCGCCCGTGTCGCGCGGGATGGGCCAGTCGCGCGTGCCGACGAGTCCCGAGAGCGGGTGCCCGACATCGTCGTTGTCGTTGCCGCCGTGCACGGCGACGTCGTCGCGCAGGGTGTAGGCGACGAGGGCATCGAAGAAGGCGCGATCGATGCCGATGGCCTGCGAAGGGCGCGAGTCCTCGCGGCTCACGGGCAGGATGAGGACGCTCTCGTGGTCGACGCCGGGCGCCTGGCGCGGCTCGAACTTCATGCCGAGCCAGGAGTCGCAGACGGCGCGTGCGATGTCGTCACCGACGCGGGTGTGGAGGTTTGCGTAGAGCTGCGCGGCGAGGTAGCGCTTCTTGGCGTCCTTGCTGACGAGCGTGAAGTCCTCCCAGCCGTAGTCGTGTTCGATGATGTTCTCGGCGACGCTCATGCCGCGCGTCACCATGACGATGCTGTGAGAGCTGGATGAGTTGCACGCGAACCCGAGCCGAATGTTGCCGACGTACATGATGTGACCTCGAAGAGGGAGTAGCATTCCTGTGGCTACGTGTCTACCGATCGCTGGGGTCGAGGAAGCCCTTGTGAAGGGCCCAGCCGTCGTCCTCCAGCTTCTTGAAGACCCAGTCGCGGGCCTCGTTCTCGTCCTTGAACTCGGGCGCTGTCACGATCTTCCCGTTCAAACGGACCCAGGCCGGTCCGAGGCGTTTGCCGGTGGAGCCGACGAGGTCCCAGTCGCCGAGACACTCGTGGGTCGTCGCGGAGATGATGTACTTGAAGCCGTCGCGATGGACCGCGATGCGTTCGGTCGCGAGGAGGTGGCGCGCAGCCTGGATGGCTTCGAGGCGCTCGCGCACAGGGGCAGCTTCTTCGAACAGGGCCTCGTCGAACGGTCCTGGCTCGTGTCGCCGCGTGATGCCGTCGATGCGCTGGATGGTCAGGGCGTCAGGGATGGGCATCTCCTTGTGACAGAACAGCTCGTTGCAGATGGCGGAGACCATCCATCGGCGCTCCTTCACCTGCGCGACCACTTCCTCCACGCTCGCGTCGGCGGGGAGGCCGGCGGCGGCGGTGATCTTCGTCAGCGCGAGGTTCAGTGCGTCACGGTGCTCGGCGAGGGGGAGGGCCGGGGATTCCAAGGCCACAACCACTCCGGCGTACAGCGAAGCGCCCGGCGACGCTTCCAGCGCAGCTTTCGCGATTTTCAACGCGCCCTTCACCTCTTCGGTCGTCGGCGCGCTCACGACCCGACTCCTTTCACCAACTCGTGAAACCGCTTCGACGCTTTGCAGTCGTCCTCGATGAGTTCGCCCGCGGCATCGGTCGGGCAGACGCGCAGATCGTGGCCGCAGGTGACCCATGGGTATGCATGGTCCAGCGCCTCCTGTAGGCGCGCCACCTTGACCGTGAGGGTGAGAGCATGATGAGAGAGCGCGTCGCGGTCGGTCCTCGCACTCGCCGCCGCGTTGTACAGGTTCTCGACGGCAGTCAGGTAGCCGCGGTTGGGGTCGTCGACCCTGCAGTCGTCGGCGGTTCCGATGCCAAGACGCTCGACGGCCTGACCGATGCGCTCGGCGACTTTGGTGAGATGGTCGACGAGCCCGTCTCGCACCTTGTCACGCTCTCGTTCGCCAGCTGCCAGCACCTCTCGGAGGCGCGCCACTTCGACCTTCAGTGCGTTGCGCTCTTCGAATATGTCCATGGCTAGTGATCCTTTTTCGAATCGTGAAGCAGTCCCGCATCGTCACAGAGCATGCAGTCGCCTGCCGGGCATCCGCAGAGCGAGACCAGCTCGCCGATCTCCGCCGAGCCGACCCAGAGCCGGAGCGCGGGGTCGACCGAGCCATCAGGACCTGAAGAACGCATCTTCATGTAGTCGCCGAAGTCGACGTCGCGAGCGATCACGCGGCCGTTGGTCCCCGGAAACTTGGGGTTCTCCAGGCAAACGACGACGTTGTGCTGGTTGTTCATGCGGGCCATCGGACGCTCCAGACCGCAGCAACCCTGTCGCCAACGTCCTCGACCCAGTATCCAAGCTCGGACAAGCGCGCGAGAGCCCGCTCGTTCAAATGTCCTGTGTAGTTCGACACGGCGCCCTTGACGATGCTCGGATCGGCGGAATGCTTGCGAAGGTGCTCGTCAATCCAGAGGTCCAGCGCCTTCAGCTGTTGCATAGCCTCCTCTTCCACGCGGGTCGCACGATCGTCACGGAGTCCTTGGGCCGCGAGGCGGGTTTCTGCTGCCGTCTTCATGAGATGAGCGTAGCCATAACGTAGCTACGTGTCAACCGTTGTCCTCCTCGAATTTCTGAGCGATGCGCGCGGCCATCAGGTGGGTGGTCTTGGCGACCAAGCACTGGGCGTTGGTGCTACTCTCCTGGCTTCCCATGCCCGACTGGGGGCTCCAGAACATGCGCCCTTCTCCCATGACCTGATGGAGAATGAAGAAGTCGGCAAGCCTCTCCACCAGGTCCTTCACGCGCGCGTCGGCGAGGAAGGGTCTGAGCGCGTTGAAGTCTTTTCGTGCGAGGTCGATCGCCTTGATGCGGAGGGTCAGATCGTAGTGGAACGAGGTCGCGTTCTCGCCCATGCCAGAGAGCAGCTCGCGCAGGAAGATCGACTGCGTCGTGAACCTCAAGTCGTCGCGTCGAAGCGCGCGGTGAAGACCCTGTTCAGGTTCAGCGATGTCGAGCGCGGTGTCATCGAGAAGCTGCTTGAGATAGGCGTTGGCCTCTTCATAGAGCCGCTCCGCGTGGGCGAAGGTCCCGAAGCGAGGGTGCTTCTCGGCGAAGAACGGCTCCCAGGTGTAGTCGGCCAATGCGCAGTAGACGGGCTCGTGGACGAGCGCCATGCCCACGGAATACTGGTCGGGTCCGATGCCGTAGCGGTTCTTGATGCGAACACAGCCATCGCGCACCAGATCGAAGAGGGTCGGATCCTTCGGGTCGAGAAAGCTCTCGACCGACGGTTCTTTTCCGTCGAAGATGGGTTCTCTGTCGATCGTGAAGTAGCGCGTGTAGGCCTCACGGAAGAATTCCGTCTCGATGCCGTCGAGCTGCACCGACTCGACCGAACCGTAGTCGTCGTATTTGGCCTTCCACGGAATGCCCATGGGGATCCACATGTCCGTGGGCCTGTAGAATCCCTTGGCGATGTCGCCGTGTCCTTGGCGAAGGAGGACCACTCGCACCTCGTCGCCGTGGAAGATCGGCAGATGGGTGATCGCACACGTACCGTTCCAGCAACCCATGAGGACCTACTTTCTATCGAACCTTTTCCAGTTCGAGGACACGTTCGATTTCGACTGCTTCTTCGGGCTTGAAACTCGTTACCGGGCTCAACCACATCCTGCGATTCACCTCCCGCACCTCGGACGCTGAATGGAGACGCAAATCACCCTTGAGGACGAAGCCATACTTTTCGTGCAGTTCTGAGAAAGCGTAGACGTGGTGACTACGTTCGAAGCGCAGCTCCGCGCCGCCGCGGGCGATGCCTTTCTTCAAGTCGTCGCGGTCCGATGGGAACCAGCATCGCTGAACGGGCGGGACGAGCATCGCGGCGATGTCCTTCTTGCCCGGTCTCGTAAAGCGCAGACTCGCGTTGGCGATGTCGATGGAGGTGAGCGGCAAGTCGAGCGCTGGGAGCGTGCAGCAACCCACGTTCCAGGCCTTCACCAGACCCGTCTCAGGATCCTTGGCGAGAGGCTGAATGCGCGACTGCATGCGCGTTTCATCGTCGATGTCGTCGATGTTCTGCCACACATGCAGCGTCTCGAAGATGGGCTTACGGCGCAACACTTCACGCAATCCGAAAAACGCGTTGAAGTACTCGCAGAGCGCCTTGTCGAGCGCTGAAAAGCGCATGTCCTGATAGGGTTTCACTGGAAGATGCGACTCTTCCTCTCCTCGCCGATCGGGCCACTCCTGGACGACCAGGTACGAATCGACCGGGACATCCCGGCACGCGCGAAGCTCGAAGCGCTTGCCGGGTTGGGCGATGTAGAGGTGGAACGGCAGCATGGTACTCACGTAGCCTTACTGTAGCTACGCGTCAACGGGCGTGCTAGGGAGGTGGCTTCACTTCGGCTTCACATTTTGACGTTGTGAAGCCGCTCCTCGCGCGCCAAAGATGAACCCATGCCGAGAATGAATCAGCGCAAGAGCGACAAGGGAACGAAGACAACCACGCTGCGGTTCGACTCCGTCCTCTACGCCACCATCCAAGCCCTGGCCGCGGAGCGCGGCTGCTCGCTCAGCGCCATCGTGCACGAGGCCGTGCGCGCCCACACCAAGCCCGCCGGCAAGGGCTTTGTCGAACGCGTCGACGCGATCGTGCGCTCGGGGCGCAAGCCCTACGTCACCGTCCTCACCTCCGTCGAGCGGCCGCACGTCTACCACGGACGCGTCGACGAGGAACGCTGGGCCGAGTACCGCGACTACGGCAAGCTGCCGCTGCTCCTGACGTTCGAAGAGTTTTTTCTTCGCGCGATAGCGGGTGATTATCACGACGAGATCGAGAAGATGGCCCTACCAACGGAGGTCTCGCTCGACCTCGTGACGAGCATCGTCGAAGACCCGGGAGCGCGCCTCTGTGGCGAGTACTGCGCAGGTCTGAATGGAGGTCTCAACGAGAACACTCGCGCGTGCGCAGGCGCCTCGCTCATGCTCCAAGAGCGGTACGAGAAGAGCCTCCTGGCCTCGCTGGAGGAAGCTGCAGACGAGTTCGACGTGTACGACAGACTGGCCAAGGCGGCCGTCGCACATCCGGAGAGGGTTGGATGCTTGGACGGGCCGAGATACTACGAGGTATCTCCAAGATTGAAAGAAATCCTGAAACGCTCTCTGGATTCTTTCAAGAAAGGTGGTCCTCTACGGCCCGTTCTCTTCGAGACGTTCCACTCCGGAATGCGCAGTTCTCCCATCATTGCAGTTCTGTGGATGGCCGCGGGGGATTATGGCGTGAGGTTCGCCATGTTCAGAGGGGCGAACGATCCGGCGAGTCGACGTATGCTCGAAAAAGCCATCGCTTCTTCCAACGGATTTCTCACCATTTACGGAGAATGGCGATCGGATCTCACCAGCCGTGAAGTTTACGCGGCCTGCGGTGGAACTGGCTACTAAGCGCCTTTGGCGTCGCGCGCTCGTTCTCTTCGAGCGCGCGGTAGACGCCTCGGGTAACGGGAGGAAGCTCTCTTTCCGCCTCTGGCAGGAGTGGCGCTCTTCGCGTCGCCGCCCAGCATGTGACGAACAGCATGCCTACGCAAATTACGAATGCTGCGCACAGGACGACAAGCAACGCCACCATGCTGCCATCGGTCACGGCGCGACTTCTTCCACCTTCGGGACCTTCTTGAACAGCGGGCACGTCGTCGCGTGATCCATCTCACGCGTGCCGTAGACGCGGCAGATGCTGCAGCGCGGCTCGTTGCTCGTTCCGAGGCGGCCCCAGTGGGTGGGAGAGCAGTGGCCCTTGAGGCGGAAGCAGGGGCCCGTCTTGGACGGGTGCTCGCAGAGTTCGTCGGCCCTCATGACACCTTCTCCGTATTTTCTTCTTCGAACGCCTGGAGGTCTTCTTGCATCTTGGTGAGGGCCGCCTTGGCTTCCGACACGCTGTGGCGACGCGCGGCGCCGATCATTTTCTCGCAGGACTCGCGCATGCTTGCCCAGAAATGGAGGCGACGCTTTTCTTGAAGAACGAATTTGACGTCGGCTTCAGCGCTGATGGTGGCGAAAGACTCGGCTCCCGCCGCGAATCTCGCCGAGCCGCGCCCATTGCGCCAGACGAACTCGCAACCGGCTTGAACAATGTGAAGTTTTCGGCGCACGCCCGCTATCGACCTTCCTCCAAGCACCGTCGCGACTGCGGTGACCTTGTCGCGCGTCCATGTGCTGTTGCCGAGTATGCGAGTCTCGATGAGGAGCACGTCGCCGACCTTGGGAATGAGTTCCTCGCTCACGGCGACTCCTTGGCTGCCTGCAACGCGGCGTGGTGGCGCGCGAAGGTCCTCCGAGCTTCCGCATCCGATTCGACGGTGCACAGACTCTCGGTAGTGCGTCCGAGTTGCATCGCGACGGAGTCCCAGTGGGCCGCAACTGCTCTGGATTTCTTCATGTCGTAGGAACTCCAAGCCTGACTCGGATCGCGCGTCAGTGATTGATCCGGCGCGATCCACTGGAGGTATCCCGCGCGCACGACCCATTGATCGTGGGCGCCTGGTCGAAGCCCCGCATGTCCGCGGGCATACTCCTCCAGCGCGCCGATGCGCAGCTTCTCGGAGTGCGCCTTGAGGGCCTCGTCGAAGCCCGCGCGATACTCCTCCATGGCCTTCTTGAAGGGCGCGATGACTTCCTTCTCCAAGGAGGCTTGGAAGCGATGGAAGACCTCTTTCGCCTCGTTCGATCCCTCCGACCTTGGCGCGGACGCAGGCGCCACAGCTCGCTTGGGAACGACCTCCACCTGGACGCGGTACGCGAGAATCTCGCGGCTCCACTCGGAGAAGGAGACGCCTTGGATGCGCACGTCGGCGCACTCCTCGCGGGTCTGGATGAAGTACTCGACCAGCTCACAGAGGTTCTCGGTCGCCATTCTGTTCATGGCCGTCTCAGCCTCGTCGCGACGTGCGCTCGGCAGCGCTGTGTGGGCGGCGGGGTCGTAGGGCATCAGGCGGTAGAGGTAGATCTCCGCAGTGTGACCACCGAAGCCGTGACGTCCGGCGAGCGCGAGTTCGAGGTCGGTCCATACGGACAGGGCTTGAGCGATCGAGAGATGCAGCATGGGCCAAGCGTAGCTACACGAGTGCTACGTGTCAACGCGACTCCGAACAACGGAGCAACTTCTGGTACGATGGCGGCATGTTTCCGTTCGTGTTGATCCTTCTGCTCGGCGCGGGGCTCGTGGTGGTGTCGAGCGGGCGGAAAGCCGAGACCGCGTTGCCCAGTTCGGGAGGGGAGAAGCCTGCGACCATGATTCCCGACGAAGCGCGCGTGACGCGCACCGAAGGCGACTTCTATGCGGAAAGCGTGGCGGACGAGGCGCGCATCAAGGCGGCATTGTCGCGCGTGCTCGCCGATCCACTCGCGACCGTGAGTCAGCCCGCCTCGCTTCCGGCGGGTCTCGTGCCCGGCGTGGTCAGCTTCGGTGCCGATGCTCCCCTGCAGAGCGGTGAGCGCATGACGTTCGAGGTCGTCGACACCGACGGCGCCTCGCGCGGCGCGCTCGAAGGCACCTTTTCAGGGCCCTACGATCCCGACGAGGGTCCTTCGACCGTGCTGGTCGACCGCGTCGCGCTCTCTCGGGGCACGTCCTTCGACGTCCCGGGAAAGTACACCATCCCCGCGTCGAGCAAGCACAGCTACCACGACCGGCTTCGACGCGTGGTCTGGTCGGTGCGCGATCCGGCCGAGAAGGATTTGAAGGGATTCGCCGACACCTTCAAGCTCGATCCGGGCGACAAGATCACGGTCTTGCTCCGCGACGATTTCGGGACCTACGTCGTCGGCATCGCGCAGGTGCGCGAGGCGAAGGAGGATGGTGCCTACAAGGTTCTTCTTCTCTCGCCATACGCCACGCTGACCGACGAAGGTCGCGGCGAGGTCGCCTTCACGCGCATGCTGGCCCAGGGCCTCGTCGACGTGAAGTTTTCTCAGCTGGTCGATCCCAAATCTCTGAAGAAGGCTGCGACATGAGCGCGCTCCTCCACAAACACCGTCTGCCCTTCATCGACGCGCGCGGCCGCTCCGTCCTCAAGGAGCGCCTCGCGGCGTGCGCGCCGGACGTCTCCAAGTCGTTCGGAATCCCTCTCGAACGCCTCGCCGCCATGAAGGAACTCGGTTGCGGCAACTACGGCTGCACGTTCCTCTTGCCGGGCTACGCGCGCGACAAGTCGGTGCTCAAGGTCACGACCGACAACCTGGAGGCCAACGCGGCCCACTACCTCTCGCGCGAGGGGAACTATCCGGAGGGCGTCGTGCGCGTCTGGAAGGTCGCGCAGCTCGGCAAGTGCTCCGTGCTCAAGCACATGCGCCCGTTCGTGTACAAGGTGCCCGAGGACTGGGACAACCCGCGGCGTGACAACCGACAGCCGACCACTCTCTACCGCGGCCCTGGGGCCCCCTACCGGCCGGCGTGGGTGCTCTGGCGTGAGGAGCTGGAGGACGCCTGGCCGAAGCTGCAAAAGCGTGGCGTCAAGCAGCTCGCGCTCAAGCGCGCGCTCGATGCGCTCTTTCGCTACATCATGGACTACGCCATCAACACGTCCTTCGTCCGGCGCAAGTCCATGTTCGCCGCGCCCGAGCGTCGCACCGTCTACGAGGAACTCCGACCCGTGCAGGGCGAGCGCTTGCTCGAAGCCTGCGAGTGGTTCGTCGAGAACGACATGGTCTACCTCGACTTTCGAAAGCTCGTGAACCTCGGCTGGCGAGACGGCACAGGACTCGTCATCCGCGACGTTGGCTTCACCGAAGCCGGCACGGACAACCTCGAAGACATTCCTCGCGCGGGCGAAGCGCGCGGCCGCATGCGGCCGGGAAAGAAGAAGTGATGGCGAAGAGAATCGGACGCGGAAAGCCCACCCTTCGCGCAGAAGTGAAGCTTCTCGAACGCTGGATTCGCGCCAAGGCCTCACGCGCGGAGCATCGCATCGTCGCTGCGGCCGACGCGTTCGCCAACCATGGCCTCGTCGCTCCGCCTCTCGCCGCTGCCAAGCGTCAGCTCCAGCGCGTCAAGAAGATCTCTTCTCTCGCGAAGCCCTCGAAGAAGCCTGCGAAGAAGCGCGCGAAGAAGTCTTCGAAGAAGCGTGCCTCTACCATCCAAATCCGCTCTATCGTCCTGAAACTCTCGAAGGGATTGAGTCGGCAGGAAGCGCTGCGGCGCGTGAAACGCTACGTCCGCGATTTCCGCGGTTTCACCTACAACGCCCGTACGGGGAAGGCAGTCGCCACATGAAGAAGAAGCTTCACCACCGTCTCCGCTACCAGGCAACCGGACTCCTCGCCGGCCTCACCATCTTCGGGTGTCCGAACCCGGCGACGGTCAATCCGCCCGATCCGATCAAGACCGGGACGCAGTGCGAGGACGCGCAGCGTACGCTCGACGCGCTCGACTGCTCCTGGAAGGTCAACGCGAAGAAGCAAACGTGGGCCTCGCGTTGCCACGCGCTCGCCGAGACGGGCTATCCACGCATCCTCGTCGTCGGCAAGTGCGTCGAGGTCTCAAAAACCTGCGAAGAGGCCGAAGCATGCCGATGATCCCCGTCACCGATCCGCCCGTCATTCAGGTCTCTCCGCCCGATGCGCGCGATCGGATTCTCACGCCGAGTGCAGCACCCCGCGGCGCGGCGAAGACCGATCATCTGCTCGCACACAAGCGCGGGCGTCGCATCCAGCACGGGGGCACGTGCGGGGGTCAGGGCGCGGCGTTCGTCATCGGCGCGGCGTACGACATCGCCGGCCTGCCCTGCCCCGAACTCAGCGGCGCCGGCCTCTGGGCGCTCGGCCAGCTGCTCGCGAGCGCCGACGTCGACGTTTCGATGGGCACGTGGCCCCGCTACATCTTCTGGATCGCCTCGCACCGCGGCGCGCCGACGCAGGCCGAGCACGCGGAAGACCTGCTCGCGCCGCCGAACGCGCGTTGCCTCGGTTCCATGGAGACCGTGAGCATCTCCTACGAGTACATCAAGCCCGGCATCTTCTCGTCGCTCGTCGACGGCATCGAAGAGGCCATCCTGCGCGACATGCCGACGCTCCTCTCTGGCACCGTGGGAACCGTCCAGGGGGACCTCGTCGACGGTGGTGTGATCGGAGAAGAGTCGCTCGCCTACGCGCCCCACGTCATGGCCGTCGACGGCGTGACCTACAGCTCGGGCCAGCGCCTCTTCCGCATTCGTGACTGGCAGCCGCAGCGTCAGTTCTTCTGGGCGACGGACGACTTCTTCAAGCGCATGTACGAGGCCTGGGCCGTGCGGGCCGCGGTCTGAGGGTTCTGATGAAAACATCGTTCTTCTATCACGGTTCTCAACGCTGGGACGGGCCTCCGGAAATCCGCAAGGCGCGCAAAGGTCAGATCGAGCACGGCCCGGGTCTCTACCTGACGACGAGCATCGACACCGCGCGCAAGTACGCCAAGGGTGGCGGCGTCGTGCTGCGCTTCGAGATTGCGATGCCCTTGCGCTGGCTCGAAGACGCGCGCATCCCCGCCAAGGAGATGATTCGCTTCGTCCGGGAGGCGATGCCTGCGCCCAAGGCCAAGCGCGTCAAGGTCATCGCCGACATCGAACGAAATGCGGCTCGATTTGGCGACAATCCAGCTCTCCTCGCGGGCGTGCTGGTCAACCTCCTGCCCTACTACGAGGCCGTCAAGGGAGAGGGCGGGCCCGCGCTCGCTCGCTACCTCGTCGAGCGCGGCATCGACGCCGGCCACGTGCAGACGCACGGAGAGGACTGGGTCGTCCTCTTCAACCTCGACAAGATCGTCCAATTCAACCGCGTCGCGCCCAGCGTCATCGAGGATGCGCCGCGCGTCGTTCGCGGAGCCTCGTAACGCTTCAGTTCCAACTCACGCCTTTCCTTCGAGCTGCTGCATCTGCGCAGCGTGCGCGACGATCACACGGCGGTACGCCTCTTCCGGCAGGTCATCGCGGCGAATCTTGCCCATTTCCTCGACACCGAGAATGGTGATGAAGCGGATGTCGACGTACTTGGTTCGATGTCCACCGCCTGTCTCCTCGCGAACAAGGCAGCGAGGATGCGCACCGATGCGAGACTTGCCGCGTCCAGGGCGCTGAAGGATGAGCAGCAGCGCGATCGACGCCATGCGAGGGTCGAACGTGCCGATCTTCTGACAGAGTATGCAGGTGCCGAGGTTTCGAACGTCGTGGGCGCTCATGACAGGCCTCATTCTTTCGGTGGAGAATAGCGAGTAGCGCCGATTGCGATGGCGAGACGACAGTCGTGCACGTGCGTAGGTTCGCCCGTCGTCTCGTTGTCTCTTGGCGCGCCACACTCCGGACAGCTATCGCCATGCAGATCGTCGCCCGAAGCCCACTGCACGTCTTTGAGGATCGCGATGAGCGGCTCTCGATTGCCGAGAATGAGTCCGTGGACACGGCCGCCGCATCGCACGCACATCTCTGGCACGGCGGTGACCGTTCCGGGGTATCTCAGCGCATTGATGAACGTGCTGCCGAGCGGCTTGTCACAGATGAAGCAAGTCGGTTTGGGCATCACTTCCCTCTCTTTGCAAGGAGCATAACGGTGATATTGGTGACGTCGATAAACTGGACGCCGCATCGGGTACTGTGTTCACCGTGTCCAGCCACCTCGTCGTCCCACGCGTAGGTGACCGCCTCTTTGACAGAGAGTTCGTTGGCGTCGTCGGCGACTTCCAGATCGAACGAAACGTGAAAAACCTTGGTTCCCATATCTCAAAGCGTAGCTACGTGAGTGCTACGTGTCAAGTCTTCGTTCGGAAGTGCGCAGGCCTCTACCTGGACTCCGTAATGGCAACACGAACGCCACTACATCCAGGCCGATCGCAAGGCGTTCCTGGCTCTTCGACGTCGCCCGTACGGCAGACGGAGCAGACGCTGTTCGTCGGGCAGCCGCGAAACAGTCGCGTACCACACACCGCGCGCTCGACGCGCTTGCCCCTGCTGTCCGTGTGGTAGCTCGTGTATCCCCGGCCGGGCGTGAAGGCGCCCTTGTCGAAGCCGAGAGAGAAGCAGGGGCGGGTGGCGCACTCTTTCCCGAGTACGTCGACGAGGCGGCCTTCGATCTTGATCTTCATCGCTTGTCCATGACGTGCGCGCGCACGACGGTGGGCGCGTCCTCGGGACCGCGCCAGTAGGGTTCGACGTGGATCCACTTGCGCAAGGTGCGGCCCGGACCGTGCGGCTGACGCTTCTGGTGACCGCGCACCAGCGTCTGCACCGACGGGGCCTGTCCGCCCGACTTGACGTAGTCCGTCACCCATCCGCGCGCATCGATCTTGATGTCGCGTCGGAAGGAGATGAACCAAGCCTCCTCTTCGGGCTTCTTCTCGACCTTCTTCTTGGAACTCTTCTCGTCCTTCTTCGGCTTGGACATCTCCTTCTTGTGCTGGAGAATTTCTTCGCGAATGCGCGGCTGATCGGCTTCGATCATCATGTTGACGAGGAGCCGGTAGAGGAGCTTGTCGCGAATGTCGTTCGTGGAATCTTCGAGCGCCTCGACGAACGACGGGAAGAATTTCACGGCGATGATCGGGCTGCCGGTCTTGAGGGACGAGCCGAGGACGATGAGGCAGACCTCCTTGGTACCGAGTATCGCGCCGACGTGCGTGTAGCGCATGGTGGAGTATTCATCGCCTTGGAGCGAGGCAGGAACGAGGTCGTTCGGCACCTCGACGAAGAACGACGGGAAGGGCGCGCGGATTTCCTGGATGAGATCGGCGGGGACGTGCGTGGCCATGAGAGACGCCGCGAGGCGATGGGTCGGTCGCAGCATGGGAAAGCCCGCTAGATACCAGTGCGAGCCGATCATCACCGCCTTGACGACCATGCTCTTCAGGAAGTCCGCGCTCTTCTCGGAGATGATCGAGACACCGCCAGGTCGGCGCTCCGCGTAGCGGCCGACCTCGCTCTCGGCAGCCTCGGCGGCGGCGGCCGTGAGGCGCATTTCGAGCTGACCGATCTCTTCTTCGGAGAGGGCGTTCAGATCGCGGAACCCCTGCAGTCCGACCTTCTTCGCGCCGGCCACGCCCCATTGCATCAAGAAATGGTGAGGCGCGATGTGGACGACGGGCACGTGCGGCCACGCGTCATCACTGGGCGCTGCGAGCGGGGGAATGCGGACCTGACGAGGCGCGGGCTGACTGCCGGCTTCGCGGAAGGAGACGACCATCTCGTCGATCGCCGAAGAGAGCGGCGCGAACAAGGCAACGATGTCGGCGTCGCCTTTGCCACGACTCGCGCGCTCCTTCTCGGCCGCCGTCCTCGCGAGACGTTCGGCAGAAGGCTTGGCGAGGCGCTCTCGAAAGACGTCGAGGTCACCGCGCAAGATTTCCTGAGCGATGCAGTGGAGGACGCCCGCGTGAATGACGGTGTAGGCCGGCTTCTTGGCGCGCGCTTTCAGGATGGTCACACGCTCGCCCACCTTGCGACCGTAGCCAAGCCACAGGCCTACGGTGAGCATCTCCTCACCCTGGATGAAAGCGATCTCGTCCGTGAAATAGTCGTAGATGACCAGACGGAGATCGGCTTCCGGGTCGCTCACGTCGGGAAGGAACTCCTCGCGCGCGGCGGTGATGTCGAGCGCGATGCGGCGCTCGATGTCCGGGTCGAGTCCGTGGTCCTTGATCGCACTGTCCTCGCGGCCACCGAGCGCAACGATCTTGGTGGACGCGGTGAGACCGGCGCCCTTGGAATCGAAGATCACGCTGGGGCTCGGATTCGCGCGAAGATGCGTTGGGCCCGAGGGCGCGCTGCGAAAGAGGATGCTCACGGATTCAGCGTAGCTTTCACGTAGCTACGTGTCAAGTCTTGGAGCGTAGCACTCGGCGTGCTACGTGAAATTCATGACCCACTACTTCGACGCGGAGGATCGTCGCATCGCCGAGTGCATGACGAGCTTCATGCAGAATGGCAAGCTGCTGGACGAGGATCGAAAGCGCTTGCGCGCGGTCGAGCACCACATGGTCAGCTCGGTGACCCTCTGCATCATGACGAGAGGATTTCCGCTCGGTCTTCGCCGAGCGGCGCACCTCATCATCCTCGATCACGCAGTGGAAGAGCGCCCCTCGAATCGAGCCAACCATCCTCAAGCCCACCTCTTCTCGAACGCGGGCGACCACATTCGCGCCATCGGAAAATTGTCGTACGAGCTGCACAGTCTCTTTCACGAAGTCGCGCGTCGAAACCTTCGAGGCTTCACCGACGATCCTACGTTCACCCTACGCCAAGTGTTCATGCGCGGAGAACGAGAGCGCAGTCGCATCCGCTGGCCGACCGAGAAGAAGACCACGTTCTCCGATCGCGGTTGACGCGTAGCCTAAACGTGGCTACGTGTTTCGAGGATGACCAACACCCTCTGGACCACCGCCAAGATCATGGACGTCGTGTGCTCTCCCACGCACAGCAGGGACAGGCCCGTCTACGACCGCCTGCGACGCCTCGTGAAGCTCTTCGAGAAGATCGTCCTGCTCCCTGCGAACGGGTGGCAGGATCAGAACCGGGGAAAGGCGGAGCGTGGCATGCACCACCAGGTCAATCAGGCAGGTGCCTCCCTTCCCTTCGAGCGCGTCGTCATCATGTCCTACACCATCTGCGGTCGCATCATGGTGACCCTGGAGCGGGGAGACATCATGTTCACGCTGGTCATGGACGAGACCTCCAAGGAGTCGACCGCCGGCCTGCAGGGTGTGCGCGGCACCGAGCTGGACCTCTACCGACTGGTCACCGACGCCATCGCGCAATGGCTCGATCACCCCATGCTGGAAGTGGACCACGACGTCCGCATCTTTGGGACCTGAGAAACGCCATGACCGAAGAGAACGTCGCTTCCGAAGTCCACATCCTGACGTCGATCTCCCAGCACGAGGCGGCGCTTCGCAACCTCGTGAAGGGGCGCCACGTCGTCGAACTCGGGGCGGGCACGGGGGTGCTCACCCGGCTCCTTCTCGCGGCCGGCGCGGCCAAGGTGAGCGCCTACGAGATCGACGAGTCGCTCCTGAACGCGGGCGGGCTCCTCACGTTCGACAACCCGCGCTTGCACCTCTTCGCGTGCGACTACACGAAGGTGAATTTCACGGACAAGCGCTTCGCGGGCGCCTGCCTCGTCTCCAACCCCGCTTACTCGACGCTGCCCTTCGTGCGCACGCTTCCGTTCAGGGACATGCTCCTGATGGTGCCCGGCTCGCAGCTCGCGAGCTTCGAAGCCGAGGGCTACGAGCTGCGCTTCGCGCTCAACGGCGAGGACTTCTCTCCGCCGGCCAGAGGCGACCACGCGGTCGTTCAGCGCGGGTTCGAGAACGCTCTCTTCTCCGACCTGCACGCGCTCTGTGCGCGGCTGCGCAGCGGTGACGTCCTCGCCGACCGCGTGGAGGAACTCTCCAAGATCGCGCCGAGCGCCTCGCTCACGGCTTTCGGCGGCTTCCCCATCGTCGAGGCCGGCCCGCAAGGCGGCTACACGTGGTGCGAGAACCCGATCAACGCCGCCGCCATCGCCGACTACGTGCGCATGGCGTTGGGGCACTCCGCGCTCCTGACCTACACCAACAAGCGCGCTCACTCGCTCGACGCGCTTGGCAAGATCTGCATCCAGCGCCAGGAGACGTGGGCCTACCACTGGCTCATGATGACGTTCCTCGTCACGGGGCCGGCCGCCGTGCAGCTCGCCATCGCGCGCGACGCGCGCTTCCGCCTCGGCTGGCCGGTCGGAAACAGCCCGCGCCTGCTCAGCGTCTTCACCGCCACGGGATCCATCCACGACTGGCTCAAGTTCTCCAAGCACCTGCGCGATGGAAGCTTCGATCCTGCGGTCCGAGACGTCATGGCCGACATCGGCAACATCCTCAAGAAGGTTCTCCCATGACCAACGTCACCCTTCGCTGCTCGACGTGCGGTCACACCGCGCGGCGTTCACTGATGAACGAACCCGGCAGTCGCGGTGTTCACGAGACGCCGTCCGAACCTGCCTCCTGTCCGAAGGGGCATGGTGCGATGGACCGCGCCGACGGGCGACGCAACGACCGATCCTGCGCCTTCTTCATCAAGGGTCTCTCATGATGATCACCAACTTTCTGGATGCGTTTTCTACAACGGATCTGGAGCAATTCATGAACCTCCTCTTTCCGCCTTCCTGGGGCGGAATCGCGGCACGCATCCTCGAAACGGGGGCCACGTTCGACACTTCTCCGAGCGGCCTCTGCTCGTGGGCACCGCGCTGGAGCAAGATCCCGCGCACCCTTCGAACCGGGTCGAGCAACTACGCGACCGCGGTCAAGTCCTGCATCTTTCGCGTCCACGACTGCCTGCACCAGCTCTGGGGCTTGCCGACGCCCGACGACTTCTCCGAGGAGGAGTTCTACGTCTACAAGCGCTCGCAGATGTGCGGCGAGGTCGCCGTCCTCACCCTGACCGAGTTCGTCTTCTGCAAGTACTGGTACGACGAGGCGGGTCACAGCGAGATGGACGCGCTCGAAGCGGGTCTCTTCCGCTCTCGCAACGCCATCCCCATGCTGGAGGGCCCGCTCGCGGGGAGGAGCACGCTGGAAATTGCGCAGCGCCTCGACGATCTGCTCCACAAGAAGAGCCGGCCGCGGTGGGTGCGAGACCACGCCGAGAGCCTCGCTTTCGTCGAGGACTACGTGCCGATGCTGGAGTTCGATCGGGTCAACATCGATCACAACTGGGCGCTCATGAAGGCAGCCGGTCGATTTCCCGCATCCAACGCACCCAACGCGCGCTACAGCCTCACCACCGATGGCCTGGAGCTGACGCAGTGGATGATCCGCGATTTCTACCACCTCATGGACACCGGAACGGGCGTCGACTGGGCGCTCGCGAGCTTCAACGAGGACCGTCGCGAGAACATCGTCCTCCCCGACGGCTGGAACGGTGCGAACAAACCTGTGGAGAGCGAGAAGAAGTCATGAAGAAAATCGCCAACTGGCCTGGAGAATTTCCGTGTGCCGCGAAGTCTTTGCCGATGCCTTGTCGGCATCCTGAGCACAATCCTCCGGGCATGATCGTCCTCTCGCCCGGTATCTACGAGCACGAGTGTCCCGGCTGTCACCGCAAGCAAACGGTCGTTCAGCGACCGGAGGGCATGCTGCAGACGCGCCTTCGTACGGGCGTCACGCTGGTTTCTCCACCCGTCTCGACGCGGCGATGGGTCTTCTGATGTTTCCCTCTATCGTCAAGGGATACAGGATCGCTCAGCTCCAGACGCTCTCGGAGAAAATGGTCTACGCCCATCCGGACGTGACCATGGAGCCCTACCTGTTCCGGCTCTCCGAAGAGACGCCCGATCCGATGCCTCTCTCCAAGGCGGTTCGGCTTCTGGAGAAGTGCCATCAGTGGGCCCTTGCCAACATGGCCGACGGTCCGAAGACGCGGCAGATGCCGTACTTCAAGTTCATGGTCCTCGCCGTCGACGCCGAGGGCGACGTGGCCTACGGCTGGCTCCCCTTCGCCGTCGCGACGCCCAACGGTGACAAGAGCGCGGCCGGCCTACCCATCCGCGAGTACGGTGGCCAGACCTGGCTCGAAGACGCGCCCGACTGGTACGCCGCCTACAACGCCTCGGGTGCCCACGTCGTCGGCACCTTCGAGACGCACGAACGCAAGGCGCGGCTCGCGGCGCGGGCCAAGCTTGCGGCACGTGTCAAACGCCTTCGCTGACGGTTGACACGTAGCTACACGAGGGCTACGTTCTCGCGCATGCAGCCCACGCACCCACGATTCAAGGCCATCCAAAATCTCACGGCCGTCTGGCTGGAAGAGTCTGCCAACATCGCGGCGGGTCAGATCCGCTATGGCCTCAAGTCGCTGAGCGTGGAGGCCATCGCGGGACACTTCCTCTACAAGCATGGTCTCTTCGCGGGATGGATGATCGGAATCGTGACGGAGAGCACGAAGCCCATTCCGGAGCTGCATGCGCGCATGCAGGCTGCGTACGTTCTGGTGCAAGAGGCCATGGACAAGGCCAGCGATCCGATGTCGATGTTCACGTACGTTCCTCCCGCTCCGGCCACGGTCGCGGAAGCTCCGATTCTTCAACCCGTGTCGAAGCGCAGCACGATCGGCGAAGTTCACTTCGAAGTTCGATCGGGTCATTTCCATCAAGCGCAAGATCTCCAGCAATTTCTCACCTCAGCGATTCTCCGAGGAGAGATCCTCGCTGTGCAAACGTACTCCCATGCGTCCTGCTCGCTCTACTTCCCTTCCAACGGCAAGCTCTTCTTGCTCAAGCCTTCGGAGTCGCTCACAACCTCGTGCCGGCGCTACGAGTCCGAAAATGGAATAAAGCCAGAAGCGAGGTCCGGTCTGGCCGATTCCGAATCGGAGCATCTCTTCAAGAATCCGATCGCGGCCGTACGCCTGGTCGCGGAGGCGGGCGTTTTCCTTCCGAACGCCATGACCGACGCGCTCGCCATTGCACAAAAGGCGCTCGGTGGGCTTCCACACTTCCTCGTCTTCAACGACGTGGTCTTCCCCATCGAGGACACGACCCTGTCCGTGGAGGACCTCGTCCAGGCCTTCCTGGGGTACGAGAAAGCCGAGAGGGCGAAGCGCAAGATCCTGCTCCAATACGAGCGTCAGACGCGCGAGGGACAGCTCGAAATGGTCGAGGTGCAGCTCGCTTCGTGCGGCATCGCGGCCAAGGACGGTCTCGTCAACGAAGCGTTCCTCGACGAGAGCAAGATCCTCGGCATTCCGGCGATGTACGTGAAGGCTTACCTCCGCCTCGCGCAGGCGGAGAATTGCCTCCGTGACTGTCGCGCGGCCGCAGAAGGCCTGGAGGCGAGCGAGGTCGCCGCGCTCGTAGACCGCGCGGAGTCGGAGGGCGAACTCGCGAGTTTCCATGCCGAGACGCATCGCAGCATCGTCGAACTCCGACGCGCATACGACGAAGCCATCGCAACGCTGAAAGCCAAAAAGATGGAGCTGCACAAGCTGTATTCGGACCTGGCCAAGAAGGTCGCGGAGGAGTCGTGACGCTCACTCTCGAAGAAAAAGAGGTCATCATCGCCCTCTATGAGCGACTCGAACGAGAAGAACCGAATCTCTCGACCGAGCAGCTCTTCGCGCGCATCGGCGAGGAGGCCTCGATCGTTCTCGAATTCGCCATCGACGAGGGCGACATCAGCGCCGCGCTCTTCGCCATGAGGTACACATGAATCCTCTTCGTCTCACCACCGCCGAGTGTGCGGCCATCTACTACGGGCGCTGCTACGACATCCTCGTCCAGAAGGTGGGCGCGCGGCGAACCGACCGAGACAGCTTCCTTGACGCCTTCTCCCGTCTCGAAGCGCCCTTCCATAGCGAATACCGCTTCCAAGGCAGCCTCGGCTTCGGCGGGAAGTTCTACTGCAACCACGAACGCGTCTACATCGGCTGCTACTCCGAAGACGAGACGCCCGAGATTCGCGCGCTCATCAAGGAGGTGAACGAGACTCTCCTCGCCTTCGGTCCTCCGCCGTCGCCTTCCGTGCAGGGGGAGATCTCCGACTACGACGAGCGCATCGAGCACGCCGCCAACGCGGGCGTCGTCCGTGGCGTCGTGATCGCGCTCATGACCCTTCCTCCGCCGCAGGACCGCCACGCCATCCAGTACGTCCTGCGGGCGGCGGGCATCACCCTGAAAGTGATGGAGGAGGCCCGCTGCGCTCCTACCGACATCCGCACGATCAAGAAGTACCTGGAGACGGAGCGATGACCATGTCCCTCCTGAATCCCATGTCCTCGACGACGTTCATCGACCAAGGCACGCAGGAGGCCTACGCCGTCATCGACGAAGGCGTCTCGATGGAGGAGATCGAAGCGCGGGCTGAGAACGCGGCGCGCACCTGCACGCTCCACCCTGACGAAGGTACGCGCCTTCGTTCCTACGGCCGCCTCACGGCCTACGTTGCGCATCTGCGCGACACGACGGCCGTGGGACCCGAGGTCACCCAGCGGCTTCGGCGCGCCGACGAAGAACGCCAGATCCGCGTGCAAGGACTGAAGGAAGATCCGGAGAAGAGCTGCCTCACGTGCGGCAACCGGTGTATGGACATGGACCTGGAGCCGTACTGCTACGCAACGTCCATTCGCCACGACTTTCCTAACGGAAAATACCTCAGCCGAGGGCGTCCCGAGCTGTGCGGCGCAGACGGAAGGCTCTGGAAGATCGATACGAGGATACGTCCGTGAGGTGGCTTCTGTTCGCGCTCGGACTCTGGCCGTTTGATCTCGCCCAAAGGCGGAAGAAGAAAGGTGACGCATGATTCTCATCAATCTCCCCACGGTGGCCGGCGGCATGGTCGTCCGATCCGGCGAACTCTTCGCGCATCTCGGCAATGGATGGCGCCTCGTCTTCGCGTTCGAAGAGAGCGACGGAACCCCTCAGAGCACGTGGGACGGCACGAAGTACGTGACGAGTCCAGTTACTATGGTGACGAAGTTCTTGATCGTGCGTGGCGATGAGAAAGACGCACTCTTCGAGGCGCAGCAAGGCAAGGATTTCCTCCAAAAGCAGCTGAGCGACGCCAACCGCATTTTGTCCGACGAGCGGGTCAAGACGATCGACCTGGAAAGGGCGGTGGCGAGGGCCAAGGATGAGATCGGAAGGATCACCGAGCGGTGGAACGTCGAGATTCGCAACCACGAAGAGACGCGCAAGAAGATGGAGAAGATGCAGCGTCTCGAATCGGACCTCGCCAAGCTCCGGAACGCGCTCGGGGAGATCAAGACCAAGGAGATCTTGGGAGCGTGAAGAAGCACAAGAAGGGGTCCGCCGACGCGCCAGGGATGAGCAAGAGGGAGAAGAAGCTCTTCTTCCACCTCTTTGCGCCTCTCTACACGCACTACCGGCTGGCGCGAGGCGTGAGCGCGGAGGCAGCTTGCGCGCTCGCGGGCGAGGAGGCGATACGCGCACTCCTCGAAGGTCAGAAGAACCACTGGCTCTAGAAGCAATGGAAACGGACATGTCCACCGACGCCGACCGCATCTGGTACGTCACCCGCGAGCGACGCGACCTCCAGAACCGCATCGTCTCCTTCCTCGTGCTCGACGCGGAGAACGAGGATGGTTGGGTGCACGTGCAGGAGGAGATTCCGCCCGCCATCACGTGCGCCGAAGCCGTGCGCCTTCACCAGATGGCCGTCGACGACTGCCGCGCGAGGGGCGACGACGGCGCGCAGTACTTCATGCGTTCGGTCCACAGCGCGAATCTCGCAGCCGCTCTGGCGAAGGAGAACAAGCGTCTCAAGGACGACTTGCGACGCTTCGAAGAGCGCGAGGCACACTGGGCCGAGGTCCTGCGCATCGCCGACCGCGGGCGGTACCGCGCCGACTGGGACAGCCGCATTCGTTTCGTCGTGCGTCGCATGGAAGAGGCCGAGGCGCTCATCGAGCGTATCTCCGACCTGGACGACCGCGCGAGCGCGAGCGCGACCGACATCGAGCACATCCTCGCGTCTCACGAGGACCAAATTCCCGACTACCTTCGCGCTCTCGGCGCACATGTCGAGAAGATTCACGGCGAGATCGCGCTGTACGCCAAGATCATCGACACCGGTTTCGAAACGAGGAAGACATGACCGCGCAAGACAAGTCGACCGATTCGTACCGCTCCTCTTCGCATCGCGTGTACCTGGTCGAAGGCGACAGATTCGCCATGCGTACCGTGGACGCGTCCGACGGCCGATTCGCGGACCCCGTCCGTCACGAGGCCAACATCCTCGTCGCCGTCGAGGACGTCTACTGCAGGGGAACCTGGAACCAGTTCTACCTGCTCCGTCAGGCCGACAGCGCCAAACGCTTCATCCGCGCCTACACGGACATCGCCGCGATGGAACTCAAGTCGTGCCGCCTCTCGGAACGGCGAGAGAAGGTGCTCGTCGACGAGGAGGCGCTGATCGAGGTCGACGGATTCCGTCTCACCCGCCGCGGCTCGGCACCGGGTGCGGTCACGCTGCAGGTGCCGACCGGACGCCAACCCAACCCCGCGTCAGCCAAGGTGCTGCACGTGTGCCTCTATGCGCACGACTACTGGCGCGCGCTCTTCTGCGAAGCCTACTACGACCTCGTCTCGACCGATCCAGAGAGGCGCGCTGTGCGCATCTTTCCTCGCGAGACGCCCACGCGTGTGGACACGCCCGCGGCGGAAGGTGCGTGATGCTCTTCCTGAAGCTGGTCGAAGGTGCGTGTAGAAGAATTGCCATGCTCGGTGTCTGGCCGAGATGGTGGTTTTCCATGTTCGAATTCCTGTCTCTCTTGGAATTCCTGTTCTCGTTCATGGCCGGAATTTCGATTGGATTCCTCCTTCGCAGCCGCTTGTTCAGGGGACCTGCGTGATGCTCATCCCTATCCTCATCGCAGGCGCGGTGATCGCCTTGTTCATCGGCGTCCACGAGTATCGCAGCAGATACGTCGTGCCGCACGCGCTCCCGGCGCCGAAAAAGGATGAGGAAGAGCACTTCGTCGATCAGATCTTCGACTACCGTTCGACGCCGGCAGAAGCGCTCACGCTTCCTCCACGCTTGGAGGACGACCAAACCGTCGAATGCTACTCGTACGCGCTCTCGGCATGTCCACGTTGCAACGCCCTCAACAATCCGCGGCTGTTCGGCGGCAAGTCCGCTCTCGCATCACCACCCTTCGCGCTTCAAGGCTGGAGTGGGTTTTGGTTTCCCACGAATCTTCAACGAGGGCCTTCTCTCCTGAAAGATCCCTGCACACAAGGCCCTCTTCGCCGTGAGGTGAAGGTGACGCTACAGCGGTGCTATTCATGCGGCGCGGTCTGGCGTGTTCGTCTGAACATTCGTCCCGCGCGTGAAGGAAAACTCGATGTCGTCGACGATTCCTAGATGCAACTGCGGCTGGGCGCTCCCCGCCAACGTGGACCTCGATTTCCAAGTGGACCCGGCGCGCGAACGCAAAGAGGACATCTTGGTCAGCTACGATTGCCCGTCTTGCGGAAGCCCCTTCTACGTCGAGTTCGTACCGAAAGATGAAATCCAATGAAGAAGCCCACAGCCAAGAAGACGAGCGCTAAGAAGACGAGCGTCAAGAAGACGAGCGTCAAGAAGCGCCTGATTCTTCTCGAAGAGAACGAGCCGGTGGTCGCATTCTACGATCCGAGGCTCGATCGAGAACCCGTGCATGGCTTCGCGCACAAGATCCGGAAGACGGCTTCTCCTACGCGACTGATCCTCGCCGAATTTCGCGGCATGGTGGGCGGCGGCGCGGCGGACCAGACCTTCACCTGGAACGCCGTCGTGGGTGAAGGACGCCGAATGCTGAACGTCGGAGGCCGGCACTTCGACATGGTCGTGCGCAAGGCGAGCGAGAGCGTCTTCGCGGACGCCGCCCTCGAACGGTGGCGCATCCAGACGCAGCGCACGACGCCGCTTGAAGATCTGCCGACAGCCCTCCTCGCCATCCATGAAAAGCTGCGGGAAGAGAACGCGCGATGGGAGGCGCTACATCTGGCGCTTGGGGAAGCCTTTGGCGGATTCGACAAGGTCCTCTCGAAGATGGCGCGCGCGTGGCTCAAGGAGAAGAATTTTGGCGCAAAGATGGTGCTCACCAAGAAGCAATTCGATGTCCTGCACACCATCCTGAGCGGATCGGTGCCGACGGCCGATCGTGCCGTACGGCGAGAGGCGGAAGCGCTCGTCAAGAAGGGATACGTCACGGCCGTTCCGAGAGATCACTTGCACTGGTACGCCGCCACCGAAGAAGGACTCCTCGCCGCGCGTGCCATGAGTCTTCAGCTCGTGGAGGGGATCCGGTGAGCAAAGTCCTCCTCACCTGGACCGACTTCTGCGCGTGGGTCGCCGGACGCCGCGTCGCGCAGGAGATCCACATCAACGACGACGCGTGCGTCGTGCTGACGTTCGAGGACGGGGCCCGCGCCACGATCGCGTCCGATCAGACCGACGCGACCTCCGGCTGGAGCGAGGTCACGCCCGGGAGCGACGGCCACCTCCTCCCGCCCTGGGTCACTGTCGAAGAAGGAGAGAGCGAGCCATGACCTTCTGGGACTTCTACGCGCAGCATCCGTTCCTGACCTGGGATCTCCTGATCTTCTCCTGGCTGTTCATCTTCGTGACACTCGATCACGTCATCACTCTCTGGCGGAGAAAGTAGTCATGGACCATCACGATCGTGCCCAGCGTTTCCTCGAAAACCTCGAAGATACAGACCGTGAAGAGTGGTACTCACTCTTCGTGGAACAGTTCAAAGAGGTCGAGACGCAAGCGAAGACGGACCTCGTCATGGAAGGCGCCATCGAGCACTGCAAACGCCTGTGCCCCGGCATCGCAGACCGCTGCGGCCTCGACTACGTGAAGAAGCCATGACCTTCTGGGAATTCTTCGAGAGGAATCCTTTCCTCACGTTCTACTTCTTCACCTTCTTGTGGCTCGCAATCGTCTTCGCACACTACGTGATGACTTTTACCAAACTCTCACTGACTCGGACGGCTCTCGCCGAGGAGAAGAAACCGTGATGAACATCTACGTCGCATCGAGCTGGCGCAACAAGGAGCGACAGCAAGCAGTGGTTCACGCGCTTCGCGAGGCAGGCCACTCGGTCTACGACTTCTTTCACCCGAAGCCTGGCAACGAGGGCATGGCGTGGCGAGAGATCGAGAACGACCCGAACTGGATCCGAGACCCGAAGCGCTTTCGCGCCGGCCTCGAACATCCGCTGGCCCAGGAGGCGTTCCACCTCGACATGGACGCCTTGCGCGCGGCCGACGCCTGCGTGCTCGTGCTCCCCTGCGGCCGCAGCGCGCACCTGGAGCTGGGCTGGGCCGCAGGCGCCGGAAAACGCTCCGTCGTCTTGCTCGACGACCCCGTGTCCGAGCCCGAGCTGATGTACCTCGCCACCGACCGCATCTGCCTGGAAATCGAAGAGGTCGTGGACGCGGTGGAGAGCTTTCAGGACTGGGCCGTGAAGCTCGAAGCCCAGGACGCGTGGGTGGTGCACTATCGCGGTGGAACGGCGCGCTTCAGGATGACGCGTCGTGAAGCCGAGGAGGAAGCGGCTGCGCTTCAGGCTCGGGGCGTGGAAGCGTACGCCGTTCCTGCGGCCGAGGCCGAGAGCCAGTTGAGTCGAAGTGGAACGAACGTCGAGGCGGCGCTGCTGGCCGTGGAAGCGCCCTACGGGCGAAATGCTGGAATCATCTGCGACACACCAAGAGGCCCGTGCGCATGCGGCGCTTGGCATTGAGGAAAGAGTCCATGGAACAGACTGCCAAGAACATCGAAGTCGAACTGCGCGCGCTGCTCGGCTCCATCGCCGTCGACTGTCGTCGATTCGCCGTGCGCTTCTATTTCAAAGACACGTTCGGTCAGAAGCAACACGAGCCGTGGATTCAATACGGAACGGTCACGGACATGAGCCAGGTGCACATGAAGACCAGCGAGCTGGCACAAAGCCTCCTGAGCTTCACGACGGACATGCTCAGCAAGTACGTTCTGCATCGGCTCTCGACGGTGGAAGAAGCGCAACGAAGGGTCATGCGCATCCGAGAAATCATTCGCGCCTACGGCGAGGGTTCGGCCAAGCTCGTGAGCCTCCTCGTCGTGCTCGGCGACATCGCGCGCATCGTCGAGCCGGAGCTGACGTTTCCGGAAAAGCTGGACATGCCCTCGGCCACCAAGACGGGGGTCGACCTCATCGCCGAAGAGCGCTGCAAGCAGCTCGAAAAGCACAGCCTCGCCCACGATCTGAAGGAGCATCGCGAAGACCAGCTCGCCATGGCCGCCGCGCTCTGCGCCTCGCCTTCGCAGCTCTACGCGATGGAGACCAACGTCGGCGAAGCGGAGACCATCACCTTCTTCGATCCGTGGCCCTTCAAGGACGAAGGAGACTACGATCCGAGACCGCGCGCTGCGAACGGGAGACTCCTCCCCAACGACCATCTCTCCTACGAAGACCGTGTGAAGCAGCTCACCATCGCAGGCGCACTCCTCGCCGCCGAGATCGATCGGCTGACCCACATCATCGACCACAACAAGAGCAGCAAGACGCGATGAAGATCCTCTGGAACGACAACCCCATGCGCACCAGCATCGTGCTCGACTCGGGCGAACGGCGCTGGCTGAGCGCGCTGGTCCGTTGCGAGGAACTCGAAGAGATCCTCGGCGACGCGCATTACGCGCTCGACCCCACCGAGCGTGCGTGGCGGGTCGAGAAGGGCTTTTCAGGACCCATGACCGACCAGGAGGTCATCGAGCGCACCCTCTTCGAACTGCGTTTCAACTATGTCAGTGGTGAGGTGAAGTACGACGACAGGTCGTTCAGCGACCGCGTCGAAGAGCGCGCGGAGAGGTTCGCGAAGGAACTGGAGTCCGGCGTGCACGAGGGCGACTGTACGTGCGTGCCCTGCTCCTGCCTCAAGTGTCACGCCGAACGCCTCGTCGGTGTCAACACCATCGAGGGCCTCTCCAAGCGCCACGGCGCGGCCATCGGGCACCGCTTCGCTGCCGGCAAGACGAGCGCCGACGTCATCGTCGCGCTGCGCACCTACGTCCCGAACCCCACCGACGACGAGCGTATGCGCCTCGCCCACCCGCGCTGGGTATGCGAGGCGCGCGAGGCCGCCGACTGGCTGGAACGCTACCGTATCGAGAAGTTGGGCCTGCAATGATTCTGGACCCCATCGCGCCGCTCGATTTCTGCTGGAACGAGACGGACCTCGTCATCCTCGCGTTCATAGGCATCGGCGTGACGTACGTCGTCCTCCTCATCCTCATGTTCGCGCGAGACGCGTGGGAATCGTGGCGCCGTAGGGGCGATGCGTACCGATTGCGCGTCGTCGGGTGTGAGGCGGAGGACGCGCCGAAGAAAAACGAGGAGCCAGAGTTGCCTCCCGTCAAGAACGGGCGCTATCGCTGAAAGGGCGGTTGACACCTTCCGAAACGTAGCTACGCTCCGTCCATGACCACCGACGACGAATTCGGCAAGGAAGAGGAGCATCCGGCTTACATCATGGCCGGCTTCTACCGCTGCCAGGGAAACCCAGGGCCGCTCTTCGGCTCCGCGCTCGGGGCGGTGCACGGTTCGTACATCACGTTCCGCGCGGTGCCCGCGTCGCGCTCCCACCGCCTCAAGGGCGACAACTACCACCAGACCTCGATGGCGCCCGTCTTCGAGATGGACCTGAGCGCGGCGCAGTTCGCGGAGATGATCACGACCATGAACATGGGCTCGGGCGTCCCGTGCACGATGCGGCGCCTGGACGCGCGGGAAATCCCCGCGCCGCCCAGCGACGACCTCCGCGAGACCGGGCGCGTCAAGGCCTCCTTCCAGAAGGACCTGCGCGACGCCAACAAGAAAGTGCGTCACCTCACTTCGGAGATCTTGAAGCTCGTCGCCGACAAGCTGCCGGCGGCACGGAAGCGCCAAGTCGAGATCCTGTTCGAGCAGATCGAGCGGGTGCTCGGCAGCAACGCGGAGTTCGCGCTCGAACGCTTCATGGAGTCGACCGAGCGCCTCGAAGCCGCTTCCAAGGCCGAGATCGAAGCGTTCATGGTGCACGCCCTCACGAACGCTGGTCTCGCCGCGCTCCAGGAGCAGTTCAAGAGCCTCGAAGCCGCGCCCGCGGCCGAACCGCAGCTGGAAGGTGTCAGTTACAACGAGAAGTGGTCCGGCGAGAAGTAGACGGCCCTCACCGCGAAAGAACTCCCATGCTGCAAGATCCCATCTTCGAGACCCGCGATAGAGAATTGGCGTACATCCTCGCGTCGCTCGGCTCCGCGCCGAAGCGCGTTCGATGCGGCGTCTACGACGGCTGCGGCTACAACTTCTCGAACAACCTCCGCCGAGGCTCGTTCGAGGACTTCTCCAACAACCTGCCCGACGACGTCCCCGGCTACGGTGTCGGCGACAGCATCGACCAGGTGCTCGCCCTGTACGCCGAAAAACTCGAAAACGCGCCGGGCGCCTACGCCATCGGCTTCACGCGCGTCGATCGCGCCGACCAGCCGCCCCGAGATGGGTGGCGCTGGCACAAGTGGGGCGAATACGTCGGCACCAAGAAGCCGCAGTGCGAGTACCTCGCCGACGAGCCCGACATCGAGTTCGTCTACACGTTCACGATCGTCGAACTGAAGGCGCATCAGCCTCGACTTTTCCTCGGTACGGTCCTGTGAACTTCCTCCTCGCAGCGTTCGCGCTCGGCGTCGGACTGGGCCTATGCCTGGCGGCTGTGGCGAACGGCACTCCGCTTCGCCAGCTCTGGCGCCCGAGCGTTCTGATGAAGATTCTCTTCGGCGGAAAGCCGAAGGAAGTCGTTCCTTCTCTGACCGCGAAGAGCGCTCTCTTCGATGCGCAGTGGGTCTATCCTACCGACGCCACGGGCGAATACACGGAGGTCTGCGGGCATATCTATCGCTGGGGAACCAGCTATAGCAGCAAGGCTGGATGGGCTCCCTACAACGCCGACGTCGCGACCCCCTTCGGCCTCTACTACGTGCACATGGACGAGCAGCCCGTCGCGGGCGCGTTCATGCGCTTGCGCGTGTACCGCACGAGTCACTATCGGTATTCGTGCCCTCTGGCGAAGGTCCTGTCCATGACGATCACGGCCGAGGACGAGGACGAAGATTGACCTGTTGACACTCCCCTAAACGTAGCTACGCTTAGACCATGGCCAAGAAGAAGGTAGCTCAGGAGAACGAGATCGATTCGCGCGAGTTCGAGCACGAGGGAACCGCCCTCTGCGGTCTCTGCGGCAACCGCGGAACGATCGACACCGTCGAGACGGGGCTGACGAGCCCGGCGGGCGTCCACTGCGGCGTCCAGCGCTTCTGCATCTGCGCCAACGGCCGCGCCTGGAAGCGGGGCGGGGCAGACCTCGCAGCGCTCATCAGCCTCATCAGTCCGCGCGCGAAGAAGCTCACGCCCGCGGAGTTCGAGGAGCAGGTTCGAGGATTCATTCGCGAAACCGAGGGCGATCCCGAAGCCTTCCACGGTCGAACCGATCGTGCGATGGAAGACCTGCTCACGCGCCTCGGCTACGGCGCCGGGGTCGATCTGATCAAGAACACCACCCGTTGGTAGAGGACGACCATGGCCGCCAAGAACGCTAGCCAGAAGAAGTACATCGTCGTTTTTCACTCCACCACCAAAGGCGTAGAAACGCGCACCGTTTCCCATCACGATACCAAGGGCGAAGCCGATCAAGAGGCTGGCCAACTCAACCGCGGTATCGGATTGGGTGGATGGTACGCGGCGCACGTCGCGGCGCGATACTGCGCCTAAGGAGACCGTCATGCTCGACCCGCTCGAAAACAGGTTCGCAGGCCGCCGCTACGCCCGCCTCCGGGCCGACATCCGCCGGGCCGTGGCGCCGGCCGGCCTCGACCCCGAACGCGTGCGAGAGGCCGTCCGGAGCTGCGCCGACGGGCGCGTCATGACCGACGCCGAGCTGGTCCTGCTCGAAGAGGTCGCCGAGGCCTACGCCAAGGCCTGCGGCAAGGACCCGTTCGCGCACGTTCGGCCCGCATCCGACTGGTTCTAAGATGGACGCGCTGGCCATCGTCGAAATTCAGGGAGTCTACGATCTGACAATGGGGTGGACCGTCCAGGATCGTACACACCCTGAAGTCCATCGAGCCTTCGTGATGGGGTTTGAGGCCTGGTGCAAGCGTTCAGACCATCCGACCTCTTACAGCATGGCGTCCTTCGTGGCGGGCTGGTGGAGCGCGCAGATGGCGGCGTCGTCCGGTGTGAGGGTCGGCCCTGCGAACGCGCACGCGGCTTATCTGCAGTGGGCAGCGCCCGATGCTGACGAGACCATGGGCAAGGCCCGCACCGACGTGCTGCGAGAACGGCTCCTTCGCGCGACGCTCGAAGACCTCCTCGCGGCGACGCCGCACCTAGATGTCGACGCGAGCGATCTCATGCTGCACGCGCGGCTCGTGCAGACGCCCTACACGCGCTCCATGGCCATCCGCGTGCTGCGCGAGTTCGGACGCTGCCAGTGCGGCAAGCTCGTGAGCGAGATGATCGCCGAGCGCTGTACGAGCTGCCATACGCCGCTCAAGAAGTGAACGGTGGCCCTCACCTCTCCCACCGACGCACTCCAGCGATGCGTCGACATCGCGCGCGACGTCGTGCTCGACAAGATCGATCGCGGACAAGACTTCGCGTTCCTCTCCCGCGCGGGCGAGCGCCTCTATGCGCAGGGCAAGGGCCCCGGCAGCTTCGTGCTCCATCAACTCAGCATGCCGACGGGCAAACAGCCGCTACGCGCCATCGATGCGGATCTCCTGCGCGCGCAGGTCCTCCAGGCCCTCGCATTCTTCCCGGTGCCAGAGGGTCCACTGAACGAACGCTTACGGCCTGTCGACGTCGACTGGTGCCACGACCTCTTCGTTCATGTTTCCCAACCATCGAGCGGATACACCGTCGACACTCTCACCTTTGGCTACGTCTATTGTGGCGCGCGCGAACATGTCGTCACGGATGTCCAGAACCGCGGCGGGTTCTTCCTGGCGCGTCGACTCATCCTTCCTGAGAGCGTCCCCGACGACGCGCGCGTCAGCCTGCGCCTAGGCGTCCACATGGTGGAGCACAACGTTCCTGCCTACCACTTCCGCGCCTCGACCCTTGGCGCCGGTCGCCGATACACGCATCGACTGGTCACGAGTCAGGCGGCTCGAATCGAGATCACCCATCGCACCGACCACGCCTTCTCGTTCTCGGCGATCCTGGTCGGCTTGCGCCCGGAGGAGCGGCCTTGAAAAGTCGAGCGCCCCAACCGTTTCAGCGGAAGGGGCGCTCGTGACGTGAGGCTCGGGTGAGCCGCCAGCGTCGATGGGCGTGACAGCCGACCGCCAGAGTAGCGCTCGACCGTCCAGCTGTCGACTCAGGCGCGGTAGTGACCGGGCTTGCCCGCCGCGAGTCGCTCTTTTTCGAGCCAGGCCTCGCGGTATCCGTGCCACCACTCCACGGAGCGGCGCGAGGTGCGCGTGCCCGGAATGCGGCGACGGTCGGCGAGACCGCGTTCGAAGCCGTCGAGGAAGTCGAGCGACTCCTTGGTCGCCTTGGCAGCAACGAGGACCTCGGAGAGGAGCGCTTCGGGTCGACGCGCGTCGCCGAGGATCAGAGTCTGGCCGCGGAGGGTGCCTTCACCGCGGTACGAGCCCTTGGCGGGTGTGCCATCCTCCTCGAAGACCTGGAAGACGATGGGCAGGTCGTAGAGGACGCCATCGCGTTCGACGGTCGCGGTTTGAATGAGGAACCCCTTGTCGATCCAGACGCGCATGGAGGAAGGGTAGCGGAAATCCTAGCGGCGTCGGCGATCGATCACAGAGGTCCGAGACGCCGCCGCTCGCGATTGATCACCGCCTGCGCGTCGGTGAGTCGAGGCTTCGATTCTGCGACCTGCAGATATCCGTGTTCGACCAGGTACACGGTCAGCATTCGAATGGTGATGTTGGCCGTTGCCGCGGGCGCATCGCGTCCCCATTCCTTCTTCGCTTCTTTGGTGGACGCGACGGCCGTCACGGCCTTGACCACGTCTTTCACCAGCTTGGCGAATTCGCGCTCGGGAATCTTCTTGGCCATGCGTCCCATGGTACCGAAGTTCTGAAGGGCGGAAGAAAAAAGGCGTTTGACACGTAGCTCGCACGTAGCTACGTTCAGCGGAGGAGAACTCGATGCCCCTGTATTTCGACTGGCCTCTGGTGGACCCGATGGACGACGGCATTCGACCGGCGGGCAAGCCCGACTGCTGCTTCTACTGCAGTCGGCGCGTGGGCACGGTCCACGGTGACGACTGCGTCATCGTCCACAAGCTCGTCGAGCATCGCATCACCGTCGAGCGACCCGGCCGCGTGTTCGTGGGGTCCTGGACGTTCGAAGAACCCTACTTCTGGGACGAGGAATTCTCGGTGTTTCACAAGAACGACTCGTCGTGGTGCGCCGGCAACCTTCGCGATCCGAAGATTCGACGCGATATCGTGTGGGAGGGCGCGACCAACGAGGCGGACAGCCAGAAGATCTGGGACGAAATCGAGTCGTGGCCCAAGCGCTGCCTCTGCGACGAGATGAGCAGCGAATTCGTGCGCGTCGCGGACCCGCGGCCGCGCCGCAAGCTCACCGAAGCTGCGCCCGAAATGCCCGACGCCTACGTCGTTCACCGACCTCCTGTGAAAAAGGCGGTTGACACGTAGCGCATACGTAGCTACATTCTGGGCAGAGGCAAGCGCCTCAAGGAGAGTCCCATGAACAAGCGCACCGCCCTTCCGGCCGCCGACACCGTCTCCACGCCCCGCGCGGAGGGTGAGCGGTCCATCCGCCGCATCGAAGACCTGCTCGCGAGCCTCGGCTACGAGGCGGGCGCCCACAAGGGCGAGCGCTGCTACGGCTCCTGCAGGCGCCGTGAAAGAGGAAATCATGAACTGGATCCCCGTCGAAGAACGTCTTCCTGAAATGGACGCTGACCGGAAGCACTTCTCGTCCAAATCCGTGCTCGTCGTATACAAGTACGACTACGGCGGAGGACCGCAATTCCCCGCCATCGGCATCGCCTACTTCGCCGCTGTATTGAAGGATGGCGCGTCAGGTCACTACTGCTGGTTCCTGGCCAGCGAGATTCGCGTGGACGTCACGCACTGGATGCCCCTCCCCGAGCTGCCGTGAAAGAGGAAATCATGACTCGCAAGAAGAATCCAAGTTCGCATCACTGCTCCGCGGACTGCAAGAAGAAGATGGCTGAAGAACCGACGACCGTGACGACGATGTCGAACCAGAAGACCCACCGCACCATGCCTCGTGGCGGGACGTCCATGTCGGACATCCAGGAGCGCCACGCGGAGAGGCTCACACAGTACATCCCTTCGGAAATCTTGCAGGGCACGGTCGCCATCGCCGACGCACGTCACAACCTGGACGTGCAGATGGCCCGCGCGTCGGGTGAAGTCGCCGCCGAGGGCGTGGTCAGGCCCGAGGTGCTGAAGCTGGCGCAAGACGTCCTCCGCGACCGGCTCGTGGCGCGCGTCTCGAAGGTTCTCGAAGAGAGCCGCGAGAGGATCGCGAAGATCGCCAAGAACCTGATCGCCGAACCGTTCGACACGCTGCTCTACAGCGCCGGAAGCCTCGCGCGCGCGACGGGGTGCGTGGACGTTTACGGCGACGTCCAGCAGTACCTGGAGGAGGCGAAGGACAAGACCTCCGAAGAGGTCCTTCGACACCTCTATCAGGTCGCAGAGAAGGAGATCTTCATGGACGCGCAGCGGGGCAGCGAGACCTACGGCTCTCCCCTCCAGAACATCCTGGGCCTCGAACGAACGCGCGCGTGGAACGAGATCCGCGACCTCTCGCGGGGGAGGTACTGACGTGCGCTACTACGACCACCCGGAAGAGCCGCCGAAGGCCATCGTCCCGAGCAGCGTGCCGCGCTTCGAGCCCGTCTCGTCGACCCACGACATGCGCCCGCACGAGAGCGTCACCGACCGTGGCGCGCGCGTCGCGCGCTATCTCGACGAGATGCCTCCGGCGGTCCTCGGCGCCCAGGGGTTCGGTGGCTTTCTCGACGAGCGCGAGCGCGGCTGCCCGATCGACAACCGCGCGTTCGACCAGCACTGGCGACGCATCCACTACGACAGCCTCGCGGAGATCTTCACGTTCGAGGAGATCTACAAGTTCACCTTCTCCGCGGTCCTGATGAACGACGCGAACAACTACATGGAGAGGCACGAGTCCCTCTACTGGAAGGTCGAGAACGTCCTCTACCAGTGCGCGCACAACAAGCGGTGGTCCAGCGTCGTTCGCTTCTTCGACGCCGTGCGCAGCCTGCGCGTGGACCGCGAAGACTTCGATCTGCGCCTCGTTCACACGGTCGGAACGAGCATGCAGGGCTACGCGCACCACCGAGACCTCGACAGCGTCTACCTCGACGGTCCCTTCGCGCTCGCCCTCCTCTACCGCGGTCGGCACGTCCTCACCGTGGGCTTCCGTCTCGTCGAGGACGGCATCGCTGTCGCGCAGATCCAGCTCCGCGAGAAGAAGGGAAACCGCTGGCTCTACAAGCTCGGCTGCCACTACGTGGACTTCTGCCTCGCCATCCTCGAACGAGCCTTCTCGGAAGAGACGCTCTACCTCACGACCGGAGAGTCGGCCTTCGATGCAGTGGCGAGCGCCTACGATCCGAGCATCTGGGACGAGATGCATCAGGAGGACCAAGATCTGCGACGCCGCATCGTCGACCTCTACAACCGCCCGCTCGTCGACTTCGATCGCGGCGGCGAACTTCATCGCCTCTACAGGGACTACAAGCGCCAGTATCGCCGCCTTTCCAAGAAGGTTTCCACGGCCGCAGAAGCGGCAGAGTGAGATTCCGACGAAGGTTGACACGTAGCTACGCAGAGGCTACGTTCCGACCATGTCCAAGACGCGCACGGGAAAGACGACGCAGGTCACGGTCCGCATCGCTGATCCCGACTACGCGCGCATCGTCCAACTGGCCGCCAAATTCTCCACGGGCGACATGAAGATCCCCCGCTCCAAGGTGATCCGCACCGCGCTGCTCAAGGGCGTGGAGAGGCTGGAAGCCGAGATTGCGCTTGAGGCGCGTAAGAAGGGTATTCCGTCATGACCGAGCGATTCGTTCTGCATCGAGAAGGCTTTGTCGGCGAGCGCAGCGTCGAAATTCGCGACACCGAGAAGCGGCTCGCGGCGATCTCGCTCGACAACGAGGAGGCCGTCCTCGCGGCCCTCAACCACCTCGCGAAGGAGCGGCCGACGCTCGCGGCCATGCTCGACGCGCTCCCGCGCCTCAGCGTCGAAGAGACCCTCATCCTTCGCAAGAAGATGCCCGTACACATCCTGGAGCAGTGGCGCCACAACGGAGGCGCGAGGGAATTCTACAGCCGTCGCATCCTGCACTTCGATCCGAACCATCCGCGCCACGGCAACTTCGAAGCCGTGGTGTCCGCGAGAGCAGGTGCGTGGGAGGCGCAGACGCGCGGCGTCTCGACGTTCCACGACTCCGCGTTCGAGGCCCTCCGCGCGGCCGACCTCCGCCTCCAGGCCGAGGGTCAGAACATCGCGGGCGGTGTCTTCGATCCCGAACGCCCCCTGTTCGGTGACTTTCTTCCCTGGTGATCGGAGGCTTCCATGAGCGGCGGTTCGTACAACTACCTCTACAGCAAAGACAAGAACGAGCTGGTCGGCGCGCTTCGCGGCGACCTGCCGGCCATGGCCCGCGAGCTGGAGGAAGCCCTGGCTCGCGCGCTGAAGTCTCCCTTCGACCAACTGGAAGGGTGGGCCCTGGAAAACTACCAGCGTCTCACCGGCAACACCCGCATCACCGAAGAGGATGAGATCGCCATCCGCGCGGTCTGCAACCACTTTCACGAGACCTCCATAGCGCTCGACGCCATCGGCGCCCAGTACGCGCGCGACGAGAACTGGCAGGTTCCGCAAGACGCCAACTTCAACGAGCTTCTCCAGGACATCGAGTGGGCCGCGAGCGGTGACAGCTCGTACATCGACGCGCTCGGCGAGGCCGTGAAGGCCGGACGTCGGCTTCTCCAGGAGAAGCGCAAGCGCACGCCGCCCGCGAAGGGCCTCGCCTCGGCGATCCTGGAGTACGCAAGAGCCCACGCCATCGTCGCCCGCCACGACGCGTGGGAGGGCGAGGGTCACCATCGAAACGCGGAGGAGAAGAACGAATACGAGAAGGCGCACGACGACATCGTCATGTACCGCTACTTCATCGCCGAGAACATCAGCGCCAACCCCTCCGACCTGGAGCTGGAGCTTCCCTGATGTCTCTCTCGACGCTGCTGCATTACTACGTCTACGGCCTGCCGTTCGGCTACCTGCTCGGACACGCACTCGCGTTCCTGCTGGTCGTCCTGGGGCTCGACGGCACAGGCACCCACGCTGACATCGGCAGCGTGTTCCTCTTCTTCGGCATCGCCGTGCTCGTCTGGGCGCTCTGGCCCCTCTTCGCCATCCTCTTTCTCGTCGCCGTGGGATATGCGCTCGTCCATCGCGCGCTGGAGGCCATGCGCGACCGCAAGCGACGGCTCGACCGCCAGGCCGTACGCGCGGCCGTGAAGAAGGAGACTGCATCGTGAGCAGGCGCAAGAAGTTCCCGCCGAAAGTCCTCGACTTCCACTTCAAGGATCCGGACGCAGTCTCCTTCGCGCTCGAAGAAGTCTGCGAAGGCGCCATGACGGATGCCTACGACGATGGCGAGAAGCTGCAGGCCTTCGAGGACGATGTCCAGGAGCGTGTTCGCGCCTTCTTCCGCTTGGGAGAGAACGTGCACATTCGCATGACCCTGGGCGAGACGCCGGCCGAGGATACGATGGAGATCGTGCCTCATCACATCGACAGGAAACCTTCGAAGGGGAAGAAGCAATGACCGCCTGGGACTACCTCGACCGGCACCCGATGCTCGCGTGCTTCCTGATCCTCGTTCTCTCAGCGTTCGTGACCTACACACTCCGAGCGCTCGTCGAGGCCCTCGCGGATGGCGTCAAGAGCGTCCTGCGGCTCGACGCCGACTTGCGCGCGCAAGCATGCAAGGAGGACGAGTTCGAAGTGGAGTTCGAGGAAGAGGAGGGGGAAGACGAGGAGGAGGGGGAAGAAGAGGAAGACGAAGACGAAGAGGAAGAGCTTCGTCAGCATATGCGGGAATTCGTCGCGATGAAGGAGTCCTCGCCCGCCGCCCCCTACGGCGTCGTCGTGGAGCCCGGAGGTCAGCTCACGTTCGGAGAACAGACGCGTACTGCGCCTGCGCAAGATCAAGAAAAGAGCAAAGACGATGTCTGAACTGGAGACCAGCGTCGCCGATCCGTCCGTTCACCATGCCACCATGTGCGTAGCCTTGGCGTGCGGATACAACCAGCTCGCAAAGGACGCCGAAACGCTGGGCGCGAAGGTGTACTACCGTCTCATGCGCGAGGAGGCCCTGAGGCAGGCCAGGGAAGAGGGCGTGGAAGTGAGCGTGGAGCGTCCGCAGATCGTGCTCACGCTTCGCGAGGCGCCCGAGGTCAGGTTCACCGAGGCGGACATCGCCCTGATGGCGGACTTCCTCGCCAAGCGCGCGCCAAAGCCGGGCGTGACGCCCAGCTCGGAGTACATCGCCCAAGAACTCGACAAGGCGAGCTGTCACGTGCTCCCGGAAAATCCAACGCCGGGCGAGACGGACGAACACGCGTTCCACCTGGGGCTCGCAGGCGGACTCGCCACGGCCCTTCGCATTTCCCACGAGCGAGACCATCTTCGCGTCGAGCTGGACGAGCTGAAGGCGACCAACCGCCTCGTTTCTCACGAGTGGACGCTCGCGAGTTTCGATCGAGACCGTCTCCGCGTCGAGCTGGACGCGCTGAAGGCGACCGAAGAACCGGAAGACCTGCGCAACAAGATTCCCTTCGATGAGCGTCCGGAGTGGCTGTGGTGCATCCTCACGGGCTTCTACATCCAAGCCAAGCATCCGAAGACGGGCGTGCTCGGGCCTCGTCGAGCGCCGGTGACGCTCTGCGGCCGCACCCTCGACTTTCCCACGTACTCGGAGGACGGTGAGTTCATCCACGCTCCGGCCGTGTTCCGGGACGTGACCGCCGCGTGGATGGCGTCCCACCGCGGCGACCGCTTCGTGCCATGCCCCGCCTGCGCCAAGGTCGCCGCCGAAGATCTGCTGCGCCAATCCGACGCGTGGGACGGCGAAACAGAAACCGACGACGAGGACGAAGAAAAGGAAGAAGGCCATGGCTGCAAAGAAGAATGATCGGTCGACCGCGCTGAACGCGCCGAAGAAGAACAAGGTGAAGGTCCGCTTGGACGTCTGCCTCATCAGCCACATCGAAGTCGAGGTCGACGAAGACCTCGTTGGCGACTTTCTCGAAAACCTGCCGATGACCGACGAGGCAGCGGAGTCCAACTTCGACGTGCACATCGACTTCGACACCCTCACGTCCAACATCGAGAAGGTCGAGATCGAGGACGGGCAGGAAGTGGAGCAACCCGGGCCGCGCAAGAACTTGCGCGTGGGGTACCTCGATGACTGACGCGGCCGCTCGAACCAGCAAAGACTTTGCCGCGCTCTTCCGCCTCGCGGTCGCTGCGATGAAGCTGGAGCCGTTCGCTCGAAGCATGCAGGGCCGCCACGAGGCGGCCGTCGAACTCGTGGCGGAGGAAGGCGTTCTCGACGAAGAGGAGAGCAACGAAGAGACGCTGTTCGGCGCCGAGTTCGCGGGTGCGCACACGGCGCTCACGGAGGCCTGGAAAGACCTCCCGGAAGCCCTGAAGGCGGAGATTCAAGCGGTCGTGAAGAGGAAGGACTGACATGGGACTGATTCAACACCACGCCATCGTCGTCAGCGGCGACGAAAAGGATGTCTCGCCCGTTCACGCCCTTGCGGTCGCGCTCGGCGCCTGCGTCTCGCCGGTGAGTCCGCTCACGGTCAACAGCACGGTGTCGTTCTGCGTCTTCCCGGACGGGAGCAAGGAGGGCTGGGAGGACAGCGAGAAGGGCGACAAGGCGCGCGACGCGCTGATCGCGCACCTGGAGTCACTACGCTACGAAGATGGTTCTTCGGATCTCGACTGGGTCGAGGTCGCGTTCGGCGAGCTGGGTGCCTACGTCACGCGCGCGGAGAACGAGGAAGACGAAGACGAGGAAGACGAGGAAGACGAGGAAGAGGAGGAGAAGGAAGATGTCTGAAGTCAAAGAGGCTACGACGCTGCGTGAGAAGTACGCGGAAGAACTGCCGTACCTCGAATCTCTCCGCCACGAACCCTTCTCGCCCATCGGTTCGCTCTACACCAGTGTCTTCGAGGGGCTCGTGCAGAAAGGCCTCGTCCTTCGAGGCGCGTTCGGCAGCTACGAACTCTCTCGACTCGGACGAGAGGTCATCGCGTCGTCATGATCACCTTTGACGCCAAGAAGTTCATGAAGGCACTCGACAACTACGTCGGGTTTCGTTCCATGACGCCGCCCACCGAACGTTCCATCCAGCGGGAGAGGGAGGCGGAAGCCCAGCTGCTGGAGCAGCTCAAGGTGCTCGAAGACACCGCCAAGACGGCCGATCGACTCCTGCTCGCGCAGGTGGAGATCGCGGGTCTCGTAGAGGTGTCCGTCGAGTCCTTGATGAATTCGTTCGACGACGACGGTCACCTTCTGCCGCTCGCCGCGCGTCAGCAAAAAGCCCTGGAATCCATCCTCCGCGCGCTCTCGGTTCTGGCCGACCTCGGCGAAGAGTCTGACGGTTCGAAGAAGGGGCCAGGAGCGTGAGCAAACCGCTCAAGAACCTCTCTCAGGTCCTCACACCCGACGGCGCGGGAAAGGTCATTGGGGTGGAGATGCGGAAGAACACGAACGGCGGTCCCGGCTGCCGCCAGTACCGCGTGCGGCTGCTCGACGGCAGAATCCGTCACTACACCTCAAACGAGCTGAAGAACTCATGAACCAGACCTATCGTACGCCCGCCAAGCAAGCCGAGGTGGAGCCTGCCGCCATGAAGACTGAATTGCGAAAAAAGTCCGATTGGGTCTCACGCATCTTTCTGACCATCGCTGCCGGTATGACGGCTTTCTACGTCGTCAACCTTGTCAAGAGCGTTCACGGCGGTTTGCAGTGCGAGAGAGCGGGCCGGTGCGACGCTGGAAAACCTACCTGGATCGAGAGCAAGTGCGTGTGCATCACTTCGGCACACATCAAGGAATGATCCCATGGCGAAGCGCATGACCAAGAATCCTCCCAAGTTCGTCCTCGTCCGCGGCATCTTCCTCGGCAAGGGGTTCAAGATCGCGCCCCAAATTCCGATCGAGAACCTCTACGCCGATTCGGACTACGTCGAGAGCATCCATCCGGAAGACGCGGTGATCGTCAACCTGGAAGACAGGTGGGATCGCCGCAACGTCGACGACACTTTGCGAGCGCTGTACCAGGACTATCATGCCGATCGGCAGCGCGTTTCCATACTGAGCAAGGAGTTGATGAAGGAGAGCTACATTCCGAACCACTTCGATGGCGCCTTGCGCACCTCCCACCTCTTCGATCACGAATCGCTGTTGGGTCTCACGTTCCAGAATGTGAATCTAGGCCCGCAGAAGTCCGTCTTCAGCCTACCTCTGCCGGGTGAAACGCCCTTCCGCGCCTCCGACATCGAGTCGCTGCTCATCGACATGCGCGAGTTGACGAAGGCACACAAGAAGAAGCAGGCCGCGTTCCAACGGCGAGAGAAGACCGCCGCGAAGAAGAAGCTCACGTCCAAACCCGAGAAGTTCGTGCCCAAACCCAAGAAGAAGTCCGCGTCCAAACCCAAGAAGGAGACCCTGTGAAAACCCTGCTCGTTACCCTCCTCACGCTGCTCGCCACGAGCCTCCTCGGCTGCGCGGCGGACACCCGCAAGACGGAACCCGACATCGTCGTCGCCATGCAGGAGCAGAAGCTCTTGACGAGCGGCGCGTTCGAGGCTGCCTCGTTCCCGGAAGGATTCGGCATCCACGGCATCGACGCGTCCACGCACCTCTGGTTCGCGGCCGTCGCCTACCCGCCGAGCGTCCGCGTCGCGCGTCGCCTCACCGGCGAGGCTCTCGGCGCCCTGCCTCCGCCCTCGACGCCCCTGCCGGGCGGCGGAACCGGCTTCGGCGCTCCCGTCGCCGTCCGCGTCGCTCCCGATGGCCGCGTGCTCGTGCTCGACGGTGTCGTCGCCCCGAACCTCGCCGGCACCGCCCCCGCGATGCTCCACGAGTATGCCGTCACCCCCACGTGGTCCGGCTTCACGGCGACGCTCGTGCGCAGCCAGGCGCTGCCGCTCATCCCGCCGTGGGAGATTCCCATCGCTATGTTTGGCGAAGAACCTCGGCCGGAAATCCACGGCATCTTCTTCCCGATCATGATGACGGTGCTGCCGGGTGGCGAAGTCGTGGTGACGGACACCGTCACGGGCGCGGCGTGGGTCTCCGACGCGACGCGCACGACGTTCCGGAACGCGCTGCAGGACCCGCGTCTGCGTCCGCTACCGCAGCTGTCGCCCATCGTCGGCAAGGGCCGCGCGCCGGGTGGCGGAACGCGTGACTACACGCTCACGCTCACGACCGGCGCCTATCCGGGCGCGTTCGGCGTGGCGTACCTCGCCAAGACCAACGAGATCGTCCTCGCAAACCCCTCCCAGGGCATGCTGGCGCTCCCGAGCGCGACGTTTCTGTCCGCCACCGACCCGACCCTCAAGGGCGGCAGCGTGCGTTCACTCACAGCCCCTCAACTGGGTGTGACCGATCTCGTGGCGGGGCTCGACACCAACCGCTTCGACGCCGACGACCCCTACGTCTACTTCCAGCGCGTCGCGGCCGACAGCGCGGCCAACTTCAAGAACGTCATGGCCCGCGTGCACGGCGTGACCGGTGCCGTCGAGGTCATTGGGCGCTCGTCCGACGTCTTCGACTTCGACGTCGCCGTCGCTGTCGTCCCGAACCTCCTGCCCGTCAAGCACTTCGCGACCGTCGGCTCGGGCATCGGTCAGGAGGAGAACAACCCGTTCGTCAACGCGGCCATCGGCGGCGTGCCGCAGTTCGTGGCGCCCACGCTCATCGGCGCCGTCATCGCGGTCTACTGAGGATCATGATGTTCCCCTCTCTCAAGGATCTGAGAAACTTTCGCGCTCTTTGCGCCTGTCTGCAGGCGTTGAAGGTCGACTACCAGTCCAAGAGAGAGGGGCGCCGCCTCAAGCTCGGCGTCGCCATCGAGCATCCTCTTCTACCGATTCGACACACGACGCACGGCGGTGACATGCCGAACGTGATGTTCATCAGCCTCGTACCCGGCAGCGAACGGTTCTTCATCTACTACTTCCGAAGCGAGAACTGCGGGACTGCCTTCTCCTTGCGAGACGCGGTCAAGATGGCCATAGACTTCGTAGAAAGCTCGCCGTGAACTGCATCCGCATCGAGTCGATCACCCTGCCCGCTTCCACGCTCACCTCGACGAACGTGGGCGGGGTCGTCGTGATCGTCGTCGATCGCGTCTTTTCCTCACCGCCTTTTACGGGAACGGGCCGAAGCGAAGTCATGCTCCTTCGCCGCGAGGCGCCTCACGCGCCCGTAGAGACCGCCTGCGACGCGCTTCAAGAGGTCGTCGGCACTCTCCTGCGGGTGAGGGATCGCCGTCGGGAGCGAGAGGCCCTCCGAGAGTGGGAGATTCTGGCCGAGGAAATCCGAGAGGTGGCCCGCGCCGTCTACGCGATTCCGGCGAACCACACCCTCGCGGCGACGATGCAAGCGTGCAAGCGGCGAAGTTCTCCGTCTCCGAAGCCGGTGACGATGTCACCGGCGGTTCGTTCAGGGGTCGCATGCGTCGCGCGGCGCGGAGGGACGCGCGGCAGCCGGAGAAGCCGCGTGCACCGAGGATTCTGGAAGGCCATGGGAAGGAAGCGGCGATGAACGAGAAGCCCTACATCGTGCGCGGCCGACGCGTCGCTCTTCGAGAAGGCGGCGTCGAACAAGCCCTGAACGCGATTTCGACGGAATCGGCCGAGCTGCAAATGGATCGTCTGCGATTCGAGCAGTCGTTCCTGCGACACTTCCACCACGTGGGAAGCTACGTATGCCTCGCCATGGGCGCGAGCTTCTTCGTCTTCCTCGCGCTCGACAAGTTCGAGTTCGTCCGATACGCGTTGGGATTACTCGTCGTTCTCTCGACGCTCTTGGACGCCTATGTCGATCGCATCAAGAAGAGATTTTCCGCGCGAGAAGCCTCCATCGACGAGCGACTCCGCGTCTTGAACTCGGTCGTGTTCGTGCACGGAAGCGATGGTCCGCTGTGAGAAATTTCCATCTGACGAGTCCGTTCTCCTATCCGGCGTTGGTCCTCCCTTTGGCGATGCCGCCGCCCGACCGCGTCGTCGAGGACCGAGAAGCGCTGTTCAAGATCCTCAACGCGCGCCATGGCGAACGCGTCTTGATGCTGTCCCACAACACGATCTTCGAGTTCGTGTCGGAGGCGCGTGCGGGCGTCATCTCCGGCGTCGTCGATCCTCAGGTCGTCGCGATGGCCGATGGGCAGAAGGGCCAATGGTGGATGACGATGGAGCCTTCTCCGAGACACTCTCTTCGCGCGCTGCCCGAGTGGCATGTCTCCTGGAGGTCTCCGTGAGTGTGAGTCACTTCGTCTGCGTAGAGTGCCGCGAGCGCGGACGCCGCGGGCATTACCGGTCCATCGGCTTGCTCGCGGTCGTGGTCAAGGGCGAACATGCCTGCGCGGTTTGCAAGAAGGTTGGCAAGGTGAACCTGGCCGAGGGACCGGCCCCTGCTGACGCTGAGGAAGAGAAGTTGGTCCCATGAACATCTGCAGCTCCTCGAACGCGTGGTCGTCCGACAACGGCTTTCTGCTCCACACCCACGTGGACCGAGACCCGCGTCGGCGCCCTCTCTCGAAGAGCGTTCCTCGCCTCTGGGCGCTCGGTCAGGTCTGCGCATACCGGCAACTGCCGCGCAGGGGTGACCTGTGCGCCGCGGTGTTTCGCGCCTGCCTCGAAAGCCTCACGTGCAAGCGCTGCGGTCACCTCCAGTCCGTGCATGACGACGTCGAGGGGTGTCAGATCGTTTGGGGCTGCGTGCCTGGTTCGATGCGAATGGAAGCTTGCGACTGCGAAGAGTTCCAGCCCGCTTGACGCGTAGCTACGCTATGGCTACGTAGAGGACATGGCGAGTGACATCTCGGTCGCGGAATTCCAGCTGCAGGCGGCGCTCTACTGGCTCGGCGCGCTCTTGCGCTTCCGCGACCTCGGAGAGACGGAGAACTGCTCTGTCGAAGGCTACCTCGCGTGTGAAGGCTTCGAGGCCCGGTTCACGCCGGAGCTGAACCGCGAATACGTGCACGCTTCCGCGGTGATGGGCGGTCTGCAACACCAGTTCTCGGAGCACCACGACAAGCCCGTCGGCACGTGGCCCGCCGACCTCACCCACGAGCAGAAGACGTTGATGGACGCCCTCCTGCGCGTGAGGATCGGGAAGAAGACCCTCTCCCGCATCTTCTTGGAGGCTGCGGACGATTGGAGCGCCTCGGACAAGGTCAGCGAAAAGTTGGAAGCCGTTGCGAACGCTGCGCTTCACTTCGAGAGGGCCTGGACGGACTACAGCGACAAGGACAAGAAGGTCACCGTCGCCGACATCCAACGCCTGCGCTCGATGAGCGACATCGACAAGGTGTGCGTCTGCGGCCAGCGCGTCACCGCGCGACCCAACCTCTGCGACATCGTCGTCCCCTGCCCCCACTGCGGCCGCCGCTACCTCGTCGAAGGCGCGGAAGAGAAGGGCAACATCACCCCATTCTCCCAGTTGAAGGATTTCTCCACATGATCACCGACGCCGACAAACACCTCGCCTCCGTCTTTCACTGGCTCCACGACTTGCTCAGCATCCGCCCTCTCGGCGGCACCGCCACGCTGGCGGAGTTTCTGAGTCAGGTCTCGAACGAGTATCGCGCCGGTAAAAATTCGGCGCACCCCCTTCAACCCTTCTCGGACAGGATTCAGGAGGGTCACGCCAACGACTACTACAGCGCTGCGACGGCGCTCCAGCGCGTCGACAACGTCTTCAAGAAGGAACGCGAGGGCGACCCGAGCTTCTGGAAGGTCGAACTCATCGACGAAGAACGAGAGGTCCTCGACGCCTTCTGCAGGTTCCGCGCGCGGGGATATTCCTTCGACGCTCTCCTCAGCGATCTCGTCGACCACCGTTCCGACGATGACGTCGGCGCGCGCCTTCGCTGGGCCGCCTCGGTATCGCGCTGGCTCTCGCGCTCATGGGCGGCGTACTGCGCCGTCGCACAGTTCCGCGAGGTCGCTCAGACCATCATCGCCTCCAAGAAATTGCTGGCGAGCGAGGATCCCTACCGCGCGCAAGTTCGAGAGAGGGAAGAAGAACATGCCGCCCTGCGCGCCGAGGTCGAGCGCCTGAGGCACGCGCTCCACCGCGACCGCACGGGACTCGCCAACGCCATCGACGCCGTTCGCACGGAAATACGCATGCGCATGTGGATCCTCGATGGACGCGGACCCTATGAATGGGACGACGAGGGCTACCGAAACGAAGCTGGAGAGGCGCTCCGGACCATCGCGCGCATCTGCAACGAGGCCCTCGTCGCGAGCGGCAACCTCGTGCAGAAGGAACTCTTCCCGGACGCCCTCGGCGTCGCGCCGCTCCCCGCCGAGCTGCCTTCCGCGGATGTCGAGGCGCTCCGCGCGGCGCTCGCGTCGGAGAAGGCGCGCGCCGACAGAGCCGAAGAAATCCTGCAGACCGCGCGACAGTTCGCGAGCCACATCGAGAAGCTGCGAGAAGCGCTGGGGTCGACGTGAATCCGAAAGCGTTGGAGCTGGAGGCTGCGATCAGCGCCTACAGCGAAGATCGCTTCTCCGCCGGCTGGCACATGGGCGTCGAATTCGTGCTCTGGAAGGAGGTCTGTGAGTATCGCGCGTGCTTGCAATCCAAAGCGGTGGTCGAAATGCTGCTCGTGAGCCCCACCCGCGATGTCCTCGACGCCATCAGTCACCTCGCGCAACAGGCGGGCGGATGGTGGCATTGGGCCGAGAACGCGCCCGGCGCGACGTTTCTCACCGCGGATGTGTGGGCGAAGATCTACGCGGAGTGGAACAAGCGATGAAGACCTACACACTTCTCTCCGGCCATACCGTTCGTCTTTCCGCGCGCAAGCGGCCCAAGGTCGACGCTTTCTTGGAGAGATTGCGACTCTTGATCGCCGATGAAAACGTCTCCGAACAAGAGATGATCGGACTCGCCTACTCGATCGAAAATCCCATTCTCGATTCCACGTTCCTCCCAGTTCGCGCAATGGTGACCAGAGACACGCTCGCCGATCCGGCCTACCAAGTCCTCACGGACCTTCTCGCTCGCAAGCATGTGGCCCAACGCGGTATCGACCCAAACGCGTTGGCCGCCGAGTACACCCTCAGCGTCGCCGATGCTTCGAAGATGCTCGGCATCAACGAGAGCGCTGTTCGTCAGGCCATCGCCGCGCGCCGCATCCCTTCGTGGGTGAAGGGCAACGGGAGGCTTTTTCTGAATCCGCGCTCCGTCGAAGCGTTTCGCATCGCGCCGCGGGGGCCGATGCCCGTGGACAACCGTCGTGAAGTGACTCAATCATACGCGCTCGAAGTGTGCTTCGGCAACGAACGTGGCTGGAGCTTCCGATTGGATCACGACGGCGAGTATGACCCGTCCAAGAACGTGGCGGCGGTAGGCCTTGCAAAGACGGGCAGCAGGCCGCAATGCGCAGGCAGCATTCTGGCCTGGAAAAACGTGTGGGTGATCAGCTCTCACGAGAACAGTCAGCGATACTGGCACCTGGTCCCCAACAACGCGGCGCCGTGGGGTGAAGTTCTCGCAGGCTCTTTCTATGTGCGTGGCAAGTTCACCATCGCCGCGCAAAGCAGTCACAGTCGTACCGCGAGAGCGCACTGGAAAGCGCGTCGCGCGCAAGAAAAAGGAAGCACATGACCGGCAACCAAGAAGTACACGAACTCCGCACCTGGCCGCGTTCGTTCCAGGCTGTTCTCGACGGAGACAAGCGGTACGAGTTCCGCAAGAACGATCGCAATTTTCAGATCGGTGATGTCCTCTTCCTGCGCGAGTGGGAGCCGGATCACGAGGGCGCGTGCAGCTTCGATGGCCCCTTCGGCACCCCGCTCTGCGACATGCGATGCAGCCGCTGTCAGCGCGCCGCTCACGAAGAGATGTCCGGCACGTACACGGGCCGCTCGCTGCGCGCGAAGGTCACGTACCTCACACCCAGCGGCGCGTTCGGCGTGCCGGACGGCCACTGCGTGCTCGGCATCCGCGTCCTCGGCGAGGCCATGCCCGACTACTCCGCCCCGCCGCGAGACTGCGACGTACAGGTCTGCGTCACGCTCCGCGAAAGCTCGGAAGAGGCTGGAACCCTCTCGCTGTGGGTCCTTGCGCGCACGAGAGACGGCGTCATCCCGGCCGGCAGCGTCCACGTCGAAAACCAGATGACCCGCGCCGTGCACGTGCGCTTCCCGACGCACGTGGTCGAGTTCCAGCGCGCCATCTACGCCGACGCGAACAACGACACCTTCCTCGCCGAGGCCGAGAACCTCGCCAACGAAGCCATCGCCGGACACAGAGAGGGCTTCGTGGAGGTGTCGGGAGAGTCTCTCCACGCGCTCGTCAACCTCGCCAAGATCTCTCAGCGCTCCTACGCGCTGTCAAAGAAGAAGAAGTCCCTCTCGGACGAAGTCGGGCGCCTCGTCGCGGAGGAAGCGAAGAGGCATCCGGAAGTGAACCTCGCGCTGATCTGCCCGACCGAGCCTGTGTTCCTCTTCTTCGGCAGCACCGCGTCGCCCGAGATGGAAGCGCGCGTTCAAGCGTTCTGCAGGCTCCTCAGCGACCGCATGGGCATCTCCGTCCACGGCTTCTACAAGTCTGTGGTCGAATCGGCAAAAGGCCTGCCGGTGAGCGGCCCGCTCGCCGGCTGGCAGGTCCTCTTCTCGCGCCAGGGAGACGCGTCGTGAAAGACTTCGTAAAAGACGATCTTCCGGGCGTGCCTCTCCAGGTGTGGATGAACGAGTGCCTCGCCAATGTGCCTGAGAACAAACCCTTTGCCTGGGACGCGATGATCGATCAAGCAATCTTCGCACGCGACCGCCTGATGGGGCTGATCGGCGCCGAAGTTCCTGACGTGATCTCCACGCACAGCTCGAAGAGCGTCCGGTTCCCAGTCTATCGGTATCGAAGCAAGTCGCAGTACGATCGCAACGGTCACTTCTGCGAAGGTGAAAAGCTGATCGTCTACATGCGCGGCAACCTCTACGATTGGAAGATCTCGGTCCGCTCCATGGATCCCATCCTTCCTCCCGCTGGGAACATGTCCATGTTTCGAGGACTCATCGACGAGGAGGCCCAGTGGCAATCGTGTTACTTCGAAGGCTTTCCGGAGAGCCTCGTCTTCCCCGCCTATGGAAGCGATCCGAAGCTGACCGACAATCACCGGAGGTGGAGCGCGCACATCGGCAACGACCACGCCCTCTGGACCGTATTCAAGATGATCGGAGACGCAATTCGATGAGAGATCGGATGGTTACGCTCGTCGCATCACGCGGTGAAAAGTTCGAGCTGAAGTCCTCGTACTGGGATAGAGCGCTCTCTTCGCTCGGCTATCACCTCCCCGGCTTCGCCGTGATTCCAGGACCGACGCGGTGCCTTCGTTCGGGGTGGCGCATCTCTCTGCCCCGCGCGCGAGAAGAGGACGGCCCTCTCGGTCCGACGCCGCAGATGTCAGGGTACGTATTTCGCGACGTCGACGCTGCCCAGCTCGCGCGCTGCCTCAAGAGCTACGTCGCCTGCCACCAGGACGACTACGCGAACGACCCCGACCATCAGGAGGAGATGCACGCCTTCGGCGAACTCATCAGGTTCTGCGCCCGAGCCAACGGCTTCGAGTCCCACGGCTTCTACGTCGAGCGCATCGAGGAGTCTTCGTGAACACAATCACCGTGATGACGGCGATCCTCGAACTCGCCGAGGACATCAAGAAGCTGCCGCCTTCGAAGGAGCGGGAAGAGATCCTCCAGAAAATCTCGTCCACGGTGCTGCCGAGTCTGGTCGATGTCTCTACGGCGCCCAAGACCAACACGGGGCTACCCTGCCCCTACTGCAGGCAGAAGCTCCCGCGCATCAACATCCATCGCACGACCGACGCGGTCATCAAGTCGTTCGACCTCCTCCTCGCGCTGCCGGAGCAGTCGGGCGCGGAGATTCGCTCGCTGTGCAAATTCCTGCGCGAGCAGACGGCTTGACGCGTAGCCGAAACGTGGCTACGTAACGATCATGAGCAACGTCCATCGTCTGAAGGCGGTGCGAGAAGAGCGCAAAGAGCTTCTCGACCAGATCGCCGCACTCAAAGAGGAAGAGGAGAAAATCCTGAAGGAAAGGGATGTCTTCGCCTACCTCTACGAGGCGATCAACGGCGTGAGCCTGGAAGTCCAAACCTCGCTGAGTCCGAAATCCCTGGGCGTGCACGTCAGCATCTACTCCGACGAAGGTGAGGGGAAGCACATCCTCCTCCCTCTTTCGGAGTTCGAGCGATTCACCGAGGCGATGATCGCTGCGCGACAGTGCTTGAGTGACAAAGGCATGATCCTGTGAGCAAGCACATCGAAACGCTCGAACGAGAGCAGGAGCTGCGCGAGATTCGCGCGATGCTCCGCCTTCGGCCCGATGCGACGCACGGACAGGTCGTCCGATACCTGTACGACATCGGCAAGTACGACAGCCGCATCAATCAAAGCGCGATGCCGGAGCGGTATCACGCGCCGCCGCCCACCGTGCCGCTTCCGAGCAAAGATGGCTTTTGCGAGATCTCCAACAACGGTGAAATCGCGATCGTCACCTATGATTCGGACCCTACCAAAAACGGTGTCTACCGTCGAACGCCCAAAGGATGGGCCTACATCGGCCCGTGGACATCATGACCGAAGAAGCTCTCACCTTCCCAGAACTCGCGCCGGCCGTCAGCATTCTCGGCGAACAGCGCGCTTTCACTGCCAAGGTCTTTCGTCGACTGGTCCGCGACGGCCTGCAGCGTTACCTCCCCATGCGCGGAGACCGTGTCTTGGTTTGGAGATCGCCGTGGTGGAGGATCATGAAGGCCGGAGAGACGGAAGTGTACGGAGAGGTGTGGGACGGAGAAAGGCTCTTTGGCGTCGACATGGACCTCTTTGTCGACGCCGTCACCGCGTTCGGCGGATTCGACACTTCGCGCATGTGGTTTCCGGAATGAAGGTGGCAGCATGAACTGGAAAAAGCATCTTCGGAACTACATCCTGAACCTGTCGGTCTTCGCCCGCTGGACGTTGGAGATTGCGCTCTGGGCCGCGTTCCTGGTTCACGCTTTCCGCATGCTCGTGCGCACGGACGTCTCCTACCGCATGGGTCTCTTCGGCGCGCTCGTCATCGTCATCGTCCGCACGCCCGTCGAAGGCGACAAGGACGAGATGGAGTACAACATCGCCATCCGACAGCTCTTCGGGCTCATTCGAACCGGCTGCGAGGTCGGCGCCTACAGCGCCATCGTGATCATCCTCAGCATCTTCCTGCGACTCTGGAACTGAGTCTCAGGCCAGTCCGCGCTCCAACGCCTTGTCGACCTTCACGAGGATTTCGGGCAACAGATGTCGAACGGGGACAAGCCGCGCTTGCCAGGAGGCGATGTCGTTGGTGACGTCTTGAGAGTAGGTGAGGACGCAACCGGTCCTTTCCACCAGACCCGGGAATACATGGCAGACACCGCCTTCTTTCGCCGTGATGGCGGTCATCTTCGGCAACACCAGAAACGTGCGTGATGAGGTAGCGAGCTGCGCGTTTTCGGTATTTCTGCGGTGGGTCGCAGTGCCGATTCGATCGTTGCGAGACAAGGCCGCATCGCAGCCAATGACGCTGTTCGCGAGCGCGGCTTTCGCTCCGGCGCGCGACTTCACATCAGGAACATGCGTCCGAAGAGCGGAATAATAAACCGTGGAAATGGTGGGCATCGACACGAAATTGGGCTCTTTCGCGATCTCGGCGCTCCACATCCGAATCAGCTGCTCGCGCAGGATCTGATTGAGAGGCGTGAGGTGGTAGGTGATCTCGATCTTCCGGTTGGTGCCCATGCGACGATAGAAGTACGAGTCCACGTCCATCATGAACATGCCGTACGGCTTCACTTCACCCGCAGGCATGCCGAGGGGTGAGGCGAGGACTTCGAAGGGGAGAGCCATGCTCGAAGTCTACCTCCCCTTGACAAGAAAACGTTCGAGATGCACTCTCGACCCATGTCCCTACTCTGACACCGCGCTGGGATCGCCCAGCCCGTCGAAGTCTTCTGAGGAATTTTCGGAGCTGTGCCACTACGTCGTGGTGCGCGCCGACCTGCCGCGCGGCCTCCAGGCTGCCCAGGTGGTGCACGCGGCGGGGGAGAGCAGCCCTGGCAACCTGCCTTCTGGCACCCACGCCGTCGTCCTGACGGTGCCCGGCCCCGTCGAGATGGAGGCGCTCGCGCGCCGCCTCGCGCAGGCCGGCGTCGCCCACGTGCGCATCGAGGAGCCCGACCCGCCCTGGGACGGCGCGCTCCTCGCGATCGGACTCGTCCCGGGCAGGAAGGAGGCGTTCCGACGGCATCTGTCGTCCTTGCCGCTCCTGCGGTGAGGGCGTTCGTCCATGCGCATGCGCGGGTAGCTCATCGGAAGAGCACCTCGAAGGCTCTCGGGTCTCTGGGGAGGCAGGGCGGTTCAATTCCCCTCCCGCGCGCATGGGGCTGTAGCTCAGTGGTCAGAGCGTCGGGAGTGTAGATCCCGAAAGCGCGGGTTCGAGTCCCGCCAGCCCCTCTCTGTCAGAAGTCGTCTCCTCGCGCGTCGCGTCTGCATGCGCGACGACATCTACGACGACGAAGGCCGTGTGGTGATGGAACCGTGGACCCGGAGGCGAAACTTCCCGGTGCCCGATCGTCGCTACGGAGGGCGCAGGTACATGTTCCTCGTGAGCGTCGAGTGGTCGACGTTCGTCGCCGGTGGCTACGCAACGGCGCAGAGCGCGGAAGACATCGAGCGCTTCTTCCTGAACGCGCGGGCTCTACGCGTGATCGTGGCGAGAGTGCCGCGCGGTGGATGATCACTTCCGCTGCTTCGGCCGCTCCGTCGGCCCCACGCGCTTCATGGTCTCGTCTCGCAACGCGCGCACACAACGATCGCAGTGAGTCGGAAAATCGAAATGACCGACGTCGGCCCATGTCGCGTCGCTCTCGCAGTCGCCACCGAAATCCTTGTGCTCCGTGCAGCGGATGTAGATGGGCAAGGCCTTGCGTTCCCGATCCGCAACGTGCCTCTGACGCCGCCACGCTCGAAAGCGGCCCGTGGTCCTGAACCACAGCCAGCTCTTCACGCTCCGCAGCACGAACGACGCCCAACCTTTCACGGCAATCCATCCGATGCGCGCGCGGACGCGCCAGCTCCACGGCAGCTCTTCGATCGCCACCATCGCCGCCAAGACGAGGCTCCATTCAAGAGCGATCAGGTCGGCGCGCCAAAGCGGGCGAAGCAGCATCGCCGAGGCCACGAGAAGATCACTCGGGAGAGACCGGCGTCACGCGTTCGTCGCTCGGAATGGCGATGATCTGCAGCGCCCGCTCCGGCGGAATCGGAGGCTCGGGTGCCGGCGGCAACGTCGCGAGGATCTTCTTGAGGCGCATGCGCGCGAGCACGACGCCGACCGCGCGTTCGAGGATGGTCACGCCGAACGCGATCGTGCTGCCGAGGAGGAACGACGGGGTGTCGATGGTCACGAGTGTCTCCCGAGCACGAGAGCTGCGCCGGCCACGACGACGCCGATGACGAGCAGCATGCCCCAGGTCGATTCGTTGGGGTCGGCGCCGGGCGTGAGGCGCGGCGCGCTTCCAGGGCCCGAAGCGCCGGCAGGAGGCGTCGCGTCGGCCAGGTAGGGCGCAACGACGTCCATGGAGGTCAGGACGGCGCCCGTGCGTGCGCGGACGGGCGCGCCGAGGCGAGAGACGGGAGAGAGCGGCCGAGGCATGGTCCTACCTTTTTCCGTAACGAACGTTCCAGTCCCCTTGCGAGCGCACGTCCGAGCGCGCGAGGAGCACCAGTCCGACGACGGCGATGACGGCGCCGATCAGGATGGGTGCGTCGTCCCGCGAGGTCGGCTCCGAAGCGGCCGCGCGCGGTGCAAGAGGACGACGTTCGAACATCAGGTGATCCGAAGGACCTGACCGAGCGCGAACCCGATCGCGCCTGCGAAGAGGTACGAGAGGATCTCGCCCTTGTTGCTGCTGGTCGTGGTGGTCGTCACGGCGTTCGCGGTGTCGTCGAGGCCGACCCGCGCGGAGCCGCGCACGAGCGAGGCGCCGAGGAGGTCGGAGCGCGGGGTGAGGGGGCGGCGTTCGAGGAGCGGCATGAATCCAGTGTAGTCCGAAGGGATTCGCCTTGTCACCTCGCGCTATTTCCGCAGGAGGAAAAAGCCGCCCACGAGGACCGCGAGACCGGCGAGGAGAAAGCCAGTGTCGCCTCCGCCACCGCTCGAACCGCCGCTCGCCTTCGTCGTTTCCAGTTCGCCGAGCTGCTTCTTCAAGGAGTCGCAGGCCTTGACCTTCTCCGCGTCGCCCTTGGCCAAGGTGTAGCAGGCCGCGATGACCTTCTCCGGATTGCTCGGATCGAGAAGATCGCACTGGAGCTGACCGTCCGGCGTCTTCTCGGCCGCGCGGCAACGCGCCACGAGGTCCTTCTGGAAGGCTTCGAGCGAGTCGATCGAATCGGACGCGCCGACGCGCGCAAGCACGCCGCGAGGGCGAAGAGGCTGGGGCATGCTCGAAGAATACCGACTTTGCCGAAGAGGCGATAGCGGGTCTTCTCAGTGATGGATGTCGACGAGGGCGAGCACCGTGTCGCCGGGGAGAGCGTCGAACCTTTTGCGGTGAAATGGTGGCGTCTCGGAGACGAGCATGTAGCCCTGGTATCCGCACGTACACGGGCAGTCCCAGCATCGATCGCAATCACGAAACCCTACGACTACTTCGCGATCATCGGAACGAAGCCGCTCTGTGTCATGTACAGCTTCAGCGACGCGTTCTTCGCGCTCGCGAACCGGTTCTTCACCGTCGACACCGTCGTGACGCCGTCGTGAGAATGGAGAGTGAAGGCAGCGTCGAAGTGGCTGACTTCGACCGACGTTCGCGGCTTCGACTCGTGGCTCAAGAACACCATCGTGGTGTACTCGCCCGCAGCGCGCTGGAAGCGTCGCAGCTTCAGTTCCGGCTTCAGGGGGACGTGCTGACCTTCCTCGTCGAAGTGGGAGATGGTCTGCACAGTGTCCACCACGACGATGTCGGGCCTCATCACGCGAAGGAGACTCAGCGCATCGTCCGCGTTGCGCTGGAAGAGGTAGTGAAAGTCGCTCAGTCTCTCGAAGTCGATGCGCGTGAGCAGGCTCGCGAACCTCACCGCCGACTGCTCACCAGAAAGGAACAGTGCGGTCGGCGGCGGGTGGCGATCCATGGCTCGATTGCGCGTGGCTTCGACGAGCACCTGCGCGGCCAAGGTGGTCTTGCCGACGCCGGGCTCTCCCTGGATGTGGTACGTGCCACCCTTGACCAGGCCGTCGCCGAGAAGGAGGTCGAGCCAGGGGAGCGTCGGATAGAGGATGTTGGAGGCCATGTTTCCACAGCCTGCCAACGCCACAGTGCCACGTCAAGGCTGCGTCAGTACGCGCCGTGGTTGCCGAGCGCCTCGACGACGTAGTCGGCGACGGCGCGTGGGTTGCCCGTTCGCGCGCGAACCTTGGTCCGGCCATTGAACTGCTTCACGGTCACCTTCGAGACGCTGACGTCGCGCGGCTCGCCGCGGGCGAGGCGAAGGGCCGTCTTGGCCTCGTGCCACTCAGGCGCGTGGATGCTCAGCATGAAGTTGACCGGAGCATTCAGCGCGTCCAGCTCGGACGCGCCCTTCGGCACCTTCGCGAAGGTGATGATGACACCACCGCCGACGCCCGCGAGCGGGCCCTTGCGGTAGGTGTCGTAGACCTGAAGCTTGTAGGGCGAGTGCCCGACTTTGCTGGAAATGTACTCCGCGAGTTCGGCGGAGGTCATCGCCGATACCGCCCGCTCACGCCGCCGCCACCCGGCGCCGTCATGCCCGCCATGCCGGCCATCATGGTCATCGGATCGGACTTCAGCGCCGTCTCGAACTCCGCGAGTTCGGTCGGCGTCGCGCCGAGACGGGTCGCGCGAATGCGGTAGAGACCCGAGGCGTGCGTCGCGGCGTCCTGCGCGGCCTTCGGGAGCGCGCTCTTCGTCGCCACGAGCATCGCGCCGAACCCGAGCAGATCCTTCGGGCTGCCGCTCAGCCAGACCTGCGTCAGCTCGTTCGCCGCGCCGCGCGTCTTGTCCGGATCCATCTTCGAACCCGGCGTGCTGTTCGCGACCTTCGCGGTCTCGCCCATGTACGTCTGCATGTCCGTGAACCAGCCCGTGTTCTCGACGATGGCTTCGCTCGGCGAGAAGCGTGTGCGATCGGGCAGCGAACCGGTCACGCCCGAAGCGAGGTCCTTGTCGGTCGCGCGCTGGTAGGCGAGGGCGCCGAGCTGCATGAGGTCCGTGCGCAGCGCCGCGTCGCCACTCTTGGGATCGACCGTCGGCGTCATGCCGAGCATCGCGAGCGATGCGGCAGCCTCGCGCAGGGTGCTGGCGTTCGACGTCGACCAGGCCTCCTTGAGCCGAGAGGCGAACGTGGCCAGCTTTGACGCTTCGATGGCCTCGGCCGGCTGCGTGCGTGCGAAGAATTCCGCGTACGCCGGATTGGCGTTGCTCCCGCCCGGCATCTTCTCCACGAGGACGCTGAACTGGGCCTGCGCCTCCTGCGGTGAAGCGGGCGCGCCCGGAGCATTCGCTGTGTTCGGCTTACTGCTGAGGACCTTCGTGGCGAGGAAGACGCCGCCGCCGAGGAGGAGAATGGGGACGAGGAGACTCATGGAAACTCCGAAGTGAGAAAGGGTCCGATGGCGGAGGCTCGTGACGCAAGCCTATCGAGGAGATACGATTTCGTCTATGGCGCGTATTCCTCGTCCTCCGGTCCGTGAATGGTTCAGCAAGCCCACCCTGGGAATCGACTGCTCTCGCTGGCAGACCCCGAACATTCCCTGGAAGAAGCTCCGCGAAGCGGGATTTCGATTCGCGATCATCAAGTTCTTCCATGGCCCGTGGCGCGGCGATGCAGAGACGCGCGCTTGCGCCGAGCGCCAGTACAAGGGCGCCAAGGACGAAGGCTTTCTCGTCGGCCCTTACGGGTGGTGGGAGAAGAGCGGCTCGCCCTCCATCCTCGACGAGCGCATCAACGCGTGGACCAAGGAGATGCCACTCGACGACGATCTTCCACTCATGATCGATTGCGAAGAAAAGTCCTTGCCCCAGAACGTTCAAACGCGCTTGGACGGCGAGTACCTTTTTCGGAAATACCGCGAGAGAACCGGAAGAGACGCGATTTGCTATTCGGGATCCTGGTGGGCAGACCTCTGGATGCCCGGATCTTCGGAGCTTCTCCGAGAAATTCCGTACGCCCACGCGGCCTACCCCTCCATCCATGCGAGCGGTACCGACTACGAAGGAGCGCTCAAGGAATGGCTCGCCATGGAGCAGCCGGAGCTGCCGATCCTCTGGCGCGGCAAGCGGCCGCTCATGTGGCAGGCCGATGGCGACCGCGGCCTCGTCCTACCCTTGGAAGACAACGCCCCCAAGGGCACGCCGCACGTCGACGTCGATGTCGACCTCGCCGACTGGGACGACCTCTGCGCGCTCGTTCCCGCCCTGAGGAACCTCGCCGTTCAGGAGCCGTTCGACTGGCGCAAGCCCGCGCCTGCGCTCCGACCGTTCTCACCCAGCGAGGTCGTCACGGCGGAAGAGGTGATCGCGGGGCTCAAGTTCTAGCGAACAGATCGGCCCACATCTCCAACTCTCGATGAATGGCCGCGCTGATGCGCTCAGAATGATTCCTGCCTGTTCTCGTTTCGCAAGCCCACGTTCGTCCGGCACCACACTTCGGACAGTGTGTCAAACGCGCAGCGTATGCCCGCATCGTTTCGCCTGGCAGGGCGCCTATCGAGTCGGAAATTTGCACGGCGACCTCAGCGAAGCGGCGCGAGAACGGGCACATTGACGCGTGTGGATGGCATCGAGCAACTTGTCGGCCTCGTCGAGGCTGTCGCGAGCCACTACCCGCCCCTCCGGCTGGTCACTTCCGAAGGCATGATCATGGCAGCCATCCCGAGCAGCAGCATGGCCTTGGAAGGCTGACAAGGCTTGGGACGCGGCGCGGGCTCTTCCTTCTTCGGCTCGGACTCGGGCTCCTTCAGGTAGACCGCGCAGTACGCAATGCCTTCCTTGCGTGAGCGCTTGCGCGCGATGCGCTCGGCCGTCGAGACGTCTTCGCCATAGTGCGGGAGGAAGCAGTGCTGGACCACGCGCTTGCGCGCTTGCCCTTCGTCCTTTTCGATGTACCAGGGCATCTACTTCTCCCCCAGAGCGTCCACGAGTTCTTCGACGAGGTCGGCCAAGCTGCCGACCGCGTACGCGAGATCTTGCACCGCGGAGCTGGGGTCGGCCGGCATGTCTCCGCCGAACCGATCGCACAGAGAGGACTCGGCGTTCCGGATGTTTTCCCGCACGCGCTCCAGAGTCTTTCGCGCATTGGCGCGCGTGTTTGCGTTCATGATCCATGCTCCGAGTGTGCCGACCGCTCGATGCGAATCGGAGGTCCGTACTGCTCCGTCAGTTCCTTCATGAGCACGACGAAGTCTGCGTCCGGCGCGTATCCCGAGAGGTAGGCGCCCGAAGCCCAGTAGTAGCAAAGAAGGCAGATCATCGGCCGCCCTTCACGAACGACACGAATCCTACCACCGCGTCTTGGAACGCTTTTAGCTCCTTCACCGCATGGAGGATTTCGTCGGGCGTGGCGCCGCCGGAAAGTCCCGCGGCGCGCGCCAAGTTTTCAAACTCATTGCGCGTCTCTGTGAGAGACGGCTCTTTGGTGCTGGAAGACGACTCCACGCCAATGCGCGGGCCCGTCTTACCCTGCAAGAGCCATTGGTTGCTCGCGCAGACGACGGAACACGCATAAACGATGATCGTGTCGTCGTCGGAACTCTCGGTTCGAGCTTCCAGAAAGAACCAATCGAGCGGCGCGAAATTGAACCGCAAACGCTGGCCGACCTTGCCGCAGCGGTCGCAAACAACTAAATCTGCCATGACTTCGCTCCTCAGCCTTCGAACCCATAGAGCGGCGGGTGGCGATCCAGCTCGTCCGCCCAGAAGTTCTGGAGATCGTTGCGACCGTCGTAGTACTCCGCCTCGCGGCTCGTCATCGAGAGGTGTTTCATCCGAAAGTTGCCGGCGTACGTCGGCTTGGGATCGAGGTCGCTCAACGGGCGGAAGAGCACCTGCTCACCATCGCGGACCTCGACGACGCCACGGTCTTCGAGCTTCGTGCGGCGCACATGACGCCCGAACGGATCCCGCGCTTCGAGACGTTTCCGGAGATCCTCGACCTCGGCGCGCTTGTCGGGCGTCGAAACGTCGAAGTAGCCGAGGTCGACGAGGACGCGCGTACCGACCTGGAGCACGTGGTGACCGTCGCGACATGCGACGTAGTAGGCCGCCGCGCGGTGGCAGGCGCCGCAGCGCTTCTTTGAGGCGAAGGTGTCGTATCGGTCGCAGCGAGCTTGGGGACACCAAGTGATCCGGCGCACACGAACGTAGTGCGCGATCTTGACCGTGTTGTCGTCCGTTCCTTCCCGAGCGCGCATCAGGTAGCGCTCGATGTGGAACTGGGCGCGGTCGCTCGCGACGAGCGGGTCCTCGTTGAAGCTCTTGCGGTAGGAGAGGTCGCTGTGGACCTCTGTCCTGTCCGCGCCGGCCCCGAACCACGCGTAGTACTGCGCACAGCAGAGCATGCAGCGCGCCTTGGCGAAGAAGTGCCCGCAGAACTCGCTGAAGTGAACGCCCAGCTCGTCTCCGTGCAGGTGTCGCGGCTTCTCCTCGTACTCGATGTCCTCCGGGTCGTTCGAGCAGCACTCGACACACACCTTGGACGCGATGTTCCTTGCCATGGAGGAAGCGTAGCTACGTGAGTGCTACGCGTCAAGAGGGGTGCCATCGGCCGCGCGGCGCCGAAGGCTCCCGACCCACATGCGAAGACCGACCACGCCGCGCATGTTTCGAAGCTGCACTCCCACGTGAATGTTCATGACCATGCTCTCCAGCAGGACCACGCCTCGGCGCGCATCGACGTGGCGCAGGAAGAAGATCGTTCGCTCGGCGTCCGTGTTCTGAATTTTTACCGAGAAAGACTTTCGAAGCTGGATGTACTGGAGACTGTACACCGGACCCATCATGTCACTGAAGAACATGCCAGCCAGCGGACTCGCCAGATGCTCCGTCTGATCGGTCGCAAAGCTGTGGACCAAGAGACTGTGAATGGGGTTGCCGCCTGGGCAAAGAGGATCCGTGAGATCGTCCTTCGTCAGACCGAACTTCATCCGCGTGAAGCGGAACTCGTAGAGGTCGACGAACCTGACCTCGAATTCTTCCGGTAGGCGACCTGTCTCCAGCGCAATGGACTGGACCAGCCACTCGAAGGCCTTGCCGTGAGCGTCGAAGAACGTAGGGCTTCTGAACACGGCGGACTCGCCGGGCCCGAGCGCGTCGTAGTGCTCTTCGTACTCGCTCGGGCCGCCGTCGTCCCCACCACCATCTTCGTCACCGCCGCCGAGGTCGAAGGCCATTACGGCGCGCCTCCGGGCGCAACGAGGACGCAGTCCTTGGTGTGTGGATGTCCATCGCGACCTCCGTCGCTGAAGCTCTCGGTGTGACACAGTCTGCAGCGTGACCAGTTGAACGCCGCGTCCACCATCTTCGAAAGGAGCGTTTCCCGCATTCGCCGCACCTGCGCGATCAAGTCTTCGGCGCTCGTGTCGGTAGGAAGGCCGGCGGCGATGGCGAGGTCGAGCCGCGTTGCGGCGGCGCTCTCTAGAGCTACCTCGCACGTTGCGACGGTCGCCAATAGACGCTCCACTTCGGCCGCGTCGTCAAGGATTCGCGTCACATCGTCGCGAACATGGTCCTCGTACTTGCGACTGCTGTACTTCCTGTACAGGAAAGACCGCTCTTCCTTCGTCGTCCTCATCTCCGCTCCCGCCAATCCTTCGCCGACTCCATCCAGTACGCCGCGGCCTCACGCGATTCCGCCGCCGCTGCCTGCAGCCTTGCCACCTCGTCCATGTACGCGACGCTGCGTTCCGTCGACGCGCGGCGCTCTGCATCCAGCGTGGCCTGCAGCTGTGCGTAGCGCTCTCGCTCCGCCGCGAGCAGTTCGCCTCGACGCGTCGCCTCCGCCGCTTGAGCATCACGCTCTTCGGCGAGGGGGAGGGCGATGGTGGCCAGCGTGTTGCGCTCGGCCGACTCACGATCTTGCGCATACCCCTGGAGTCGCTCGATCCGCGCCCTCACCTCCGCTGTCGTAGGCGCGCTCATCGCATGAACCCCATCATGGCAACCACGGCAAGCATGCTCGCGCCGGCCAACATGAACAACGAGTCGGCGCTTCGGTCTCGGTACTTCTCGAAACCGAGGCCGGTGAGCGGGCCGTCGCCCCAGACGTCGAACGCCTTCTCGACGCGCGCGAGGCCTTCGGCGACGGAGATGCCCGCGCCGACGCTCACGAGCGCAGTGCGGAGGTCGATGTCAAGGAGGGCGCCGGTGTGGCGGCGCTCCTTGCTCTTCATCCGCCTCTCCAGCGCAGAGACGGCTCTCCGATACGAGGACTTCGTGTGCCAACGCATCTTGGCGATCCACTTCTCGCCCAGAGCGAACGCGCGCTCTCCTTCGTACGGTGGCATCGACAGCTTCCAGGCCGACCACGACGACTCGACGGGCAGGTAGGCTTTGAGAAGCTCTCGACCCCAGCGCGTGTTCGGATGCAGCGCGAGGCATGCGAAGCCGAGGCCCTGTCGATGGAAGGCGAAGTAGACCGAGAGGGGATCGTACTCTCCGACCTTCGCCTCCAGATCTCGAATCGTGTCTTCGAGATCGTGCTGCGCCTCTTGCGCGAAGTTCGTGCCGAAGAGTTCGGAGCGAACGATGAGACGAGGAAACAGTTCGAAGCGAATCATGGGTTCTTTCCGTCTTTCTTTTCTGCGCCGCACGTTGGACACGTCTCACCACGGTAGCTGCCGTGGAGGATTGGCTTCCCGTCCGATTCGTCGATGACAGCATTGGCAAGATGCATCTGAGCTGGAGACGGGAAAAGCTCGCGCAACGCGCGCCACACGAAACGAGCGAAGAACCACGTGGCGAAGGGGATCTGGAGAGGCGCCACCAACAACGCGGCGAAGCCCAGCGCCCAGCCCTTTGGTATGGGGTCCTTCGCTCCGAGGTCACAGAGCTTGTCATGTGCCACGTTGCCGGCCACGATGGCTCCCGGAATCCCCGCAAGCCAGACGAACATAACGGCTTCAACAGCATGCACGGCTACCTGCCCTCCCTACGTCCATGTTCTGGAGCGGAGACGGAGCCGGGCCGAAGTGGCTTCCTGTCGTTCTCGGCGGCACAAGATGCGCAGGCGCGCGCCCATTGGCCGTGAATGAGTACGTATCGAACGGGCTTTCCTTGACAGGGCGCGTAGACGCATGTGAGCCCAAAGAGCCATCGAAGAAACGTCATCTTCACCCTCCGTGCCGCGCGTCGAATTCATCCTTCAAACGCTGCTGTTCGCTCGTCGGCTCGCGAGCCTGCAGCTCGCTGACCTTGCCGGACAACGTCTTGACCTGGCCGGTAAGTGTCTCGACCTGGTCGGTCAACGCCTCGATGCAGCGGAGGTTCTCTTCGAGGTGGTCGTAGTAGACCTTCTTCTCTTCCGGCGTGCGCGCATGCACGTAGTGATCGATGTGGATGAGGAACGTGTAGGCGTCGAACTTTTCGCCAGTATCGATCTTTTCGCTCATGGCTTGGACCCTGAATTGGAACTGGAAGAGGAAGGGCTCGCTGCGACACAAGTGCACTCGAAGCTCCCAAAGGCGCGCAGGCGCGCTTGCAGTCGGCAATGGGCGTACCGTCACGGCAGCCGGAGTCCTGGCATCCGAAGGAGAGGCCCCACGCAACCAGGACGAAGACGGAAAGCTTGTTCACGGCGCTTCCTTCTGCATACGCGCGAGCAGAACCTGCCGGTGATCGTCGATCTCCGCGGCCTGCCACTCCAGGCCGCGAACGGCGATGGTCAGAAGTTGGATGACCGCCGCTCGGTTTTCGGGGCTGGCGCACTCTTTCGCCTTGTCGAGGAAGTCGGCCATCAGGCGCACGCGCTCCGGCGGCGTCAGAAGAGGCCACGCGTCGCGAAGTTCCTGCGGAAATTCCGCCGGCAGTTCTCGTGGAGCCGGCATGTCGGTCTTGTTCATCACGAGCCTCCTTCTTTGCCATCGAGCGCATCGATCACCCGCTGGATACCGTCCTGTCTGCGCGCGATCTTTTCGAGGACCTTGACGCAGCGCTCGATGGCATCGATCAAGAGCGGCACGGCGTTGTGCTCTTCGGCGATGCAGTGCGCGATGCACGCGGCCTTCTCCTCGTCGTCGCCGACGGCGTCGGTGACGCACTGGTGGTCCGCGCCCTCGATGCAGACGGAGTGGATGCAGCCGCCGCGCCCGCCGCGAAGCTTCCCCTCCGTCGAATACGCCATCCAGACGCCCTCAGGCACCTGCGCACGCAGATAGCGCAGGTCGGCGATCAGCTGCACGATGGTCCTCGGTGCGACCGTCTCGGTCGCCACTGGGACGGTCTTCCGACAGCCACCGCCAGGCCGCGCTTCACATCCGCACGCGCCGCACCCCTTGCATCCAGACTCGTTGGTCATGAGGTCCTCAGTTCTCAGTTCGAGAGAATGTTCTTGGAATCGCCCGCGGCAATGGGGGTCTCGCCGGTGACGTACTGCAGCTTCATGGTCCGCTGGGTGCGGTTGTTGACGCGAATGTTGGCCATGGGAATGAGACCCTTGCCATCGGCCGCGCGCATCAAGAGCACCGTTTGGCCCGTCGTCTCGTCGTCCTCGACGGTCAGCTCGACGAAGATCGTCTCTTCGGAAAACGTGGGCTTGTTCACGGCCAGCCGATCCCCTCGTGAAGACTGCGGATGTCCTCGTCGGTCAGCTCGATGACGTGGTCTTTGACCATGCCGTCGTCTATCAGTTGTTCGGTGTGAATGTGAAAGGAAGGTCTTCCGGCAGAATCGCGCTTGACCGTGAGCGCGCCGTCTGCGCTCGTCCAGCGCGGGTCTTCTTGCTCTTGTTCCTTGGCGTCGAGTTCCTTGAACTTCTTTCGCGCGACCTCGAACGCGAGCATGTCGACCGCGTGAGCGATCGACTGGAATCGCCGGTCTTCCAAGGAGGTGATGATCGTATGGCGATGGAGAAAATCGCGGATCTCTTCGATCATTCCTTCGTCACGTACGATGCCCACACTGCTCGGAATCTCAAGCGAACCTGGTTGTACGCGCGTCACCTTGACGTTGCCGCTGGTGTGGAGCGCCACGCGGAGATCGAGGGAGTTGCTGTGCATGCCGACGAAGAGATCGACATGGACTTTGGCGTGAGATGGAAACGAGGGCGTCGCGAGGACGCGGGTCGACGAAGCACGAACCTCGAACGCCTGACCTCCTGTCTCACGATCAGTGTATTCGCGGGTCAGTTGCATGGCGCGGACTCCTGCGGCGTGAAGGTTTTGGCGATGGGAAACTTCGGGAAGAACCTGGATCGAAAGACCCACGCCGCGTAGTTGGGTGAGGCCATGGCGGCCTTCCAGAGGTCGTGCCTACGCTGCACCGATCGGCGCTCGTTGCGGAGAATGAGTCGATACGTCGCCGACTTGCTCGGGTGCGTGACGCCGGCCTCTTTCATGAGCCGAATGTCCGCCTCCGTCTGCACGAGACGTGCGAGGTGTGCCTTCATGCGCGCGGTGGACCGCCGGTACTCGGCGCCGAGCGCGCGCATCGCACCCATCACGGTCTTGGCCGAGACCATGAACAGATCCGCGGGAGAGATGTCCGACTTTCCATCTTCCACGCGGAAGGCGACCGATCGGAACGCGTGCGTGTAGCCTCCTCTTCGATGGAGGTTCTTGGGTCGCACGACGCACTCTGCGTCCTTCACGCGCAGAAACACACCGAAGTGAATCGCGACTCCTTCGCGACGCGACTTCTTCGCCGCAGCCCAGGCGGGCGTCGTGCTTCGAAAAAGGGTGTTGAGGTAGAGAACCTTTTCCATCAGGGTTTGACCTCGTACTTGGTGTCATCGTCCGCGCACCAGACACTGCCATCGTTGCACTCGTAGACGTGTCCCTTGTGGAGGAGGACGCCGCCGTCGTCGGGGTCGCCGTGGTAGTCGGCGCAGGCGCGGTCGTAGTGGTGCTTGCCAGGGCACGGCACCGGCTTCAGGAGCACGATGGGAGGCGGCGTCGAGACCGGCGCAGATGCCGAGGCCGAAGGAGCTTCCGCGCCGATGTGCACCTGGATTCGGCAGCCCTCGCTGTGCAAGAGACCGCTGACTGCAATCACGAGGATGGTGAAAGCGATCAGGATCGCGACGGTGCGCTGCGTGACGTTCATCTTCTCTACGTAGCCTTCGCGTAGCTACGTGTCAAGGAAGACGCCGCGTGAACGTGAACCACGGAACGCCGTGGGACGGCCTTTCGTATCGAACGTTCCAACCCTGCGCGCGATAGTAGGGTTCGACGTCCAACCACTTCTTGCGAAAGATGATGCTGTCGCCTTCCAGCTCGGGCATCTTCTGCAGGACGCGTTCGACCGCGGCGTCTTGGAGCACGACGCCACGGCCCTCGACGATCAGCTCGTTGAAAGCCTCGAAGACGGCGTCTGGAATGGGGTTCACGAGCGCGATGCGCTCTTCTGCTTCCTCGGGTGTGATGGGACCTGCCATCTTCCCTGCGTAGCCTTCGTGTAGCTACGCGTCAAGGAGCGTCGAAGTCGAACGTGAGGCCGTGCTTCTTCGCAAAACGCATGGCGCCGGCCCTATCGGTCCAACGGCGATGCTTCGTGGGGAAGCGCTGACGGCTTTTTTCGTAGTAGCGGTCGACCGTCCAGATCAGGGTGAAATCGTCGGGCGCGTACTTCTGGATCGCGAAGCCGTACGCGCACTGTACGTGATGACGCCCGCTCACGACGCGCCCCACCCTTCGAGGATCCCGAAGACGTGGCTCGAACACCCGCGCACCGTGCACACGATGGAGGGGAGCACGACGCCTCGACTGTCCACCTCATGGTTGCCGCCCTGGAATCGCTCGCGCAGCGTCACGCCGTGGCCGTTCTCACAGACCACGACCGCCAGGAGTCCGAGGGGATTGGCGGGCCAGCGGATGTACGTGCGCGGCTCGTGAGGCTGACCAGGACCTGTCGGCACGCGTCGGTAGAAGACGATCATCGGAGGATCTCTCCGACTTCCTTGGGCTTGCCTCGGAACACGAGTCGATGCGCAGCCTCGTAGTCGCAGCTGCACGATTTCTTGCAGAACGAGCGGCCTTCGGGGACGTCGACGCCGCATTCGAGGCACCAGTTGCCCGGGTGCCGGCGCGGCTTTCCGCCCCGCTCCTTGAAGCCCGCGTCTCGCGGATCGAGGAGGCAGCAGAGCTGCGCGTAGAGGGACTCCGGATGCTTCTCTCCGCACGAGAGACAGGGGACGTCGCACGTGCGTGGCTTGCGAGGCGCGAGCTTGCGCGACCGGCGAACAGGCTTGGACGTATCGATCGTGTCGAAGAATGGCAAGAGCTGCTCGACGCGAGCGCGGGTTTTCATGCGAGGCATGTCGCCAAGATGAGGCCGGCACGGCCCGCGTCAACCCGAAAACTTGAGCACGTGGTCACAGGTGTGCTACAGAATTTTCATGGCCCTCAGCGTCTCGGACATCCAAGCCCTCTTCGATCAGAAACTCGTCGCCACCATCCAGAAGGACCCCAAGCGCGTCCAGAAGATCGGCAAGGTGACCTTCCAGTTCACCGTCGACGGCGCGGGCTCCTGGGTGCTCGACTGCGGCGTCGCTTCGCTCAAGCCGGGCAAAGTGCCGAACCCGACCTGTTCCTTCTCGTCGAGCGCGCCGGTCTTCTCCGAGCTGATGGAAAACCCGCGCTCGAAGGCCATCACCCTCTTCATGAGCGGCAAGATCAAGGTCGACGGCGATGCGATGCTCGCCATGAAGCTCGGTGACCTGCTCGATCTCTTGAAGTAGGAGGACTCGTGAGTGCTGCCTCTCCCTGGGAGTTGAAGAACGCCAAGCGCGTCGCGCGCATCACCAAGGTCGCCTACTCCGAAGCGCTCGACGCGCTCCGCGCCGCGCGCCTCTCGACCCCACGCGACGACAGGGAAGACGTCAGCGTCCGCACCGAGCGCATCGTCGAGAACGCCTGCAAGGCGCTGGGAGTCAACGCGTGAACACTCGCCCCGATCTTCGCTCGACCGAAGGCATCGCCTACACCGTCGGTGCCCTCTGCGGTGTGCAGCTCGGGCACGAGCGGCCGTTCTCCTACCTCTTCGAGATGCTGGTCCGCGCGCCGCGTGGGACGCGTCTGCCGATGCTGCGCGGCGCGCTCGATGGGTTCGCGGTGCGGCTGCGACGGCCGTGAGCGAACAGACCCTACAGCTCTGGTGCGGTGACCTCGAAGTTGCCGTCGTTCACTCTTCCAATGGCGTCGTCACCATCGAGCGTGTCGATCCGCTGCTCCAGGACTGCGTTCGCCGCTGGTGCTCCGACGGCTTCCTCCAGCTCACGCGCGTGCGGAGCGATCAAACGCTCACGTCTCGACGCGTCTTTCCCTCCGACCCGGACTTCCTCTTCCGGATCGGGCTCAACCTCCAGCAGGATCACTCGTTCGACTTCGCGCTGACCAGTGGTCGGAAGCGTGGATAGTGACACTACATGTCACGTCACTTGTCTACGTGAGCGAGATATTGCATGCAGACCGTGCCGGCCTTACGGTAGCCACGCCCCGGGTCGCGACCGGAACGTCGACCTCTCCTCGGGAGTCATGACCTGAGGAGAGGCGACGGGGCACGCGTTCAGAACGCGCCGCGCTCGGCCAAGAACACGCGCATCGTCTTCAAGATCTTGAGGTCGTCCGTGCTCCCGGTGCCCGCGTGTACGTCGCCCTGGTCGGTGACCGACCCGATGGGCACGTAGCCGGGGAAAGGTCCTGTGCGCTCGCGCTCGACCAGGTAGCTGCCCTTCACGGCGACAAGCCGCACCGCGACGTCTCGGCCGCCCTTCATGGCGACTGCGATGTTCATGATGGGGTCGATGCGTCGGCCGCCCGCGCGGCCTACGGCGCTCTTCTTGGGCGCGGGCTCGTCGAGCAGCGAGGAGCCGTCGCCGAGCATCCAGTCCGGGCCTCCGTGCACGACGACCGCCGGCAGCTGGGTCGTAGCGGTGATGATGCTCCGAACCCGCTGGGCGCGCTCTCGGGCAACGCTGACGCCCTCGACGTCCTCGAAGCCCGCGACGAGGCTGCCGGGCATCGCGAGGGACACGATGCGGAAGATGGGGCGCGGCGCTTCCCGCAGCCGGAGGAGGTGGACGTCGACGCGAGAAGGCTTCATGGGACCATTCTACTGGAACGAGAGCAGAAAGAGGAAGTAGCCGAGGCCGACGAAGACACCGACCACGAGGGAGAGGATGAGCGTGGAGCGACCTTCGCTGGTCATCGTCGCCCGCTGTTCAGGAAGTAGCGACCGAACCAGGTCTTTCGAGAGACCGATCGATAGAACTTCAGCTCGTCTTCCCGAAGTTTTTCTGCCTTCTCTCCGAGCTGTGCAGCGGTCCAGCGTCCGTTCATCTTGGCTTGCGCCAGCTGAATGCCGAGCATGCGCTCACGATCGCCGAGCGAAACGATCTTGTCGTACACGCCATTGTCGTCCGAATCGAGCGTGTGAATCAGCTCGCCCCGGTACGCCTCCTTGACGGTGTCCAGCTTGACGAGAATTCTGTCGGTCACGAAAAGGCCTGTGCGTCGACCCGTCAAGAACCAGACGAACCCCTCGTAGAAGTAGGCTTTGAAGAAGAGGTCGAGCGAGGGCTGAATCGCCCTCTTGCTCGCGGCAGCCTTCAGCGCTTCCCCCGCGACCATCTCGGCGTCTTCCTTGGTGATGCGCAGACGCAGGAGCCGCTCCCCGAGCAGCTCCCGTTCGGTCGGCGCCTCTCGATACGGACCGGCCGAGAAGCCGCGCTTCGGCCGAGGCTTCTTCACCAGCGCACGCTGGCCGGCATGTTGTTGTAGAAGCCCTCGCACCTGTCCTCGTAGACCATGGCCTCCTGGATCTTGCCCTTCTCGCGGAGACCCATCGCCAGCTTCTTCGCGTGCGCGTATTTCGAGGCGAGCTGCGCCACCTTGACCGGCGAACGAACGGACTTCCCGACCAACGCGACGGCCTTCTCCTCGGTCGGCGTGCTGTACGCAGCCGCGAACCGCGCGAGTTCACTCTTGCTCATCGCGTCGAGGTTCGGGACGCTGTGCTGGATCGTTCCGACGTGGGCGCGAGCGTGCGTGCCCGTCGAGAGACCGCAGCAGTGGCCATCGTCGGGCTGAAACCGAGCGGGCGTGCCGCCGCGCCGCGCCTCGCGCAAAATCTTGTCGAGCTTGGCCTTCGACCCGTCGAAGGAAACGGTCTGCATGGGGTGATGCTTCTCGTCGCCGTAGTGAACCCATCCCCGAACCGCCTGCGCGCTGTGAATCCGACCCTTCGCCATGCCCGGCAGCTTCACCTGGTTCGGATTCTCATGCTCGATCTTGCGACCGTCCTGCCAGTAGACGCTCTCGGGCTTCTTGCCAAGCACGGCCGCGACGGGGTGTTCTGCGTGGAAGCGGTCTTCGGTCTTCACGACCTGCACCGGCAGCAGGTAGTGGAATTTCATCCCCACCAGCTCGCGGTATTTCCTCTCGGCCATCGCGATGGCGTCGTCGAGGTTGCTGAACGGTTTGTCGTGGTCGGCGACGCGCATCTTCAGGCTCATCCCGCCGCCGACGTAGCCGTTGGTCACGTAGTAGCCGGGGCCGTTCTTGACCTCGTAGACGGCCTTGCGCGCGACCGCGCCGCGCTCGGAAGCAGCCTTGCGCGTGCTGCGCGTCTTGACGGCCTTCTGGAGCACGTCGCCACGGCCCGCGGCCTCGGAAGCCTTCTTCGTGAGGATGAGCGCCATGTCGACGTAGGAGCTGCTCTGGCGAGCAACCCAGCCGTACTGCGTCTTCTCCTCGACGCGCACGACGCGCTCTTGGAATTTCACGCGCTTGCCGTCGGACAGGTGGTAGTTGCCCCAACGATCGAGCTTGGCGTCGTGGGAACGCAGCCACGCCTGGATGACGGGCTCGGCCTTCTCCTTGGTGCGGGGGAGACCGTGCGCGTCGACGACGGCCAAGATGGCGGCTGCGGTGTGGGGCTTCATGACGGAATTCTCTCGCTTTCTCGAATTTTCTGCAAGCACGCCAGAAGCGTGTCCTCGATCGTCTTTCACGCGTGTGCCGGGCCACCAGGATCGGACGAGGGCCGGCACGTGTGTCAGTCCGCGCGCCTTGGCGGCCGCGAGTCGATGGATGCCGTCGTCGAGGAGAAGACGCGTCCCTTGCCCGGCTTCGGGTTGCTGCACGTCCAGCGCACGGAGCGGTTTCTCCGCGTCGATGTCCGCGAGAACCCTCGCGAGCTTCGCGTCCTTCCAGACCTTTTCTTCCGCGATGGCGTCGACGGGGACCCATCGAAACGTTGCGACGTGATGGCCACCGTACGCGCGGTCGGAGTCCGCCCAGACCTCCCGATCGTTGATGTTGTTCAACGACTGGGTGACGCACGCTTCGTCGAGCTTGAAGACGCGCGCGCCGGGAGGCGGAGGGTAGCGGAAGCGCATGGAGCTATTCTACGGGCGCAGCCGTCTCCTCGTCGAGCATCGTGCCGTCGACCATGCCGCACAAGAGCATCCTGACGTCGCGGCCTTGCTCGCGCGCTTTGAGGGTCGCGACCGCACGACGCGCGTATCCTTCGAGCGCAGGTGTCGTGATGAGCTTGGGATCGAGACCTGCAGCCATCGCCCAGAAATCCGCCATCGGACGACGCGTGATCGAGAGCACGGCCATCACGCACACCGTCGAAAGTTTTTCAGGATCCAACCACTGCAAGAGCGCGTTCAGGCGATCGGTCCTGGCCGCTCGATCGAGCGTGCGATAGATGTAATCGATGGCTTTGTCCTCGCCGTCTTCCGCGTGACACAGGACGAGGACTGCATCCAACCACTCCTGGTTGTCCGTTTCTTCGAGCGCTTTTTCGAGTCCCGAAGCTTGCAGAACTCTCATCGTCGGCGGGCTGTAGGGCTTCTTCACGGACCTTCTCCATATCGCTTTTCTTGGGACGCGCGGCGCTCCAAAACGCGGCGGTTGTCACGTTCGTCGCGACAGTCGTCGCACCAGTTGAGAGGGTTGGTCGAGTACTTCGCCGCTTCGAGCGTCGCGTGCGTGACGCATGTGTCATGCGGCTCACAGACGCTCGCCCAAGGCGAGTCAGGATCGCTCTCTATGCCGGCCTGTGCCGCTGCGTACACGCCCACCTTCGTCCCTGTCACGCGCGACGTGACCTGCGTCACGCAGCCGAGGAGACCGCGAAAGGCGTAGACGTGGCGCGGGCCGCGGCTCACGGCAAGCCCTCGCCGTTCGAGAGAGCATTGGCGATGATCGTGGCTGCATGATGTGCTCGTTTGACGCCCATCTGCAGCGCGTGCGGCGCGCCGTCGATGCCCGACAGCTGCTGCAGATCGTGTACTGCCTTGGCCAGGTCGCTCGCCGATTCCGCCAGCTGTTGCACGGCGTCGCGCAAGTACGTGTCGCTCATATCAGCCGCCCTTCCGACGAATTGCCGTCATGAGCGTGCGCACGAGGCGCGCGTGTTCCTCCCGGCCTTCGAGGAACTCCTCCATCGCGCATTCACGCAGGAGGCGCAGGATGCGATCACGTTCTTCGGCCGATCCCACATCGCGCGACGCTTTTTCAGCGTTCTTCGAACGGACGTAGTGGTGATGCACGCAGAGACGGACCAAAGGTCCGTCGCACGCGTCTGCGTTGGGTCGCACGTCTCGGTCGATGCAACCGTCGCCAATCTTGTCCTCGGGATCCATGACTCATGCTTTCGGGGTGAAGAACTTTCGTACGTAGTCGCGCGCCCCAGCCAGCGTCTTGAACGACGGCTCGGGATCGCTGCTGAAGATCTGGACGGTGTAGCCGAAGATGGTCGCGCGGTAGCTGACGCTGACGGAGCCCACGTCTCGCCAGTCGATGTTGCGGACGATGACGCCCTCGCGCTCTCCGTTCACGACGATCGAGCTTCCCGGATCGTCGTCTCCAGAGCGGAGCTTGGGAAAGGGAGAGAAGACGATGGTGGGCTTGGACATCGGAAACTCCTCGCGACGCTTGTCGCATCCAGAACGTAGCTACGTATTGGATCGTGTCAAGGTCCTCGGAGTCTATCGGATTCGACGTTACTTCGGAGCAAGATCCGCGAGCTTCATGCCCGTACGCGCGCAGGAGAGGCATCGGAACTGCATCCCCTCCGGATGCGGGTAGCTCTCCACGTCTCCCCCGCACGAGCATCCCAGCGCTCGCACGATGCGGCCTGGACGGCTCCGGCGAATCGACTCTTCGAGCGTCAGGAAGGGGCTGCGGCCACTCATGCCAGCTCGCGCACGAAGGCGGTGATGGAGAGCTTTTCGGCATCCTCTTGGTAGGGCATGCAGATGCGGTTGGCGATCGTGACCGTCCAGCCGGCGCACTGGACGACGAAGCCGCTCGGCTTCGAGACAAGCTCCTCGACCCGCTGGACAGTGACCTCCTGTCCACGCCCAGCGAGGCCGGGGCACAGGAAGGACACGAGGGTCACGGCGCCTTCTCGGGTCTTGGCAGTGAGACGAAGGTTGTTCATCGCTTCTCCTCCAGGCTGGCGAGGTCCCGGACTCGCCTTTCTACTACGTCCAAGTCTTCGATGGCGACGCCTTCGGCAGGATGTTTCCACGTCTCGCCAGCGAGCGTCTTGAGAACGACGTACTTTTCGCAAGAGGACCGGCGGACGGAAAGAACGCGCGTCCACCGCGCATTGCCTACGCCCCACCAGATGCAGTGACCTGCCTGCACTTGGTCGGCACGCACGTTACGGTGAGCCATCACGCCCACCCGAGCCCGGTGACGCGGAGGATCTGCCCGCTCGACGTCTTGACGTCCGCGGTGCCGGCGGGGTGCACGGCGACGACGGTGGTGGTCTCGCCCCGGACGTCCATGGTCTGACCGAGGTTCGGGCGCTCGATGACGACGACCACCTCGATCATGCGCGTGTCGCCCAGGCCGAGCGCGCGCAGGCGGACGACCGCGTCGGCGAGCCGGTTCTTGTGGTGCGCGTAGAGCGAGACGACCTTCCCGGCCGCGAAGCCGCTCATGAATTCGACGTCCACGCGCACGGCGTAGTTGTACTGGACACCGAGTTCCTGGACGACGCGCACGCGGCCCGTCACCCCCTTGTCGATGCGGCCGCCCTTGAGGCAACCCTTCACCACGCGAATCTTCGAGCCGACGGCGATCATGGGAAAACTCCTTGCGGCGCTTGCCGCTGTTTCCGGTTTTTCTAGAAGCCCATCGCGATGCAGACGAGGTACGACGCGAAGCGGACGGGCGGCGTCTTCTTCCTCGACGCGTCCTCCGCCATCTGACGAATCAGCGGCGCGTTGTGATCCGTGGCCGTCCACTCGCGAATCGATTTTGAGTCGATGTTCGAGAGGACCTCGGTCATGTAGCGGTCGAGTGCTTTGCTCATGAAGAGAACGTAGCTACGTTTCGGGAGGTGTCAACCGGTCTTTTCGAGATCCGTCGTGACGTTTCTCAGAGCGGCCATGGCTTCACGCAGGCGAGAACCCGCCGGCAAATAAACCCCCATCAGGAGACAACCACGCGCCTCTCGCGACACCCAGCTGCGCGCAGCGTCGAGAACCTTCTCCTGCTCCGTTCGCTCCTGTTGATCGACCATTTCATCGATCTTCAGGGCAGCGGTTTCCGCCGCGTGGAGCGCGCATTTTAGACGCGAACCTTTGGGCAGCCAGCCTCCGCTCGTCACGAGGGGTTGCGCTTCTTGTACCACCCACCGAAGAGCATCGCTGACGCGCGCTTCGTGCTGACGTTGGGCTTCGTTCATGGAGAAAACGTAGCTACGTCTAAGGGAGTGTCAACCCTTCAAAGGCCACGCCTTGTCCGCAGCTCTCATCGCAGACTCTGGCGTGTGGAAGCGACGCGGCCACCGCATTTTAGAATTCCGCCTCGTCGTAGAAAGAGCGCGTTGCCCAGGATCGGGCTCCCAGGCCGTCCACATGCGTGCGGAGCTTGCTTCCGGATTCGAGTAGGGCGTGTCGTCGTCGTATCGAACCACGGCGCCGTCGCTTCGAGCGTAGCGACCTCCGAAGCCGTGCCTGCCCGGAAGAGGTTCCCGTACACACCTCCATCCGGGCCTGAGCGAAAGCACTACTTCCTACCGCCGAAGTACGCGATCATGCCCTCGCGCGCTCGCAGCCACGTGGGCCCTGGCCGAAAACGTCGACCCTCACTCGAATCCGCCCATTCTCCACCTGCCCCGAACTCCGGCAGGCTGATGTAGTCACCGTGGCGAGAAGGCTTGCGGTTCACGTAAAGAGCGTCGTGGGCGTCGACCATGCCAAGTCCGCGAATCACCTGCGGTCTCCCGAGCGCGTCGGCGGCCTTGTCAAAGGCTCCGAACTTTCCGTCAAACACCATCTTGGCCAGGCCGCTCGTGACCATTTCGTACAGAGACTTCAGTCGATTCTGAACGCCCCATTCCGTCGACAACCAGAGCGCATCCAGCTCACCCTTCTTCAAAGCCTTCAAGTAGTCCGCTGACATGCCCTTGAGCGCCGCGTCGATGCGCTTCTGCAGGTTCGCGATCATCGCGACCTGTTTGGCTTCGAGCGCACGCTGGCGCGTGCCTGCCGCGGCCTCGCGATGCGCCTTGACCTGCTCCTGGATCTCCTCGAACGAGCGAACCGAGCGCAGTTGCCAGTTCTGGATGGCGGCCTTCCACTGATCGATCTTCCATTGCAGCTCCTTCTGCGAGCTGCGTTTGTTGGCCACGATCAGACGACGTTTGCGCTCCCAGCGCGGATCGGTCGAAGGAATTTCGACCTGTTCGTACATGCCGCGGCCGGGGTTGTAGGGCCCGTCTACGAAGAGATTGTCCTTGAACGAAGGCGCCTCGATGCGATTGATCTCCTTATGGAGGGTCGCGATGTGGTGCGTGTAGTCGACAACGAGCTTCTTCTGCAACTCGCAGGACAGCTCATAGGGCGGATGCCCCACGCCAACGCAGTCGCCCTCGATGTACCCGTGCCCGGGGCGCTTGTACCCGTGGAGGACCATCTTGCTGTTGTGCACGTGGAACTCGCCCAGGCACGCCTGGCAAATCCCAAAATGTCGCTCGACCTTGGCCATCAGCCCTCTCCTCCGTACGCCGACACGACTTCTTCTCCGCACGCATCGCAGGAGACGGGGCCGCCCTCCCAGAGGACGTCGCCCGTGACCGTGCCGCCCTCGTCGACCATGTGCTCGGTCGCGCACCCGGCGCAGAGGACGCGCTCCTTCTCGTCCAGGTAGACGATGGGGTAGCCGCCCACTCGTGTGAAGGCCGGCAGCTTCTCCCCGTCGTCGAAGGCGGATTGGGTGTTGGACATGCCTAGAGCGTAGCTACGTTTAGAACGAAGTCAATGCCTAGATTCCGACGCCCGGAACGTCCATCGAGACCGGACCGGTCTCCAGGCCGGGCACGTCGATCGCCACGGGACCGCCGGAAGCGTCCGGATCGGGCATGGGCGGCATGGCGACCGGACCCGTCGATCCCGCACCCATCGCGGTCGAAGCGATGGCTGCGAGATCCGACGCCGAGGCACCGAGCCGCTCGGCACGTGCCGTCTCCAGCTGCACCGCCTGCTGCACCCGCGCGCGCTGCGCTTCGCTGAGCGGCATCACGAGCGTGCTCTTGATGGCCAGCGCCGTGTCCACGTGCGCCTTCGGGTCGTCCGACAGCCAGTCCTTCGTCGCCGCGCGGTACTGATTGCGGCGCTCGACGATCTCGGCATCCGTCTTCGGCGCCGGGAGGTATTTGGTCAGATCCGTCATGATCTGGAACCACTGCACGTTCTCCAGCGCGGCCTTCGATCCATACCGCGTGCGATCCTCACCGGTCGCCGACTTCGTACGATCGTAGATCAACTGGGCGAGCTGGATGAGGTTCGCGCGCTCGGCGCCGTAGCCATCCTTCTCCACGACGGGCGCGGGGCGCATGCTGTAAAGCGCGACGTCGTCGCCCATCGACCGAAGCTTTCCGGAATCCTTGTTCTTCCAGGCCTCCACGATGGCGCTCTTCCCCTTCGCAAAGTCGTCGCCGACCCAGCCGGAAACGTCGCGAAGAAAACCCTGCATCGTCGGCGTATCGAGCGTAGCGATCAAACGCGCAAACTCCTTCTCCGGATCCTTGGGCGGAGGAGGCGCCGCGCCGGGCGTGCCGGGCGTTCCAGGGGCGCTGGTCGTCTTCTGATCCGGGCCGCCGAAGATCTGCGAAGCGATGGCGACGCCGCCGAGGAGAAGAAGGGGGAGGAGAAACGTCATGGCGACTCCGGTAGAGGGGGTAGCTCGGTCAGGATTTCTGCTGATAGAAAGTACCACTCCTGCCCTCGCGACGTCGAGCGCGTAAACGTCGTCGTCGCGTTGTCGAGCAGGAAGATAGAGGCCTTGGTCTCACGCTGAACCTCTCGTACTTCGTGCACATAGAGAGGATCGGGACCACTCCACACGCGCTTGCTGCGTGGCGTTTTCTGCGAACACGAGATCCGCCAGGCGCTCATCGCCTCATCAAACGCGATGGGGATTTCTTCGTCCACCAGGCGCCGCGTCACCTTGCTTCCGCAGATCCACCGCTCACGCGCCACGCTTCCTCCGCCCGCGCGCCATCCCGTAGCAGTTCCCCGGCTCGCGCGGCGCGACATCGTGCGCGATGCCCGGCGTTTTTCCAACCAGAAACCCCTTGGGATCGTGCTCGATAGCACGCCCCACCTCGGCGTCGATGGCGAAGGCGCGGTAGGCCTTCTCGACCTCGCCGAGGAACGCGCGATCGTGTCGCCCGAGCTTGTCGAGGTCATCGACCCAGCGGCCCCAGTGCGTCAGCTCGTGGTAGAGCACGCCGCGTTCGTAGTCACCGCCGGTGAGGATCACCACGATGGAGGCGCGCGGCGCGCCGAGATAGCCCGGCGCGAACCAGCGACCCCCGAACGTGCTCTTGCATGGCACGCGCATCGCGTAGAGGTCCGGCACCTGCTTCGCGCGCGGGCTCGTGCTCACGAAGTTCTTGAGGAACTTGTCACGCTCTTGGTAGAAGTACGCTGGCACCCTCTCCATCCTGCACGCGCTCTTCTTGCCTTTGCACGCGGTGAAGAAGTCGTCCGGAACGGTCTCGATCGTGGCGCAGACATCGGAGCCCATGGTCGCTAGGATAGGGCAATGCGCATTCTCCCGCTCGTTCTTCTTGGCGGTGTCGCTGCGCTCTTCGCCGCGAGCCCGGCGCGAGCAGCCGGTACCGCGCCCGCCGCGCTCCTCGAAAAGCTTGGTCAGGCGCGCTTCCAGGTCGCCCTCACTTCGCTCGTCGATGCGCGCGTCGTCTACGCGTTTGATGGTCTGCCCGCAGGCGCCGCGAGCGCTCTCTCCTGGGTCCGCGCCGAGCAGGTTGCGGGCCGCGTCGTCCTCGCCAACCCCGACGCTCTCTCGGAGCTTGCTTCAGGCTCGACGCCGCTCTTCAGCTATTCGACGGACCGCGCCAAGGAGCTGCTCGCGAACTCGTCGCTCGTCGAAGTGCCGCGCGCCTGACCCTTGAAAAGACGAAGCCCGCGGCGCTTTCGCGTCGCGGGCTTCTTGCCGAATCTATGGCCGCAGGCCCCAACGTCGACACCCTAGCCGGGTGGAGAGAGCGTAGAGGCACGTGGAGCTGTTGGCAAGCTCAGGCCGCCTTCGGACGGCATTCCTCGGTCAGACCGGCCATCTTGCAGCGCCGCTTGATGAGCGGGAGCGTCCAGCCCTTCGGGCACGTGCCGTTGGTCGCGAACGCGGTCAGCGCGGCCGCCTTGCTTCCGCACTGCGCTTCGAGCTGCATCATCAGCGTGATGCCGACCTCGTAGCCGAGCGCGAGGTCCTTGCGGACCAGGGCGCACGTCGCGCCCGTCACGAACTTTTCGGGGTTGTGCACCTGCATCACGCCGCACGCTGCGCCGTTGTCGTTCGAGCCCTTGGGGTTGCTGAGCCAGGACGCTTCGAAGTAACCGAAGACGAAGGCGATGCGCGCCCAGGTCTCGCGCTCGATCGGATTTTTCACGATCTTCTCGGTGACCGCCTCGATCGCAGCCGCGTTCGCCGCGGCGCGCAGCATGATCGGATCGTTGTCGGGGAGCTTCGTGCCGGCCGGCAGCCCGCCGTTGTGGAGCAAGGTCAGGACGAGGGTGAGGAGGAGGGTCTTGAGAGCCATCGCGACCTTCTAGTCAGCCCCGGCGCCCTTTCAAAGTTGAATTTTCCCACGTTTTCGACTAGTCGCATGCGAGCGCGCCTGCTGGACGCGGAGGTGATGACGCAAACAAACGTAGCTACAAGACGGCTACGGCAATTTTCAATGGTAGTAGAGCGAAGCCTTCGGATAGACTTCTCCCATGCCCGTTGCGTCTCCCGGACCTTCCAACGTCTCTACTTCGGTTGCAACTCCGGCGCTTCTCGTCGGCATTCCCACGGGAGGTCTGCGCGCGGGAGACCTGGCCTACGCCATCTCGACCGACCAGTACTTCGCCTTCCTCCCCGCAAGCGTCGCTGCGATCGGTGCGAGCGTGTACTACGCCGACTGCGCGCTTTCGGGTCTCTACCCGGGCCGCTGGGTGTTGAAGATCGCTGGCGCGAATGCGTATGCAGAGGTGCCGAATGCTGCGGCTCTCACCGGCATCCAGACCGCCGGACTTCCACTCGGTGTCTTGGTCTGGATCGATACCTACCGCACGTGGGCGCGACTCGATTCGACGGCGAATGCGGGTGCGGTCGTCGCGGACGAGGTCTTCGCTTCGGACTCCGCGAACTTCAAGTGGGTGCGCGTGGAGACGCCGATTGGCGCATGGGATTTTACGTACGCGACGGAGGTCTACGTCAACGAGACGACTGGCAACGACGAGAACTCCGGCATCACGCCCGCCACGGCTCTCCGCAGCGTCGAAGAGGTCGGAAGACGTATCCCGTACCTCGACCACGATCTGCTCATCCGAGTCGGAAGCAACCTCTCGGGCGTCATCCTGAACATGACCCCCCGTACCCGCGCGCGCATCACCCTCTCGATGCGCGACGGCGCCACGGTGTTCGCCTCGGGCACGGCGGCCGTCGTCGGCAACCCGAACCCTGCCGGCAACGCGACCGGCACCATCACCGCCACGGGCATCGCCTCGTGGGTCACCAGCGTCGGCAAGATCATCGAGGCCGATGGCGGAACGGGCATCGGCACGCTCTGCTACTCGTTCGTGCTCGCGGACAGCGCGGGCACGGGGTTGATCCCGAAGTTCTGCCAGTACAGCAACAGCTCCTTCCCCGGGCTCTTCGCTTCGACGGGTGTCGCTACCAACCCCAACGGCAACGTGCGCGTGCTCACGCTCGCGCAGATCACCGGCACCATCACCATCAGCGTGGGCCAGGCAGCCTTCATCACGCTCTGCGTCGACCGCACTCCGGCGGGCGCCGGCAACCCCTTCATCAGCGGTTCCAACGTCGTCGAGATTGCGAGCCTCTTCTCGACGCCGTGGATCTCGACGGCCACGAGCAAGGCGCCCTTCAACAACTGGATTTCCTGCGGCATTCCTGCGGGCGCCTCGTTCAGCGCGCAGGTGGGCACCTGGCAGGCCGTCGGCGGCGGCTGCCTCGGCAACATCACGGCCACCGTCAATGGGGCTGGCTTCGTCTTCGGCGGATTCATCATCTACGGCGGCGGCCTCGTTCTCGGCAACTCGACCGCCTCGACGCAGTCCTCTCAGGTCTTCGCGCACCTGAACAACGGAGGCAACTTCGCGCAGGGTCTCGGTGTCTTCAACGCCGTCGTCTTCGGCGCGACCAACCCGAGTGGTGACGGTGTGGTCCTCTGGGCCGACGCGCAGCTTTCCAGCTCGGGAACTACGGGCTGTCTCTACGGCTCCGGCAACGCGGGGCGCGGCCTCTCCATCCAGGGGGTACGCTCGGGCGCCATCATCGGCGCGGCCTACACGCCCACCATCACGGGCGTCGGTGGCGACATCCGCTGGCAGACCTTCGCCACGGCCATCTCGCCGCTGCTCGCGGGCGCTGCGGTGCCGGCGGCCTCTGCGCTCACCACCTGGGCGCAGTGGGCCGCCGCCCCCTTCACCCGCGTGGTCTCCGACTACAACACGGGCTGCTTCCTCCTCGGAGTGTGATAGGAGTCCATCATGCGCACGTGCACCATGTGTCAGGGCGACGGCTACGCGGGATGCGACGGAATCCACTTCCCCGCCGTCTGTACGGAGTGTGGTGGGAAGGGTGAGCTGGAGGACTTGCCTCCGGAACCCCTTCTCGTCGCGTCGGACGAGACGTCGGACGATACGTCGTACGAGACTCCTGACGACGACAACACGCAGTAGTCCGAGCAGCTCGCCTCACTGCCGCAGGCAGAGTCTAACGTAGCTACAATACGGCTACGGCAATTTTCAAACGAGGAAAGCGGAGCGACTTCACTCCGCTTTCGGCGTTGACGGTGTCTCGAAGGGAGCGATACCCTTCTTCCATGCCCGTTGCATCTCCCGGACCTTCCAACGTCTCCACTTCGGTCGCGACCCCGGCACTCCTCGTCGGCATCCCCACGGGTGGTCTGCGCGCGGGCGACCTGGCCTACACCATCTCCAGCGACCAGTACTTCGCCTTCCTGCCGGCGAGCACTGCCGCCGTCGGAGCGAGCGTCTACTACGCCGACTGTTCGCTCTCGGGCACCTACCCAGGCCGCTGGGTGCTCAAGATCTCCGGCGCCAACGTCGACAACAAGCCGACGCAGGCGAACAAAAACATGGTCGCCATCGCGACCGCCGTCACGACCGGCCTTCAGGTCGCGCCGCCGATCACCTACACACCGGCCGCGCAGGGCGTGAACCCTGGATCGGGCAGCTGGGTGCAGGTCCTCATGGACGGCGTCGCCTACGGCCTCGGAGACGGTGTCACGACCGACGACTTCTATTTCGCCGACCCGGGCGCTCTCGGCGTCGCGAAGACCGTCCGCGGCATCGTCGCGGGCGACGTCCTCGTGCGCGGCTCGGGCTTCCTCGTGCCGACCGATGCGCTCGATCGCTTCAGCTACCTCTACAACGCCGTCGTGCCCTGAGCCTTCGCGCTTGCAACCCTCCTGAGCCCTGAAGGAATTTCAGCCCATGTCCGACTCCGATTCCAAGCTCGACGACGTCACCACCCTTGCCGACGAGGCTCTGCCCGCGACCGAAGAGGTGCGCGACGTCGAAGGCCTCTCGCCGCTCGCCGAGGCTCTCGCAGCTGAGGAGTCGCTCGACGCGGGCGAGGAAGCTCTCGCGAGCGAAGAGGTGCCTCTCGTCGCGGAAGAGCCGACCGCTGCCGAAGAGCCGCCGGTCGTGCCCGATCCGGAGCCGCTCAAGCCCCTGCCTTCGCACCGCGTCGACTTCGTCCCGGAGGACTTCGACCTCGAAGCTCTCCGCGCGGCCGCGCCCGATCTCCACCTCGCACTCTCGGTTCGCGAGGAGCCCTTCGCGCGCTTCGACGAACTGCGTCTGTCGCCCGCGGAGGTGAACGCGCTCCTCGGCCTCGGCGTTCGCCTGGTGCTGATGCCCCACCTGCCGCTACCGGCGGACATCCTCATCGCCGACATGCACGCGCACGAGCACGCGGACCCGCACGAGGCCGTGCTGCTCAAGGTGCCGGAAGACTCGCACCCCGAACTGATCGAGCGCGTCGCGGCCGAGAACGCGAACCGCGAACTCGTCGCGGCTTCGAACCGTGAACAGGCGCGCATCGCGGCCGAGAACCAGGCTCGCGAAGAGGCGAAGCGGGCGGCCGAGAAGAAGAACTGACTCGACCTTCGCGAAGCGGTGGAGGGTTTTTTAGAGGAGGAAGACGCGTGTTCGAGATCCCGAAAGACAAGCCGTACGGGTGGTACTTCCGACTCGATCAGCGCCCTGACACTCTGACGGGAACTTTCAACGACGAGGGCGCGGCCGAGCGCGCGGCGAAGAAGGCCGTGAAGAAGCGCGGAGGCGGCTCGTTCCAGACGCAGCTCCACGCGCCTCTCCCCGCGGGCTCCGAGGAGGAAGCGCGGGCGCTCATGGCTTCCGTGCCTCCCCTCCAGGCCGGCGTCGTCGCGTCGTTCGTCCTCGACGGCAACCCGTTCGAGGACGCGGGCATTCGGCGACGCGCGCTGCGCGGTCGCTTTCGCTCTTCTGATTCTTTCCCTCGCTGAGGAGCTTCTTCCATGACGCCCATCTTCTCCAAGCTCACCGGGTTCGCCCTGCTCGTACAGAGCATCGCGTTCCTCGGTGCCTCCGACGCGGGACATCTCGAAGAAGGTGCGCGCGCATGGACGGCCGATCAGCGGGATGAGTGGGCGCTCGCGAAGAGCGCCCCGGCTGGTACGACGGCAGACGGCATCACGGTGGTCGCCGCGACGGGTGCGGGGGCGGGCGCCTTCTGGATGCGCCAGGTGCGTCCGGATGCCTTCTGGGGCTGGCAGACGACCTGGTACGTCGACCCGACGTCGGGCAGTGACAACTTCTCGGGCGCGGCCGCGAACCTCGCCTTGAAGACCGTCGCGGAGTTCGGGCGGCGCCTCGTGCACTCGCGCGGCGGCACGCTCTACACCGTGAACGTCCTCTCGGACGTGCCCGATACCGACGTCTACGTCGATCGTCGTCAACAGATCGCAGGCAATCCTTCGGCGACGGTCGCGGGAAGCAGCGTCCTCTTCACGGGCCAGCGCACGGTGGTGGCTTCGGGCACTACGGCGGCGGGCACGACGCAAACGGCCCCGGCCTCTGCAGCCGCGACCGCGCAAGCGCAGCTCCAAGACGCGGCGATGAACTTCACGCCGCACATCGGCCGCATGGTGGTGGCGGCCAACGGCGACACTGCGCACATCCTCACAGACAAGGGCGGCGGCGTGGGTGTCGCGTGCCGCGTGACCGACTGGATCACGAGCGCGCTCGGCCTTTCCGTTGCAGGTCCTGGCAACGGCGCGGCCTACAGCATCGTCACGCTCACCAAGTGGCGCGCGCAGATTCAGTTGTCAGTGTCCAACCCGGCCGCGATCGGCAGCGGCCAGAATTTCTGCGTCGTTCTGCAGAACCTCGAACTCGACGATCTTGGCAGAACTGCGCGGGCACTGAGCGGCACGGGCTTCGTCGCCATCAAGACGTGCAAGCTGAGCAACACCAACGGCGGAAGTACCAATCTTTCGCTGGAGCCACCGGGCTCATGGGTGAGCATCTTCTGTCAGGCGACGCTGATGTGGAACAACAACGACGACGTACGCTTCGCCAACCTCGTGGGCGGCGGCAACGGCAACTTCGTGCGTTGCTTCATCTCCGCAGGCTGCGGCATGCGGCGATACAAGTACGACGTCGAGACGAGCCTTCTCAGCATTTCAGGCCTGTGCATCCAGGCGGGATGGATCTCGGGTTCGACCACCTACACGGCGCGACCTGAATACGGCTCCATCACGATCAACAGCGGCTCCGGAAGCTGGCTCGGCGTCTACAACGACTTCGATCTCCCCGGCTCGTCGGCCATCATCGGAGCGGTCTACGTGGGTCAAGGCGTCACCTGCACGCAGATCGGGAGCTTCTACGGCGTCGGTTCTCCCAACGACGCGGTCTCCGGTATCACCTCCGCCAATGGTGGCCGCATCCACATCCGCACCACCATCAACACGCCAGCGGGCGGAGGCACCAACACGACGGCGTACAACTATGTGCCGGGCGCAGGTGGTGGCAGCGAGATGAGCCTCGATGGGCTTGCGGCCACGGTCCGCCCCATCACGTCCGCGGCCGCCGGTGCTGTGCTTCCTGCTGCAGGCGACCCGCGTACGTTCGCCAACTACATCGCATTGTTCAACCGCAACATGAGCAACTACGAGACGCTTGGTGGCTTCTACGCCGTCGGCTGAGGACCTTCTTCCATGACCCCCATCTTCTCCAAGCTCACCGGGTTCGCGCTCCTCGTCGCCTCCATCTCGACGCTCAGCGCGTCCGACGCAGGACACCTCGAAGAAGGTGCGCAGGGGTGGGTCGGATCGCAGCGCAGCACGTGGTCGCTCGTCAAGAACGCGCGCGCCGGCACGACGGCCGACGGCCAGAACATCGTCGCTGCGACCGGCGCGGGCGTGAACGCGTTCTGGGTCCGCCAGACGTCCATGGAGCACTACTGGGCCTACCAGCTCGGGTGGTTTATCGACCCCGCCGCGGGCAACGATGAGAACGTTGGGTCGACGTCGGGCACTGCCCTTCGCACGGTTGCGGAGCTGACGCGGCGCCTGTCCATCGTGCTGCAGGGGACGAACTACACGTTCGACCTGCTCGGGAACATCCCGAGCACGGATCGTATGAACTGGACGCCCATCTTCGTCGGACCTGCAACGGGCACGGTCTTCAACCAGCGAGGTACGCTCGTCTTCCGAGGCCAGCAGACGGTGTTCCGGACGGGCACGCTGACGGCGGCTGCGCAGACGACCACCAGCACGCAGGCTTCGGCCACCGACGGTGCGACAGTCTGGACCACAGACGTCGGCAAGCTGCTCGTGATGACGGGCGGCGCGCAGGTCGGCGACTCGTGCTGGATTGCAGCCAATCTCGGAGCGGGCGCCGCGCGCGTCTCGTCATGGGTCACCTCTGCAGGCGCGGTCGAGGCTGCCGCTCCGGCCCTGTCCACCTACAACATCGTGGACCTGACGACCTGGGCCTGTGAGTGCACGTTCATGGCGCCGCACGATAGCTGCATTCTGACGTTCCAGGACATGGACATGCGGCCTCCTGCCAACGCCGCGTACTTTCTCTACTTCGGAGGCGCCGTCGTGCGTCCTCTGCGAGCCCGCTTCACTCCTTCGGCGAACGTCTCGGGCATCGGATCGACGACGGCCAGCTGGCTCGTTCGTGCTTGCTGTCTCACGAGCAGTGCGGGTACTGCCGCTGCGCCGTTGCAGATGCAGATGAGCGGTACAGGAGCTTCAGGCTTCGCAATCACTTCTGGATCGCTCGTTCTGAACTACCAGATCGAAGTGCTCACCGGCGCCGCTTACCGAGCCACCGACACACTTCATCAGGGCACGCGCGTTCAAGTTGCCAATTCAGGTACGGCGACCGTTTTCGGTGGCTACTCCAGCTTCTCGGGCAACTGCGGCTTCTTCGATTGGGACCGCAACGGAGCCGCGTTGGGACGCGACGCGGCCATCAGCGTCGAGGGCAACGGCTTCGTAGGCATCAGCGGCTTCGTCTTCGGCACCTCCGCGGTCGCCTCCACCTACGGCGTTCGTGTCGAGGCGGGCGGCCAGATGATGATCACGAGCCAGACCAGCACTGGACCCGTTGCTGCCATCACCGTCGCAGGCGCCGCAGCCGCCATCCGCTTCGACGACCCCGGCGTCGGCGCGGCGGTGGGCACGGCGATCCCGCCACTCGTCGCGGGCGCCGTCACGCCAGCCGTGCAACCGCTCACCACGTGGGCGAACTTCAACGCGGCCCCCTTCGGCGGCTACGTCATGAGCTACCGCAACGGTGCGCGCATCTACATCAACGGCTGATTCGCTTTCGCTGAGGGCGCTTGCGCGGTTTGAACGACCCCTGATACGATGAAAGCATCTCCATGACCCCCATCTTCTCCAAGCTCACGGGCTGCATCCTGAACATCGCGACCGTGGCGTCGCTCGGCACGTGGGACGCAGGTCACCTCGAAGAGGGTGCACGCGCGTGGACGGCGGACGTGCGCGACGTCTGGGTGCTCGCGAAGACCGCTCTCGCCGGTACTGCGGCCGACGGCATCACAGTCATCGCCGCGACCGGCGCGGGAGGATCGGCGTTCTGGATCCGACAGTCCGAAGGAGACATGTACTGGAGCTACCAGGGGACCTGGAGCGTCGACCCAGCCGCAGGTCTAGACACCAACACGGGCGCATCGCCCGCGCAGGCCATCAAGACGGTCGCCGAGCTGTCGCGACGCCTCGTGCAGGTCCGCCAGAACACGAGCTTCACGGTCAACGTGCTCGGAGACGTTCCGAACACGGACAACTTCGCCGATCGTCGAAAGGTCGTCGGTGGTGCGACGAGCGGGTCTGCCTACGGCTCTGTCATCACGTTCCAGGGACAGCGCACGGTCACCGCTGCGATCACGCTCGCTGCGGGCACGCAGCAGACGTTGCCCACGCGCGCGGCTGCCACTGCGCAGGCGGAAGCCGTGCTTGGTGCCGGTTCATGGGTCGCAGCCGACGTCGGCAAGCTGATCGTCGACGGCGGTGGAAACACTGCGTTCATCCTGTCGGAGAAGGCGGCAGGCGCCACGGCCCGCGTGACCGACTGGATCGCCTCGAACGATGCTTACGCGGCCGCGCCCGTGGAGGGTGCAGCGAACGTCGTGACGCTGACCAAGTGGCGCGCGCCGATTCTCGTGGGTGGTGTGGCTCCACAGCCCACCGTCGCCTACGCCGTCGCGTGGAGGGACTTCGACTTCGACGACACGGGCAACAACATTCGCCCGTTCGTGAATCAGGGCGCGGTCTGCTTCTTTTCGCGTTGCCGGATCAGCAACGCCAACGGTGGTACGGCCGTGCGCTTCTTCACCGCAGGCAGTTTCGGCTTCTGCCAGCTGACGGGCTGCCTCGTGCAGAACACGTCCCCCATCAGCCTCGCGGCGTTCACCCTGGGTCATGCGAACAGTCCTGGACTGTCTCTTCTCTGGACGTTCGGCAATGGCTTCCGCAACGTGCTCGTCACCCTGTCGAGCACCGCGAACAACCTCCTCGGCGTCTGCGTACAGAACGGCAACATCGAGTGCTCCGGCACGACCCAGTTCTACTCGGGCCCCGTTCACAACCTCGCGAGCACCTCGACAGGGCAATGGGTCGGCGTCTACAACGACTTCAACACCTTCGCGACAGCCATCCTTGGAGCCATCGTCGTCAACGCGGGCGCACGCATCCGCGTCGAGGGCTCCGTCTACGGCACGCAGGTTGGTACCGCATCGGCCGGCGGCATGAGTGGTCTCGCGTCGTTGAACGGCGGCGTCATGTTCCTGCCCAAGAACATGGACGCGGCGGTCACCGCCAACAACTGCTTCAACCTCGTCCCGACCGGTGCGGGCACTGCGTTCTATCTTGATGGCCTTGCCTCGACGACGGGCTCCATCACCGCCGCGAACGGTGGCGCGGTCCTCCCCATCTCGATCGTGTGCACGACTTTCGCGCAGTACATCGGCGCCGTCGCCAACGGGTGGGCGCGCAACATGAGGAATCCGGCGAACAACGGCGGCTTCTACCAGGGGCTCTGATGTCACACTTCGTGCCGCCGGCCGCCGTTCGCAAGAACGCGGCCGACGGTCTCCGCCTGGTTCACGAAGGATTCGCAGGTCGAGGCCTCACGCAAGGCGCGTATCGACGTGCGCTTCAACTCGTGCATGGCGTTCCTATCAACGCCGCGCGTGCCCGCATGATGCGCGCTTGGTTTGCGCGCCATGCCGTCGACAAACGACCGCGCTGGGCGCAACGCAAGACTCCTGGCTGGGTCGCCTGGCAGCTCTGGGGCGGCGACGCTGCGCGCCGTTGGGTCGAGGGCATCTGCGCGCGTGTGACGCGCTAGAGCACGGGCAGCCGGCGCTTGGCGGCGCCATCGTTCATGCCGCGCACGATGGCCTCGCCGGCCTGGTAGGTGACGCTGCGCTTGGCGCCCGATCCGTGCGCCTCGAAGGCGATGCCAAATCCCTTGCCGATGTAGCGATGGTCGTTCATGCACATGCGGCAATTGACGCAGGCGATCTGCTTGTCCTTGTTCGGATTCTGCGCGGGGCAGGGAATCCAGAATGTGTCGTCGCCCTTGAAGCAAAAGGCCGTCATGCGGCCGTTGTTTTCTTTGGCGATCTTGGCGAAGAGTCCATGCGTCACGACGACGGTCGGCATCCAGCCACGACGGCGCGCGAGCGCGGCCTCGGGCATGTTCTGCACGCTCGCCAGCGTCGAGATCGGGCCGAAGTCGCTGCGGCTCTGATCGCGCCACGCATGCGTGTAGCCCCAGGCATGCCCTCCGCCGCGACTCTGCCAGCGGCGCACGGCAGCTGCGATCTTCCGGCTGCCGACCGGCGTGCGACTGTCGCCCGCGGTGTGCATGCGGAAATCGATTTTCGACTTGATCCCGTGACGATGGCTCGCGTCGATGCACTTCGCCTCGTCCTCGGCGACATCGACCGCGGTCTCGTCGAGCGCATCCGAGACCGCGTTCAGCAGTTTTACCAGCGGGCCGATGTTCTTGTGCATCAGCGCGTAGCAGCTCGTATCCTTGCCGGTACGGCGCCCGCCCAGGCTGTCCTTGCCCATCAGCGCGCAGGACGTCGGACAGCTGTTCGCGATGCTCGTGTACGAAGTCATCGTGTAGTGACCCGAGCCGCGACGAGGACGAGAGTCGATCTTCACGCCGATGCGCGCCGCGACCTCACTCAGCTCCTTGCTCAGCTTCGTGTTGCCCGACTCCTCGACCACCTTCGCGCCGCCGGACATCCAGCTCGTCGCCGAGGCGTTGGTCGGAACCACCGGCCGGCCGAACTGCATGCTCGTGTGCTCGACCATGTAGCGAACCAGCGCCTTCGTCGCCGGCCCCTGACCGCTCTCCTTCTGCGCCTTGTCCAACATGTGGAGCAGATCGGCGTTCACGCCCACCTTGGCCGCGCTCTTGGCGTCGAGGTTCTGCAGGCCCACCACTTCGAGGTGCAGGCCGTCGTAGTCCTCGGCCGGCAGGAAGACCTCAGGCTGGTAGGCGTCGCCCGTGCATACCAGCGCCGCGTCGGTCAGCGTCGGTGCTGCGACGCCTTCGTCGAAGCCGGGCTTGCGCGCGGGAACGCTGGGGAGAAAAGCCAGAGGGTTGAGGCCTGCAGCGGAACGGGTCATGCCTCCGAGGCTACCACTTTTTCTGCAAATTCGACCAGAGGTGACTCCAGGCGTCCGTGACCGTGCGCCATTCCTTGAAGGCCGGCACGTAGACGAACGTCCATTTTCGGAGGCAGCGCTCGTGATGCCGGCTCAAGAAACCGCTGGGGGATGCTTTTTGGAGAAGCTGCGCGTCCATGGCTTCGCGACGAGGATCACCGGGCTCGCAGTGCAGGTATCCGTTGGCTTCGAAGAGCGCGATCTTGTTCTTCTTGATCTCTTCCTTGAGCGCTACTTCCTGCCGTTTCAAAGCGGCGTAGCTTTGAACGAGCTTCTCGATGTCTTGCGATTCTGCCTTCATGCGACCTTCTTGCGGCTCTTCTTCAAAGGCTTGATCGTGAGAAAGCGTTCTTGAAGATTTGTCCATGCTTCGCCGTCCTCGGGGCAGTTGTCCTCGTCCTTCTTGTCCTCGACGACGTAATCAAACTCCACGTCGTCGCAGTCGTCGAAGTCCACCTTTCCGCCGAAGAAGTCGGCCAGAGCTTTGAGCAGCCGAATGTTTCCGGGAGACTTCGACAGGTGCATTCCCTTTCGGCCTCCTCGAAGCTCGAAGTGAAAGAGAAACATGCGTTCGTTGATTTCGATCCAAGCGATCGAAGGTTCGCCGATGTCGGCCGATTTCAGCTTTGCAGCTGGAAAACTCGCAGCCCATGATGGGCGCGTTCCAGGAAGCGTCATCTTTTCACCGGGACACCCCAGAAGCGCGGCCAGCACCTTCGCGACATCGCGAATGCGGACGTTGCAGGGAAGAGAAATTCGGCAATCGATGCTCATGCCGACTACGTAGCTCTCGTGTAGCTACGTGTCAACCGGCGGCCTTGATGGCATCCACCATGTCCATCAGCGCGACGAAGTCCGGGACCTTGCCTTCGCGCTGGTAGTCCTTGCGCGACTCGCGAATCTTCTCGCTGAGCATCGGCCACTTCTGGCTCTCGTCCTCGGCTTCGTGCAGGTGGCCGATAACGAGCCAGCGGTGTGCGTAGCCGTCCCGGTGTTCCTTCATGAGCACCCACGCCGTACCGAGATGCTTCTCCACACACTCGGTGCAGCTCGGCCGCGTCTGTCCCGTCGGCGGCTCCGACTCGGAGGTGCCCACCACACCCGCGTCGAAGTAACTCCCGACGCCCGTCTCGGGTGCGACGAGCCCGCGGAAACGCCCTGGCGCACGCCCGGTGCTCCCTCCGTACCCCACCGAGGCGCCACCTCCGGAGCGCCGGTCGAGAAGAGACGCGGCAACAACGATGGAAAGAGGCAGGACGAGCGCGAGCATGCCTCATCGTATCGCGCGATTTGGCACATTTCTCGCGAAGAATTTTCATGCATACGAAGGAAGTGCGCGAAATCGCTGGCGAAAGCGAAAATGCGCGAAGGGTCGTTGACACGTAGCCTCTACGTAGCTACGCTTGATTCACCAAGGCGCTGCAAGTGCAGCAAGCAATCCAAGGAGATTTCCCATGAAGAGCCTCACCCAGATGACCCGCGCCCGTGCCGAGAAGACCCTCAAGACCTTCGCGCGCACCGAGAAGAAGCGGACCAAGAAGTCGCTGCCCAAGACCCTCGTTCACGCCGCCAAGGAGGCCATGCAGCATGGCAACTACCACGTCCGTCGCGCCGGCTGGGAGACCCTGGGCCGTCCGATCCCCGAGACCGTGGAGGGCTGCATCGACCTCGCCAAGTCCATCGCCCCGCACCACCTCGCCGAGGTCGTCGCGCTCGTCGAGAGCCTCGGCAAGCTCTTCGCCTTCGCCAAGAACTACGGCGCGTACAGCGCCGACTACGCGGCCGCGGCCGAGTGACAGTGCCATGCGTCACCCTAAGCACGGGCGGTTGACGGACGAGGCGTGCGAGTTCCTGCGCGCCTTGTCCATCAACCCCTGCTGCACGGGATACTTCGCCACGATGCGAGGTCGCTGGATCCTCATCTTCTCTCAAGACATGGCTCTCGACCTCGCGGAGAGAAAGCTCGTCGAAGAGATCGAATGCAAGCACTCGCCGCGATTCACACGCCATACGCGCGCCTGGAAGCTCACCAAAGAGGGGGGTATCCTGGCCAAAGAACTCTGCGAAGTTCACGATGCCCGCATCGCCCGCGATCTCGCCGAGCGCGGCGTCGAAACCGAAAATCACGATCCAATCCTCGCCGCCGTCGCCAGGAACGACCCATGAACATCGCCAAGAAGTACGCGCAGAAGAATTTCGACGGCGTCGCTCGCGCCTCTTCGCGAGAATGGCGGCACGGACTGAGCCCCGCCCTGCGTCGAAGTCGCCGGATCGTTCGCAAAGCGGCGGACCGCTTCGAGGCCAAGATGCACTGGCGCTCCTTCGCCGACGAGGAGTGCCAGGCTGTTCGCGACGAAGCTGCGGAAGCTGCCAAGAGCGCCGCCTTCGACGCCAAGTACCCGAGCTTCTACGACTTGTGCCGCGACGACGTCTTCGACGACTTTTCCTTCAACGAGGACGACGTCTGTGACGATGTCTACGACAACTTCCACACCGATCGAGTCGAGCAGCCTTCGAGCGTCGAGGAAGGAAGCTTCTACGACGAGTACGACAGCGACGCCTTCTACCGCTACGCGTTTCCGGAGATGTTCCGGCGAAGGAGCGCGTGATGGTCACCGTCGAGGCCGGTCGCGAACGCCACGCGGCCCACTACGCAGGGAAGAATGGCGGTGGTCATGACCTGGAGTGGTGGGTCTATCCGCAAGCGGAACGACACCCCGTTCCGGAACAAATTCCGGCCAATGCCGAGTGGAATGTCGGCTTCCTGCGCAACGGTATCCAGTACTGGAAGTACATCCGCGTAGCGCCTCTGTCCGAAGGTACTTGTCGTCTCTGTGCGCCGCAGCGCTGAAGGAAACTCCTATGGGCTACACCACCGACGAACACATGGTTCGGGTCGATTTCTTCAAGGTCTCGGGCAAGTGGTACACCACCGAAGCCGTTCCTTGGATCGGTTCCTACACCGACGGTCTCATC
>CAYJPZ010000002.1:0-62093 GCA_964372185.1 uncultured candidatus Brocadiaceae bacterium
GTGAAGGTGGTAAGACGGTTGGCGCTGGCGTAGTTACTAAAATTATTCAATAAATGAATTGTTTGAGAGCGGGATATGCGGGAATATTTAACATTAGTTTGCAAAGAGTGTTCCAATAGAAACTACAGGACGCCGAAAAAATCGCAGCAAACGGAAAAGCTTGCATTGAAAAAGTTCTGCAAGTTCTGTCGGAAACACACGGATCACAAGGAATATAAGAAGTAAATTTAGGGGTTGGATTTCGTACGGTTTTCCATTGGATTAATTTAAAAATACAGGTCTGTAGCTCTAATTGGTAGAGCACCGGACTCCAAATCCGGCTGTTGTGGGTTCGAGTCCCTCCAGACCTGCCATATTTTGAGTGAGAAGAGATTTCAGGGATGGCTGCTTGGGGAGTTTATAAAAAAGGGCAAGGAATATATAGTAGAATCGTTGTCGGTATAGCGCTGGGAGTCTTAGGATTATTTGCATCTATTTCCTTGCATAATGCGCTGTTGGACCTGCCGAATGTGGCGCAGAATACGAAGGTGCCACTCGTTGGCATTGGTTTAACGTGGGGGGTGATTAGTTCTTTTGCGCTTTTCGCCGTACTGGGCTTTTTGATCTATATATTTGTTGCTGGTATGGAAACAGGGGTAAAACCTCTGGATGATAGCGGGAAGAGGGTCGTGGAGTTTTTGATTGAAACGCAGGGGGAACTTCAAAAAGTTTCCTGGCCCACGAAATATGAGTTGGTTGGGTCCACGGCGGTTGTGATTATATCGGTTGTGGTTATAGGGGTTTTTGTGTTAGGGGTAGACTGGTTTGTGTCGCTGATAATGGAGTATGTAGGGGTGTTATAACGAGCGATTACTTTTAGAGTTATGAGCAGTGTAATACCGAAGGCGATAGTAATTGAAGAGGCTCCTCATAAATTCAATTCTTTGATTCCTCCTGGTAATAAAATCAATTGGTTTGTGATAGGTTGTTTTTGAGGGAATTTTTCGTCTTTTGTGGGTTTACCTAGATGCCACGGGAATGGTTTGTTTTACGTGTTCAGAGTAATAAAGAAGATAAGGTTAAAAAGGGGTTGGTGGAACTCATTAAAATACGGGGACTTGAGAATCAGGTTCCCAATGTTTTAGTGCCTACGGAGAAGGTTTCGGAAATAAAGGGTGGTAAAAAGAGGGTAATCGAAAGGAAGGTTTATCCTGGTTACATAATGGCCGAGATTGAGGTTGATGAACAAGGCCAGATACCGAAAGATGTTTGGTTTTTGATTCGTGAAACGCCGGGTGCCGGTGATTTTATTGGCGGAAGGAACAAGCCGGTTCCCATGGCGAAAAGCGAAGTGGAAAAACTGTTATCCGAGGTGGAGCATAAAGAGGAAAAACCACGGGCCAAGATCGAGTTTCATGAGGGTGAGAAGGTGCGGGTTAAAGAGGGTCCTTTCGAAAACTATGACGGGATTATTGAGGAAGTGTTGCCGGCCAGTGGTCGTATAAAAGTGATGCTGACGGTTTTTGGCAGGGCAACGCCTGTTGAACTGGAATATTGGCAGGTTGAGACGGTTTGATTATGAGGAGTATGCAATGGCAAAAGAGATTTTAACGAAAATTAAATTGCAGTGTCTTGGAGGACAGGCAACGCCTGCCCCGCCGGTTGGACCTGCCCTAGGTCAACATGGAGTGAATATCGGTCAGTTCGTCAAGCAGTTTAATGACAGAACAAAGGAATTGCAAGGTGTTTTGACGCCGGTAGAGATAACCGTCTTTAAGGACAAGACATTCACATTTATACTAAAATCCCCTCCAGCGTCCATCCTGTTGAAGCAGGTGGCAGGGATAGCGAAAGGTTCGTCTGATCCGAGCAAGCAGAAGGTTGGTCAGGTAAATCGGCAGCAGTTGAGGGAGATTGCTACTAAGAAGTTGGCAGATTTAAATGTAGATAATTTGGATGCTGCGGTTAGAATTATAGAAGGGACAGCCCGCAATATGGGGGTTAAGGTAGTTGATTAGCAATAACCAGATATGTGTGCTGGTTGTCTGAAAGGAAAATGGTCGGATGGCAAAGAAAAGTAAAAGGTATTTAGAGTCCGTAAAGCTTGTTGACCCTAAGAAAAAATACGAGCTGAAGGATGCAGTTGTACTGCTCAAGACGTTTAAGCCGGCAAAGTTTGATGAAAGTGTTGAGGTTGCGATGAAGTTGGGTATAGACCCAAAGCAATCCGATCAGCTTATCAGGGGGTCAATATCCTTGCCGAAGGGTATCGGTAAAAGTCTTAAGGTTATTGCCTTTGCGAGTGGCGATAAGGCATTGCTGGCAAAAAAGGCTGGTGCTGATGAGGTAGGCGCCGAGGACTTGGTAAAGAAGGTAGAAGGAGGTTGGACCGATTTTGACGTGGCGATTGCAACGTCTGATATGATGCGGCTGGTGGGTAGATTGGGTAGGGTGCTTGGCCCTCAAGGGAAGATGCCTTCTCCAAAGTCAGGCACGGTGACTGATGATATTGAAACGGCTGTTAAAGAATTTAAGGCAGGAAAGATAGAGTATAGAACTGATGCAGGCGGAAATGTACACGCCATTGTGGGAAAGGTTTCATTTTCGCATAAGGATTTAGAGGATAATATTAATACTTTTGTGAAGCAGATTATCAGTTCGCGTCCGGCATCGGCGAAGGGGGTTTTTGTAGAAAACGTTTCGTTGTCTTCTACTATGGGTCCGGGGATAATGTTACTGGTTTAAATTTATAAATCACTGCGAAGGGATGTAGGTAAAGCGATGGCAAATGAATTGAAAGGGCTTGTCATAAAAGAAATGGTTTCCAGATATCGCAATGTCGATAACTATCTGGTTATTGGTTACCAGGGCTTAAAGGCGTTGGAATTCGACCAATTAAGGAAGGATTTGAGTAAAAAGAGGATTTCTCTTGAGATAGTTAAAAATTCACTTGCTGCTATTGCGTTTAAAGAAATAGGGATAACGGGGATTGTGAATGCGCTGTCTGGCCCTTCTGCGATAGTATCGGCTGAAGGTGACCCTGTGATAATGGCTAGAGAGACGGTGGAGTGGTCGAAGAAGATGCCCTCTTTGGCATTGCGCAGCGGCATTGTTGATGGGGCGTTGCTTACTGTTGAGGATATAGGTAATTTAGCGAAACTTCCGTCGATGCTGGTGCTGCGTACCCAGATTGTTACTGGTATCAATGCGCCGATTGTCGGGGTTGCGAGTGCTTTTAATAGTGTTTTGCGTAGCTTGGCGACTGTGTTTCAGGCAGTTAAAGAGCAGAAAGAAAAAAGTGGCGTATAGTTTTTGTATGATTCCTGAAAGGGTAGGAGGATTAAAATGACGCAGGTAGTTGAAGGAACGACAGTTGCGGCTTCTGGTAAGATAGAACAGGTGCTTGATTTAGTGGCGGGAATGACGTTGTTGGAAGCTTCGCAACTTGTTAAGGCATTTGAGCAAAAATTTGGTGTTTCTGCGGCGGCGGTTGCGGCTGCGCCGGTTGGCGTGGCTGTAGCAGGTGCGGCGGCTGTTGCAGAGGAAAAGACGGCATTTGACGTTGTGTTGAAAGATGCAGGCGCTAATAAGATTCAGGTGATTAAAGCCGTTCGTGCTGAAACAAACCTGGGTTTGAAAGAGGCAAAGGACCTTGTAGAGGCTGCTCCAAAGACGGTTAAAGAGGGTGTAACGAAGGAAGAAGCTGCAAAGATTAAAAAGTCTCTTGAAGATGCTGGCGCTAAGGTCGAAGTTAAGTAAAAGGGCGTTTTACCGGAAGGTATTTTTCAGAAAGCTTAAAGCTAAAGAAAACTATGGAAATCTGTAATTACGGCAGAGTTGATGAAATATTAGACATTCAGAACCTCGTTCAAATCCAGACGAAAGCGTATAGGGATTTTTTACAAGCAGAGGTTCCCGCGTCAAAAAGGAAATGTCATGGAATTGAGGCGATTTTGAGGGAGATATTTCCAATAAGTAATTACGATGGAACGATGTCGCTCGACTACATCAAGTATGAGATTGGTAAGTCGCGGTATACTCAGGATGAATGCAGACAACTTCGGCTGACCTACGGGCGCCCCTTCCGTATTTGGCTACGCCTGAACAAGGCGGAGCCAATTGAAGAAGAGGTATACCTTGGCGAGGTGCCGGTGATGATTGGTGGTGGTGAGTTTATTATCAACGGCACTGAAAGGGTTATAGTCACGCAGTTGCATCGGTCACCGGGTATTGATTTTGTCGAGGAATTCCATGCTGAAAAAAGATTGCAGTCATGCAGGATAATTCCTGAGCGTGGTAGTTGGATAGAGCTTGAGGTTGGTAAAAAGGATATCCTTACGGTTAGGATAGATCAAAGCGGCAAGCTTCCTGCCACCTGTTTTCTTAGGGCTTTGTCAAGCGAATATTCAAATGATGAAGATATCATACGGCTATTTTACGAGACGGAGTTTGTAAAAGTAGCAGACTATGCTTCGGCAACGAAGTTGAGGGGGAGATATTCCGTAGATAAGCTGATTAACCCACAAACGGGTGAAATCATCCTTGAGGCGGGGCGGCTAATATCTGACACCACGATAAAAGCGATATCAGACATGGAGATTAGTAAGGTTGAGGTAATTAAAAAAGTCGACGATATGTTGGTGTTGAACTCCCTGGAGTCTGATTTTACAAAGTCACACGAAGACGCGTTGCTAAGGATTTATGCGCGTTTTCGTCCCGGAAATCCTCAGCAGGTGGAAAAGGCCAAACAGCTATTTTACGATAAGTTTTTTGATGTAAAGAGATATAGACTTGGCGCAGTGGGGCGGTTTAGATTAAACAGAAAACTAGGGCACAAAATAGAAGAATCCGAGATGACCTTGCGGAAAGAAGATTATGTAGAGGCGATAAGATATATAATTAAGTTGCGCAAAGGTGATGCGGGTGTTTCTATTGACGACATTGATAATTTAGGGAATAGAAGGCTTCGGACGATAGACGAGCTGGCTGGCGAAGAATTACGCAAAGGTTTTCTTAAACTGAGAAGAACAGTACAGGAACGGTTGAGTGTAAAAGACACTGAGCAGTTGACCCCACGCTCTCTGGTGAATTCTAAAACTATATTTTCAGCGATTGATTATTTCTTCAGCAGGAGTGAGTTGTCTCAGGTATTGGACCAAACAAACCCCTTGGCGCAGCTAACGCACGAAAGACGTTTGAGTGCTTTGGGACCTGGCGGTTTGAATAGAAAGAGGGCCGGTTTTGAGGTTAGAGATGTTCATGTATCTCATTATGGCAGAGTTTGTCCTATTGAAACGCCTGAAGGTACCAATATTGGTTTGATAGCTTCATTAAGTATTTATGCAACAACTGATGAGTACGGTTTTTTAATAACTCCGTATCGCGTTATTGACAAGGGGAAAATTTCTGACACGATAGTTTATCTTCGTGCGGATGAAGAGGAAAATAAATTAATAGCTCCTGCTGATGTGTTGGTTAAGGGCAGAGATAAAGTGGAAAAGGAAATCGTTCTTTGCAGATATAATGGAGACTTCAACCAGGAGAACTTTAAAGACGTTAATTATATGGATGTTTCGCCTAAGCAGTTGGTCGGGGTATCTGCCAGTCTGATACCGTTTCTTGAACACAGTGACGCAAACAGGGCGTTGATGGGATCAAACATGCAAAGGCAAGCGGTTCCTTTGTTGAAAACGGAGCCGCCCATAGTGGCTACCGGAATGGAGCGCGTTGTTGCGCAAAACTCCAGCATGACGGTTAAGGTTGAAAATGCCGGTGTGATATCGAGGGTAACGGCTACGGAGATAATTGTTAATGATACGGATGTCTATAAGCTGAGGAAGTTTGTAGGACTTAACGAAGGCACCTGTTTGAATCAGAGGCCTATCGTTGCTGAAGGCCAAAGGGTTAGAAAAGGCGAGGTTATCGCTGATGGTGCGGCTACCTGTAACGGCGAGTTGAGCTTGGGTAAGAATGTGCTGGTGGCCTTTATGACGTGGGATGGGTACAACTTTGAGGATGCGATAGTCATAAGCGAAGAACTGCTCAAAGACGATAGATTTACTTCTATCCACAGGGAAGAGTTTGAGGTTGAGATAAGGGAAACAAAGCTCGGAAGGGAAGAATTTACTCGTGATATTCCCAACGTTTCGGAAAAGGCATTAAGGAATCTTGATGAAAATGGCATAATACGAGTTGGAACGAAGGTTAAGGCGGGTGATATCCTTGTGGGTAAGATTGCGCCCAAAAGTAGGAGTGAGTTGTCTCCGGAAGAGAAGTTATTGCACGCCATATTTGGACGTGCCGGTGAAGACGTGAAAAACGAGTCGCTGGAAGTGCCTTCCGGTATGGAAGGTATTGTTATCAACACACAGGTGTTTTCAAGGAAATCTTACCTTTCAGAGGATAAGAGACAAAAAATATTGCAGGAAATAAGTGATATAGAGCTGAAGTTTGACGAGGACATTGCAAAAGAATTTACCAAGATGTTGAGGGCTATTGTCGAGGAAAGCGAAGAGTCGTTGGTCGATGTTCAAACCGGTCAGGTGTACCAGATTGAGCGGGGGATGTCTGCAAAGGCAATACTCGCGTTGGAAGAGCGCTTCGACATTGAAAATATAAAATTTGCCAACAAAAAGAAAAAAGAAAAGGCGATAGAGGTAAGCGGAGGGCATGGTGATCGAATTGAGGCGCTGAAAGATGAAAGAGATAGGAAGATTAACCATCTGAAACGCGGCGATGAGTTACCTACGGGTGTTTTGGAGTTGGCCAAAATCTCCATTGCTACAAAGCGTAAGCTGTCGGTTGGTGACAAGATGGCTGGACGGCACGGCAATAAGGGGGTTATTTCAAAAATACTCCCCGCGGAAGACATGCCTTATTTGGCTGATGGAACAAGGACGGAGATGTTATTGAATCCGTTGGGTGTGCCTTCCCGAATGAATGTGGGACAGATACTTGAGACACATTTAGGGTGGGCGTCAAAAAAGCTGGGGTCTCGTGCTGTGACGCCTATTTTCGAAGGCGCTACGGAAGATGAAATCAGGGAAACGCTTAAAAAGGCAGGTTTGCCGGTAGAGGGAAAAACTGTTTTATATGACGGGCGTACCGGTGACCCCTTAGAGCAAAAGGTTACCGCCGGCTATATGTACATGCTTAAGTTGCATCATCTTGTTGATGAGAAGGTTCATGCAAGGGCGACAGGCCCGTATTCTCTGATTACGCAGCAGCCTTTAGGTGGTAAAGCAAGGTTTGGTGGGCAAAGATTTGGTGAAATGGAAGTGTGGGCACTTGAGGGCTATGGCGCTGCACACAATTTGCAAGAATTGCTTACGGTAAAAAGTGATGACGTTGAAGGTAGAACGAAGATTTACGAGTCGATGGTGAAGGGGGAAAACGTTTTAGAGGCTGGTACCCCTGCGTCATTTGAAGTGCTTTCGAATGAAATAGCGGGCTTGGGCTTGTGTTTAAAACTGGAAAAAAGGAAGATGGACGTTTTAAAAGAGCAGTAAACGAAATTTAGAATACCCCTAAAAACTTATCACAACAAGAGGCTATAAAGTGGCTGATATCGTGTACGAAAAAATAAATGAATATAGTTCGGTGAAGATTTCGCTGTCATCGCCGGAAGATATTCGAAGCTGGTCTTATGGTGAAGTGAAAAAGCCTGAAACCATCAATTACCGTACCTACAGAGCGGAAAAGGACGGTTTGTTTTGCGAGCGCATATTTGGCCCTGAGCGCAATTGGGAGTGTTTTTGTGGAAAGTATAAAGGGATAAAACATAAAGGGATTATCTGTGACCGTTGTGGTGTGAAAATTACCCATTCGCGCGTGAGAAGAAAACGGATGGGTCACATTAATCTCGCCTCGCCTATAGTACATATATGGTTCTTTAAGGCAATGCCGTCCCGTCTTGGAACGCTTTTGGGCATGAAGACAACCTCGTTGGAAAGGGTTATTTATTTTCAGGATTACATTGTAATAGATCCGGAAAGCACACCTCTTAAGGAATATCAGATACTAAGTGAAGAAGAGTATAAAGTAAATAAAGAAAAATTCGGTGAGCAATCGTTTAAGGCCGGCATGGGTGCCGAGGCAATAAAGTCGTTGTTGCAAAAATTGGATTTGGTAGTGCTTTCGAAAGAGTTGCGTGAGGAGCTTGTTCAGACGAAATCCAAGCAACGCGTTAAAGAGATAATTAAGAGACTTGAAATTATCGAGGCGTTTAGGGATTCTGGAAACAGGCCGGAATGGATGGTACTTAGCGTTGTGCCGGTAATTCCACCGGATCTGAGACCGTTGGTTTTGTTGGAAAGCGGAAATTTTGCAACGTCAGATCTAAACGATTTATACCGGAGGATAATTAACAGGAACAATCGGTTAAAAAAGCTTATAGATTTGAACGCCCCGGAGGTTATCATCCGAAATGAAAAAAGGATGCTGCAGCAGGCAGTTGATGCTTTGTTTGACAACACGAGAGGCAAGCGTCCGGTACTGGGCAGCAACAACCGTCCTTTGAAGTCTTTGACCGATATGATAAAAGGCAAACAAGGCCGATTCAGGGAAAACCTGCTTGGTAAGAGGGTTGATTATTCCGCCCGTTCAGTAATTGTTGTTGGCCCTGACCTGAAGTTGCACCAGTGTGGTTTGCCAAAGAAGATTGCATTAGAATTGTTTCAGCCTTTCATAATCAGAAGACTAAGGGAATTAGGGCTTGCAGATACGATTAAGAGCGCTAAGAAGATGTTGGGGCGTAAAGACAAGGAAGTGTGGGACATCCTCGAAGAGGTAGTAAAAAGACATCCCGTTCTTCTCAACAGAGCTCCGACGTTGCATAGGATGGGTATACAGGCCTTTGAACCTATTCTTGTTGAAGGAAATGCTATAAAACTACACCCGCTCGTTTGTCGCGGATTTAATGCTGATTTCGATGGTGATCAGATGGCAGTTCATTTGCCCCTTTCTATTGAGGCGCAGGCTGAGGCCGTCACTCTTATGCTTTCAACTAACAACATATTTTCACCGGCTTCCGGTGAGCCGATTATCACACCCACGCAGGACATCGTTTTAGGATGTTATTATCTAACTACAACCGTGCAGGATGCCCCTGATTACGTAATTGGGAAATTTAGCGGTTATGAGGAGGTAATATATGCGTTGGCTGTGAAGAAGGTTCGTTTGCATACAAGAATCGAAGTTAGACTTAAACATACAAAGATTATCAAAGATAAGCAAGGCACAGAAGAGTTAAATACAGGATTATGCAAGACTACGGTTGGACGCGTTGTTTTAAATGGTATATTACCGACCGGAATGCCGTTTTATAATTATACCTTGGACTTGAAGGGTATTAGTAAAATAATTCAGGATTGTTATAAGTTACTGGGCAGGGAAAAAACCATCGTTTTGCTGGATGATATTAAAGAAATTGGCTTCAAGGAGTGTACGAAAGCAGGTCTTTCTTTTGCGATAAGTGATGTAAAAATGCCTGTAAAAAAGCAGGAGATTATTGATAAAACTCAAGAGGAAATTGAGAAAGTACAAAAACTTTACCGGAAAGGTATAATTACCGAAGGTGAAAGATACAACCAGATCATAGATACTTGGACTTATGCTGGTGAACGGGTTGCTGAGGAGATGTTGAGTGAACTGAAGAATGACATTAGGGATGGAAAGCCGTATTTGAATCCCGTATATATTATGTCGGCATCGGGTGCTAGAGGCAGTTCGCAGCAGTTAAGGCAGTTGGCAGGTATGCGCGGATTGATGGCGAAACCATCAGGTAAGATTATCGAAACGCCCATTAAAGCTAATTTCAGAGAAGGTCTTGGTGTATTAGAGTATTTTAGCTCCACTCATGGCGCAAGAAAAGGTTTGGCTGATACGGCGCTTAAAACTGCTGATTCCGGATATCTAACGAGGAAGTTGGCGGATGTCGCGCAGAACGTTGTTATTACCGCTGATGATTGTGGTACTAAGAATGGTATTACCAAGAGTGTTGTATACCGTGGTGAGAAAATTGAGGTTTCGCTGAGCAAGGTTATCACGGGGCGTGTTGCAAGGAACAATATCGTAGATTTGGTAAAAGACGAGGTTATTGTAAGAGAGAATGATCTCATCACGGAAGAAAAAGCCAAGAAGATTGAAGCCTTGGGATACGAAAAAATAAAAGTCAGGTCTCCTTTGACTTGTGAAATGTCTCTTGGGCTTTGCGTGAAATGTTACGGAATGGATATGTCAAGAGGAAAGGCCGTTGAAGAGGGTATGGCGGTAGGAATTATTGCTGCTCAATCCATCGGAGAGCCAGGAACACAGCTCACCATGAAAACGTTTCATATCGGTGGTACAGCCACACGTTCTGTAGAGGAATCTGAGGTTAAAGCGAAAAGGGCAGGCGTTATTAAATACAATGGCTTGAACGTGGTGAAAAATCCGCAGGGGAAAAATGTCGCGATCAATGCAAGTGGAGAAATACTGCTTATTGATGCTAAAGGAAGACAGATAGATAAGCATACGGTTCTTCTCGGCGCTGAAATTTTGGTCAAAGAAGGCGATGCCGTTGCAGCGCAACAGGTGCTTACCAGATGGGATCCTCACATGATACCTATCTTGACTGAAATGGCGGGGAAAATACGATTTGAAGATATCGTACCGGGTAAAACGGTAAGGCAGGAGTCTGATGTGTCAACGGGGGTAAAGCGGAAAGTGATCATGGAACACAAGGGTGATTTGCATCCTCAGATCATAATCGAAGATAGCACAGGCAAGATATTAGGGCTATACCCTATTCCTGAGAAGGCACACGTCGAGGTTGATGAAGGCGAGTATGTTACCGCAGGCACATTGCTGGCGAAAACACCGCGAGAGGTATCGAGAACAGAGGATATTACTGGTGGATTGCCGAGGGTTGCAGAGATATTCGAAGCAAGAAAACCAAAAGAACCTGCGGTTATGAGTGAGATAGAAGGTAATGTTGAAGTCGGAGAGAAGCGGCGTGGCAAGCGTACGATTATAGTCCGGGGAGAATCCGGTATGGAGATTGAGCACTTGGTGCCGAGGGGCAAGCATTTAAAGGTACACAGGGGTGATCACGTAAAGGCCGGTGGACCTCTTGTGGAAGGGCCTCTCATATTGCAGGATATATTAAGAATTAGTGGTGAGGAAGAGTTGCAGACCTACATGCTCAAAGAGGTTCAGAATGTATACCGTTCCCAGAATGTGCCGATTGATGACAAGCATATTGAGATAATAATTGGACAGATGCTGAGAAAGGTGAAGGTTGAGGATGTAGGTGACACGAATTTCCTGCCGGGTCAGGTAATAGATAAGTTTAAGTTTAGAGCAGAAAACGTAAAAATTATTGATAAGGGTGGCAAACCGGCAACGGCAAAACCTTTGCTGCTAGGCATAACTAAGGCATCGTTACAATCAGACAGCTTTATATCTGCCGCTTCGTTTCAGGAAACAACTAAGGTTTTGACAAGGGCTGCGCTCGAAGGGAAGACGGATCACCTGGTAGGTTTAAAGGAGAACGTCATTCTAGGACATTTAGTGCCTGCCGGTACGGGCTACAAGCTGTACAATGCGTTGTCTGCGATGCCAACAAAAATTGAAGCTGCAAAAGTGAGTGAAGAATCCGAAAACAAAGAACTCGTCACATCGGTACAATAAGGAGTAGTTGAAACATGCCAACGATAAATCAGTTGATCAGGAAGGGAAGAGTGGGCTCTAGCAGTAAAAGTAAAAGCCCCGACTTAGAAAAATGCTCGCAGAGGAAAGGTGTTTGTTTACAGGTGATGACAAGGACGCCCAAAAAGCCAAACTCTGCTTTGAGAAAAGTTGCCAGGGTGCGATTGTCGAATGGCAGAGAGGTAACGGCGTACATTCCAGGGGAAGGGCACAATTTGCAAGAGCATTCAATTGTTCTGGTAAGGGGTGGGCGTGTGAGGGACCTTCCTGGTGTTAAATATCATATCATTCGAGGGACGTTGGACTGTGCTGGTGTTGATGGCAGAAGGCGCTCTCGTTCCAAATATGGGACAAAGACCCCCAAATAGGTTTTAGCGAAGGAGAAACGTAGTTTATGGCACTTGCGTATAGAAGCACGGAAATATTTCTACAACCTGACGTGAAATATAAGAGCAAACTTGTATCAAAGTTTGTCAATTCCCTAATGAGAGAAGGGAAGAAGAGTGTGGCGGAAAGGGTGTTTTATGATGCGATGGGCGCTGTAGAAAAAAAAATATCAGATGTTGAACCTTTGGAGATGTTTGAAACAGCGCTGAATAATGTGAAACCCTTGGTCGAAGTAAGATCGAAGCGTGTAGGCGGTGCAACTTATCAGGTACCCGTGGAAGTGCCTAAACAGAGGCAGGTTGCTTTGGCGGTTCGATGGATTATTGGTGCTGCTAAGGCGAAAAAGGGACGTCCGATGTACCAACGATTGGCCGACGAGCTGGTAGACGCATATAGAAAGCAGGGCGCAGCCATAACGCAGCGGGAAAATACGCATAAAATGGCTGAGGCGAATAAGGCCTTCGCACACTTTGCATGGTCAAAATTTTAGTATAGGGATGTTTATCGAGTATGAATATTGAAAAAATGAGGAATTTTGGTATTGCGGCTCATATAGACGCTGGTAAGACTACAACGTCTGAACGTATTCTCTATTATACAGGTAAATCGTATAAAATGGGAGAGGTTCACGAAGGCACTGCCGTGATGGATTGGATGGATGAAGAGCAAAAGCGAGGGATAACCATCACCGCAGCCGCAACGTCATGTGAATGGAACGATTACAAATTTAATCTGATTGATACACCTGGGCATGTGGATTTTACTGCGGAAGTAGAACGCTCTTTAAGGGTTTTAGATGGAGCAGTCTGTGTTTTTTGCGGTGTCGGAGGTGTTGAGGCTCAGTCTGAAACGGTATGGCGACAGGCGGATAAATATCATGTGCCAAGAATATGTTTTGTGAATAAAATGGACCGTGTTGGGGCTGATTTTCTAAAGGTTGTTGGTGAAATTAATGAACGTTTAGGGATGAAGGGTATTCCTGTCCAATTGCCTTTAGGAAAAGAGCAAGGGTTCAAAGGTGTTATAGACTTGATAAACATGAAAGCGTTTGTTTACTCGGACGATATAGATAAGCTGGGTATCAATTATTCTATAGAAGAAATTCCTGAAGAATACAGAAAAGAAGCAGAGGCGCAACGCGAAAAAATGATTGAAGGTATAGCTGAACAGGTGGATTGGTTAACCGAAAAATTTATAACGGGTGAAGCGATCAGTAATGAGGAGATATACAAGGCGATACGCGAAGGAACCATAAACCTAAAGATGGTGCCGGTGATGTGTGGTTCGGCGTTTAAGAAAAAGGGTGTACAACCGCTCCTTGATGCGGTTTGCAGTTATTTGCCATCACCCGTTGATAGGAAATCTGTTACTGGTATTAATCCTTATACGGACGAGGAAACATCAAGAAAGCCATTTCCCGAAGAGCCATTTAGTGCGATTGCCTTTAAAATTGCGTCTGACAAGCACGGAGACTTGACATTTATTAGGGTTTATTCAGGCAAAGTTACTGCAGGTGTTAGGGTAATAAATTCTGGTAAAGATAAAAAAGAACTGGTTAGTCGTATCTATAAGATGCACGCAAATACCAGGGAACAGATTGAAGAACTTCGCGCTGGTGATATTGGCGCAGTAATTGGTCTGAAGTATACTGTTACGGGTGATACGCTCAGTGATCCTGATCGTCCGATTGTACTGGAGAAGATGGATTTCCCGGAAACCGTTATATCGATGGCGATTGAGCCCAAAACTGAGGTTGAAAAGGAAAAACTTGGTTCGGCTCTAGCAAAGATGGCAAAGGAAGATCCGACGTTTAAAGTTCGCATGGATAAGGAAACCGGGCAGATGATTATTTCCGGTATGGGTGAGTTGCATCTGGAAGTCATTAAGAACAGAATGCTGAGTGAGTACAAGGTGGATGCAAATGTCGGTGCGCCGAAAGTGTCTTATAGGGAAACGATTGGTAAAAAGGTTGAGGTCGAAGGGAAATTTGTTCAACAGACTGGTGGCCACGGCCAGTTTGGACATGTGTGGATTACCTTGGAGCCATTTAAAGGTGAGGAACCGGTGACCTTCGTTGATGATATAAAGGGCGGTAAGATACCGAAGCAATTTGTGAGATCTGTTGAAAAAGGTATCCGTGAAACGGCTAATGCCGGTGTGGCGGGAGGATATTCGCTTATTGACATAAAAGTCTCGGTGTTCGATGGATCGACACATCCTGTTGATTCCTCTGATTTGGCATTTTATACAGCGGCAAGTATTGCCTTGAGAAAAGGTGTCGAGATGGCAAAATCTGTCTTGCTTGAGCCGATAATGTCTATCGAAATTGCCGTTCCTGAACAATATATGGGTGATGTAATTAGTGAAATCCACAGTCGCAGGGCGAATATTCTTGAAATGGGTACGCGTGGAGTACTCAGAATAATTAAGGGAGACGTGCCGCTTGCTGAAATGTTTGGTTACTCTACCGTATTAAGGTCAATTACTCAGGGCAGAGGCACGTTTAGTATGGAGCCTTTGGAGTATAGGCCTGCGCCTGCAAAGTCAAGCAGTAGTGTTGCATAAATTATGGATTTAATGGTTAAAATCGGAGGTTTGTGCGATGGGGAAGGAAATATTTAAGAGGACGAAGCCGCATGTGAATGTGGGGACGATAGGGCATGTGGATCATGGTAAGACGACGTTGACGTCGGTTATCACGAATGTGTTGGCGAAGCAGGGGTTGGCAAAGGTGAGGGCGTATGACACGATTGATAAGGCGCCCGAAGAGAGAGAGCGCGGTATTACGATAGCGATATCGCACGTGGAGTATGAGACGCAGAAGCGTCATTATGCGCACGTAGATTGTCCTGGTCATGCCGATTACGTGAAGAACATGATCACGGGAGCTGCGCAGATGGATGGCGCGATATTGGTTGTGAGTGCGCCAGATGGCCCGATGCCGCAGACACGCGAGCACATATTGCTTGCCAGGCAGGTAGGTGTGCCGAAGATCGTGGTTTTCATGAATAAGGTAGACATGCTTGAGGATCCGGAGTTGCTGGATCTGGTCGAGATGGAAGTGCGTGAGTTGTTGAGCAAGTATAACTTTCCAGGCGATGATATTCCGGTGGTAAGGGGTTCTGCGCTGAAGGCGAGCGAGTGTGGTTGCGGTGGTGCGGCGTGCGCGAATTGCGGGCCGATATTGAAGTTGATGGATGCGGTGGATACGTACATACCGAACCCGGTAAGAGAAATAGATAAGCCGTTTTTGATGTCGATAGAAGATGTGTTTAGTATTAAAGGTAGAGGGACGGTTGGGACGGGTAGGGTGGAGAGAGGCCGTGTGAAGGTGGGCGATGAGGTGGATATAGTGGGGATTCGTCCTGAGGTGAAGAAAACCATTGTGACTGGTGTGGAGATGTTTAACAAGACGCTGGATGAGGGTCAGGCGGGTGATAATCTTGGGGTGTTGTTGAGGGGTGTGGAGAAGGACGATTTGGAGAGGGGGCAGGTGTTGGTGAAGCCCGGTACGATTACGCCGCATAAGAAGTATGAGGCGGAGGCGTATATATTGACAAAGGAAGAGGGTGGTAGGCATACGCCGTTTTTCAATGGATATAGGCCGCAGTTTTATTTTAGGACGACGGACGTGACGGGGGTGGTGACATTGACGGGCGGGGCGGAGATGGTGATGCCAGGTGACAACGTAAAGGTGGACGTGGAGTTGTTGACGCCGATAGCGATGGATGAAGGTCTGCGGTTCGCTATTCGTGAAGGTGGTAAGACGGTTGGCGCTGGCGTAGTTACTAAAATTATTCAATAAATTTTATTTTCTTATTGACTTTGCGTGTGTATTTGTTAATATAAACCCCTTTTGCAGTTTAAGATAAATTAGTCTCTTTTATGGAGTGTTATTGTGGTAGATCAGAAAATAAGAATACGAATGGAGGCTTATGATCATAGGATATTGGATCAATCGGCATTGGAGGTTGTTGAGACAGCCAAGCGTACCGGAGCTAAAGTGTTTGGTCCAGTTCCACTGCCAACGCGTATTGAAAGATATACTGTGCTTAGATCTCCGCATGTTGATAAAAAGTCTAGAGAGCAGTTTGAGATAAGAACGCATAAAAGGCTTATCGATATTGTCGAGCCTACAGCAAAAACGATGGATGCGTTGAATAAGATAAATATGCCAGCGGGCATTGAGATCAAGATAAAAGCGTAGGATTTTGGGCATTGTATTTTAAAGGTTGAGGTAAAAGCAGAATGGTGACTGGCATTCTAGGTAAAAAGATTGGTATGACGCAGTTTTACACGGAGGACGGTAAGCTCCTTCCCGTGACGATGATTCAGGCGGGCCCATGCAACGTGATGCAGGTAAAGACCGTTGAGAATGACGGATACTCTGCAGTTCAGTTGGCTTTTGACGGCAAGAAAAAGAAGAGGGCTAATAAGCCTGAGATTGGACACGCATCAAAGGCTTTGTCTGATCCGAAAAGATTTATAAGAGAGGTTGCTGCGGTTGTTGGCGCAGAGGTAAAACTGGGGCAGGCCATTACCCTTGACGTTTTAAAAGACGTTAAGTTGATTGATGCGATTGGATTAACAAAGGGTAAGGGCTATGCGGGTGTAATGAAAAGATGGAACTTTAAAGGCGGAGCGGCTTCTCACGGCTCCACTAGGCATAGGCCGCCGGGTTCTATAAGCTCGAATACGGACCCTGGAAGGGTAATTCGTGGGAAGAAGATGGCTGGGAGGTTGGGTGGAGAAAGGGTGACGGTCAAGAATTTGAGTGTTGTTAAGATTGATGAAGGTAACAATCTGTTGTTTGTGAAAGGGGCTGTTCCTGGCCATAAAGGAAGTTATCTTATATTGAATAAAAGTAGGTGAGAACTGGGCGTGTAAACTATGGAAATACCTGTATATAATAAAGATGGTGAAAAGGTGACGGGCGTACAGCTAAGCGACGATAAGTTTGGTGGTCCTATTCGCACCAGGTTGTTACGCGATGTAGTGATTATGTATGAAGCAGGCAAGAGGCAGGGTACTGCTTGCACAAAGACTAAAGGTGAGGTGGCTGGTGGTGGAAAAAAGCCATGGGTGCAAAAGCATACCGGTCGGGCAAGGGCTGGTAGTATCCGTTCGCCGCTTTGGAAAGGTGGTGGTGTGTCGTTTGGGCCTAAGCCGAGGGATTATGCATACTCTATCCCGAAAAAAGCTAAGAAGTTGGCGCTCATTTCAGCGTTGGCATCGAAGGTTAAAGATGATGAGATGGTAGTTATTGATAATCTTGATTTTCAGACACCAAAAACCAAACAGATGGTAGATTTGTTAAAGTCTCTTAAGATTTATGGGGATAGCTGTCTCATTGTAACGTTAAAATTGGATAAGATGGCATGGCTGTCGACAAGAAATATACCTTATGTCAAAATGCTTGCAAGCAATGATCTGAACGCATATGAGGTGCTTAAACAAAAAAAAATACTTCTTACAAGGGACGCTTTAGATAATATAGGATAGGAGTAGTATTACAGTTATGGAACGTTATTCAATAATTAAAAAACCATTGCGAACTGAAAAAAGCGTTGCAGATGGTAACTTCAGAAATACGTATCATTTTGAAGTTGACCTGCGTGCAAATAAGATTCAGATTAAAGAAGCCATTGAGAAGCACTTTAATGTAATAGTGGAAGACGTGAAGACGCTTGTTAGGAAAGGCAAGATACGAAGGGTAAAATTTAAGCTGGGTAAAACTAAAGATTGGAAAAAGGCAGTTGTTAAATTAAAAGAGGGCGGTACAATAGACCTTGGCTACTAAAGACGAACTGGTATGAGAGGGGATAAGGACGGTAATGGGTATTAGATTATATAAACCAACAACAGCAGGAAGAAGATTTGCAAGCGTTTCTGATTTTTCAGAAATAACGAAAAAGAAACCGGAAAAATCTTTATTACAGTCTATAAGGAAGACGGGTGGCAGAAATACCGAAGGTAAGATAACGGCTGAACACATTGGCGGGGGTAGCAGGAGGCATTACAGAATTGTAGATTTTAAACGGAAAAAGGATAATGTTCCGGCTAAAGTAGCAAGTGTGGAATATGACCCTAATCGTTCTGCACGTATAGCTTTGCTGCACTACGCAGACGGTGAGAAACGGTACATATTAGCTCCTGATGGTATAAAGGTTGGTCAGCCGGTGAAATCTGGTGAAAAGGTCGATCCTGAGGTTGGCAATTGTATGCCGTTGAAAAATATTCCTATGGGCATGGATGTCCATAACATTGAAATGCGTGTTGGGCAGGGTGGGCAGTTGGTTCGTTCTGCCGGTGGTTCAGCGAAGCTGTTGGCGAAGGAGGGGAATTATGCGCATATTGTCTTACCTTCTGGTGAGATAAGGAAGATATTTGACGGTTGTCGTGCGACGATTGGTAAGTTGGGGAATTCTGATCATTTTAATGTGAGGTTGGGAAAGGCTGGAAGGATGAGGTGGAAGGGTGTAAGGCCTCATGTGCGTGGCGTTGCGCAAAACCCTGTAGCACATCCGCTCGGTGGTGGTGAAGGTAGGAGTGGTGGTGGTAGGCATCCTTGTTCCAGAACAGGGTTGCTGGCCAAAGGTGGAAAAACGAGGAAGAAGAAGGCGCTAAGTAGCCGGTTTATCTTACGCAGAAGAAGGATTGGCGCAAGAGGTAATTTGTAGGTAAATAATTGAACTGGGGGATGCTATGAGTCGTTCGGTCAAAAAGGGGCCGTATGTTGACGGTAAGTTGTTTGAAAAGGTATTAAAACAGAAAGAGATGGGAAGTAGTGAGCCAATACGTACTTGGGCTAGAAGTTGTACGATTGTGCCCGATTTTGTTTCACACACATTTATGATACACAACGGTAAGATATTTCATAAACTTTTTGTTACTGATGACATGGTAGGTCATAAGCTTGGCGAATTTGCGCTTACGCGTACGTTTCGGGCTCACGGCGGTGTAAAGAAAAAGGAGACTCCACACGGATAACGGGCGGTATTTGACGTTTCTCTAGTGCATGGAATAAACTAAATATGGAATTTAAATCTACTCATAGATACGCTAGGATTTCCCCGAGGAAGGCTCGGTATGTTGTTGATCTCGTGCGGGGGAAATCGGTTAATGATGCATTGAGGATATTGAGGGTAACGCATAAGCGTGCGTCTTATATGGTTGATAAGGTAATAAGGGCAGCGATTTCAGCAGCGAATAATAATATAGATGTAGATGTCGATTCTTTGGTTTTGGCGCAGGTATTGGTTGATTGTGGGCCTACGAGAAAGTGGCATCGCACGAGACCTCGTGGTATGGCTGCGCCTATATTAAAACGGACAAGTCACATTACCGTAGTATTGTCTGAAAAAGGCAAAATCTAAATGTTTAAGAGAAATGAGGATATGGAATGGGTCAAAAGGTTTGCCCTGTAGGCATAAGGCTTGGTATTACGCAGAATTGGAAGTCGCTTTGGTATGCCGATAAGAAGACATTTGGTATGCTGTTGGTTGAAGACCAAAAGATACGTAAGATAATCAAGAAGGCGTATGGCTTTGCAGGAATATCCATTATAGAGATCGAAAGGACGCGGCAAGACGCCAAGATAACACTGCATACTGCGCGCCCTGGACTGATTATTGGGCGAAAAGGTGCAGAGGTTGATAAGCTAAAAGATGAAGTACAAAAATTGGTAAATCGAGAGGTTCTTGTAAAGATAAAGGAAATTACAAAGCCTGAACTGCACGCACAGTTGGTTGCAGAGAACATAGCTGAGCAATTGGTGAAACGTGCGGCCTTCAGAAGAACAATGAAGAAGGCTCTTGATTCTTCGTTGGATGCAGGCGCGAAAGGTGTGAAGCTTCAGGTTTCTGGTAGATTGGGTGGTGCTGAAATAGCAAGGACTGAGAAAATGACATCAGGAAGTGTCCCCTTGCATACATTGAGGGCAGATATTGATTATGGTTTTGCCGATGCGAAGACAACCTATGGTGTGATTGGTGTTAAGGTTTGGATATATAGAGGTCTAGTTAGTTCTGATAAGGAGAAGTTACATGCGCCTGATGCCAAAGAGGGTAAAGTTCAGGAAATCGCAAAGGCAAAAAATTAAAGGAAATGCTACAAGGTGTAACACGGTAGCCTTTGGTGACTTTGGTTTGCAGTCTTTGGAACCGGGATGGATAACGGCTCAACAGTTGGAGGCCGGTAGAGTGTCGGCATCACAATGTCTCCCTAGAGAAGGTAAATTGACTATTAGGGTATTTCCGCATAAGTCTGTATCTTCTAAACCTATAGAAACACGTATGGGTAAGGGAAAAGGTGAACCGGAGTTTTGGGTGGCCGTGGTTAAGCCAGGTACTGTATTGTATGAAATTAGTGGTGTTGGTGAGGACGTTGCAAAACACACATTTAATAGAATCGCTCACAAGATGCCCGTTAAAGTTCGTTTTGTTCAAAGGAGAAAGACGATATGATAACAGGTGACGTTAGATCAAAATCCAGGCAAGAGATACTTGATGAGATTAAGGCTTGTAAGCGGGAATTATTGAATATTAGTTTTCAGTGGCAGGAAGGTGAAACAAGAAATTCTGCTCGTAAAAAGGATATAAGAAGAGATATAGCAAGGATGAAAACAGTTCTTAGAGAGATGGATTTTGGTATTAATAAACATCTCAGTGTAAAGGAGTAGGGCAACGATGAGCATTGAAAGCGAGAGGGGCAGAAGAAAGAGGATAGTTGGGACGGTAGTAGGAAACAAGATGTACAGAACGATCGTTGTTGAGGTCGCACGTCTTTTAAAGCATCAAAAGTACGGGAAATACATACGAAGATCGACCACTTATAAAGCACACGATGAAAAAGGCGAGGCTAAGTTAGGCGATAAAGTGGAAATTATAGAAACAAGGCCTATTAGTAAAACAAAGAATACAAAGCTTGTCAGGGTTATTGCAAAGGCAAGTAACTAGATATTTCGGGAGTTATTGAAATGATAATGGAGCAAACGAAGCTGGATATAGCTGATAACAGCGGGGCAAAAAGTGCTAAGTGTATAAAAGTCTTAGGTGGTTCTAGGCGTAAGTATGCGACGGTTGGGGATGTCATCGTTGCTGCCGTAAAGAAATCAATACCCGAAGGAGTGGTTAAAAAAGGGGACGTGGTGAAGGGGGTAGTGGTAAGGACTAAGAAAAACGTTCGTAGGGAAGACGGCTCATATTTGAGATTTGACAGGAATGCTATTGTTATCATAGACAATGATGGCAATCCACGAGGGACCCGTATATTTGGTGCCGTCGCTAGGGAACTAAGGCAAAAGAATTTTATGAAAATTATATCTTTGGCCGCTGAAGTGGTTTAGGTGAATTATTAAATTGCAAAGTAATTCTTTTGGAGAAAAGGATGCACATTTGTAAGAACGACCTAGTCGCGGTCATGGCTGGTAATGAGGCCGGTAAGACGGGGAAAGTAATAAAAGTGTTAAGGGAAAACGGTAGGGTTGTAATTAAGGGTGTGAAGATAATTCACAAGCATGTCAAGCCGACCCAAAGCAATCCGCGTGGTGGAAGGGTAGAGATGGAAGCTTCCATTGCTGTTTCCAGTGTATTGCCTGTTTGTCAAAATAAAAATTGCAAAAAAAGTGGTAAGGGCGTGAGAATCAAGAAAAAGTTGATGGATAATCGCGGAAAGCTGCGGGTATGTGTGTATTGTGGTTCTGAAATCGTGTCGGCTGAGTAACAGTATAGGAAGATAACGCTATGTCAAGATTGATGGAAAAGTATCAGCAGCAAGTTGCGCCTCAGTTAATGGAGAGGTTCAAACATAAAAACAAACTATCGGTGCCAAGGATACAAAAGATAGTTGTTAATATGGGTATCGGTAAGGCCGTAGACAATAAAAAACTTATTGAAGAAGCATCGAAGCATTTAGCGATAATTACATGTCAAAAACCTTTGATTACAAAAGCAAAAAAGGCAATAGCTGGTTTTAAATTGCGTGAAAATCAGGCAATTGGCTGTAAGGTTACGCTTCGAGGAAAGAGGTTGTTTGAGTTTTTAGACAGATTGATTAGCATTGTAATACCTAGGATTAGAGACTTTAGAGGTATTTCTCCGAATTCTTTTGATAGACGTGGGAATTACACGTTTGGTCTTACAGATCAAGCAATGTTTCCTGAAATTAGCATTGATATGGTTGAGTTTACGCAGGGCATGGATATTACCTTGGTTATTTCTGGTAATTCTGATGAACAATCACGTGAGTTGTTGAAGCTGCTGGGTATGCCTTTTAGGTTAGAGTAATAAGGAGTAGGAATGGCAAGAAAATGTCTTGTAGAAAAGCAAAAAAAGGAACCTAAATATAAAACGCGAAAGTATAATAGATGCAAGCTTTGTGGCAGGAGAAGGGCTTACTATCGTAAATTTCAGATATGCAGGCTGTGTTTTAGAAATCTTGCTTCTAAAGGTGAGATCCCAGGGGTAAAAAAGGCGAGCTGGTAGTGTTGTATTTAAGGTTTTTTATTTATAAGGAATAAGCAAAATGTGCATGACTGACCCAATTTCTGATATGTTTACGCGTATAAGAAATGCAAGTGTTATAAGGAGAGAAAGCGTTGACGTACCTGCTTCAAAAATAAAGCTTGCTATTTTAAACATACTGAAGGAAGACGGTTTTATAAAAGCATTCAAAGAAATAACGGGTGAGGGTAATCGTTGCCTGATAAGGGTATACTTGAAATATGGGCCTTTAAAGCAACAATTAATTAACAAGATCGAACGGGTAAGCAAATCGAGCAGGCGGATTTACAAGAAGGTCGATGACATGGAGAAAATTAGAAACGGGGTTGGCACGGCGATCTATTCTACATCGAAAGGAATTATTAGTGACAAAGGATGTAGGAAATTGCGCGTTGGCGGTGAGCTTCTTTGTATTGTGCTTTAGTAGTCTGCTCAGAATGGGGAATTAAGATATGTCGCGAATAGGAAAGCAGCCGGTTGTAATTCCGGATGACGTTAAAGTCACGGTGAGTGGCAATTCGGTAAGTATAGATGGACCTAAAGGAAAACTAAGTAATAGCTTTCATCAGGATATTAAGATAGAATATAATCAGCAAGAGAAGACGTTGTTGGTTACAAGACCTTCTGATGAAAAAAAACATAGGGCGCTACATGGTTTGACTCGTGCACTTATTGCTAACATGGTTCTAGGTGTGACGAAGGGCTATTCTAAGAACATGGAAATTGTAGGGATAGGATATAACGCAAAGGTGCAAGGGAAAGATTTGGCATTGTCATTAGGTTATACGCATCCGGTAGTTTTGGAAATACCAATAGGTATAAAGGTTGACGTTACTAATCCGACAAACCCTGGCAAGCTTACAGTTTCTGGTGCTGACAAGCAAATGGTGGGGCAATTCTCTGCGGTTATTAGAGGCAAAAAACCGCCTGAGCCGTATAAAGGGATGGGTATTAAGTATCAAGATGAGGTTATTAGAAGGAAGGCTGGTAAGGCGTTTACCTCGGGGGCTGCATAGTAAGTTAAAGGTATTAAGCTATGAACAATATTAAAGAAAAATTGCGGAAGAGAAAAAGACGTCATCAAAGAATTCGACGGAAGGTGGTTGGTAGTGGCGAGAGGCCGAGGTTGAGTGTCTATCGCAGTATGAAACACATATATTGCCAGATTATAAATGACATTGACGGTACAACTTTAGTTTCTGCTTCGACGGTGTCTCCTGATATAAGAACACAGGTCAAAGATGGTGGTAACGTAAAGGCGGCTGAGATTGTCGGCAAAAAGATAGCCGAAGAGGCTTTGAAAAAGGGAATATCAATGGTCGTCTTTGATAAAGGTGGATATAAGTATCACGGAAGAGTTAAGGCTTTAGCCGAAAGTGCAAGAAAAAACAATTTAAGTTTTTAAAGATCCGATTTGGACAAGGAGATACATTTTGGCCCGTTCAGATGAGCCTGTAAATATTGAAGAAACCGTGGTTAGGATAAACCGGTGCACAACGGTGACAAAGGGTGGAAAGTCTATGAGCTTTAGTGCCCTTGTTGTTGTTGGTGATAAAAAGGGAAGTGTTGGGATTGGGTTTGGAAAGGCGAGAGAAGTTCCTAACGCCGTTAACAAGGCAGTTAAAGAAGCTAAGAAGCAGATGGTAAAAATACCTTTAAAGGTAGATACTATACATCATACTGTATGGGGCAGGTATAAGGCTGCCAATGTATTTATGAAGCCCGCATCGCCTGGAACAGGTATTAAGGCCGGTGCTTCTGTGCGTGCGGTGCTTGAGTCGGCTGGAATTAAAAATATATTGACGAAGTGTTATGGAAGAAGAAATCCGCTTAACGTGGCAAAAGCTACGTTGCTGGGTTTGCAATCTCTCAGAACTACTGAAGAAGTTGAGCTGCTTAGAGGAGTGAAGATAGAATGAATCTTAGGGATGTAAAAGCAATACCTTTTCATAGAAAACGAAAGAAGAGAGTTGGGCGAGGTCGTGGCTCAGGTATGGGAAAGACCTCTTGTCGAGGCGGCAAGGGTGCGACAGCAAGGTCTGGAAATGAAACTAGCATACAGTTTGAAGGTGGACAGACTCCGCTTTACAGAAGGCTTCCGAAGCGTGGATTTAACAACCCTTTCAAGAGAAAATATGCAATAGTTAATGTTGAAGACTTGGGATTATTTGAAAACGGTACGAAAGTTGATGGTGAAAAGTTGATAGAATCAGGTCTTATTAAAAAGCTGATGGATGGTGTAAAAGTATTAGGCGATGGGGAATTAAAAAATTCATTGACTGTCGTAGCAAGTAAGTTCACTAAGGTTGCAGTAGAGAAAATTAAAGCCGCTGGCGGAGAAGCAAAGATTATATCATGATAGAGCAATTTGGGAATATTTTTCGTATACCGGAGTTACGTAAGAAAGTACTGATTACGCTGGGTTTGATTGCACTTTGCAGGGTAGGCGTATACATTCCGATACCGGGTATTGATACGATGGTGTTGAAGAGTTACTTTCAGCAGTTTACTCAAAGCGGCGTTGGTCAGTTGCTTGGGCTGGTGGATATGTTTGCAGGTGGTGCGCTTACGTCAGGCGCTATCTTTGGGCTAGGGGTAATGCCTTATATTAGTGCATCTATTATCTTCCAATTGCTTGTCGGTGTTGTACCTTATCTGGAAAGGTTACAGAAGGAGGGGGAGGCGGGCAGGAAAAAGATAAATCAGTATACCAGGCTGGCAACCGTAGGTTTGTGTCTTTTCCAAGCTTTTGTGATGACTAGGACGCTCTATACCGTCGAGCTTAATGGATCGCCGGTTATTCCTGTTCACCTTCAGGGGATAGGGTTTCAGCTAATGGCTGCGCTACTTTTGACCACGGGAACAATGACATTGATGTGGATAGGTGAGCAAATTGAAGAGTTTGGAATTGGAAGTGGTATCTCAATTGTAATTATGGTAGGTATAATTGAACGCTTGCCGTGGGCTTTTGCTAGGGTAATAGAGAATTTTACTTTTTCAGTGACGCCTGCTGAACATCAGATTGGTATCGTTAAAATGTTGATTTTGCTTGGGATGTTCCTTGCCATTGTCGGCGGTGTTGTTTATATTACTCAGGGGCAAAGGCGCATACCTATTCAGCAGGCAAAGCATACTCGAGGTCGAAGGGTATATGGAGGGCAAAGACATTTTCTTCCACTTCGCGTAAACCAAGCTGGCGTGATGCCGATAATATTCTCGCAGTCGCTACTTATATTCCCTGCTGCAATAATGCAGGGTATTCAGGTTCGGTGTGAACCGGGAAGCATTGGCTATTGGATTACATCTAGAGTTTCAGAGGCGTTGCAGGGTGGGATAATATATATTGCTCTTTACATATTGCTCATTACTTTCTTTTGCTACTTCTGGACAGCAATACAATTTAATCCAAAAGAAATGTCAAACAATATGAAAGATTATGGAAGTTTTATACCGGGAATTAGGCCTGGCCACAGGACATCGGAATATTTGGAAGGTATTATGGGCAAGATAACGTTGGCTGGTGCGGCTTTTCTTGCGCTAATAGCAATATTGCCGAAACTTGTTGGTGGCAGTTTTGAACTTGATAGGGCAATAGCTGGTTTTTATGGCGGTACAGGTCTTCTCATCATTGTTGGTGTTGCGCTTGATATGGTGCAGAAGATAGAATCGCACATGATTATGCGACAATACAGTGGCTTCCTAAGCGGCGGTAGTAGAATAAAAGGAAGATTGGGATGATGATAGTGTTTCTTGGGCCTCCTGGCGCTGGTAAGGGTACCCAAGCGGCTACTGTTAGCAAGGCAAAGAATATACCCCACATATCTTCTGGTAATTTGCTTCGAGAGTCAGTTGATTGTGGCTCTGCAACAGGCAAAAAGGCTCAATCTTTTATTGAAAAAGGATTGCTGGTACCAGACGAGATAGTTGTTGCTATCATTAAAGACCGCATTACAAAGAATGATTGCAAGGGGGGGTTTGTTCTTGATGGTTTTCCAAGGACGCTGGCCCAGGCGAAGGTATTGGACAGTGAGCTAAAAAAGATAGGAAGTAAGATAGATGTAGTTTTCTATTTTGCGGTCTCAAAAGATAGTGTGGTATTGAGGTTGTCCGGGCGTCTGATCTGTAGCAGCTGTAGTGCTAATTATCACGTAAGCTTTGTACCTCCGCAGAAGGCTGGTATTTGTGACAAGTGTGGGAGTGTCCTATGTCAGCGTTCTGATGATAAGAAGGAAACAGTCTTGGAGCGTCTGCGGGTGTATCATGAGCAAACTGAAGGCTTGATAGACTATTACAAAAAAAATGGTATTCTCAAAGAGGTTTTGAGTGACAAAAATATAGATGACATTACCAGGGATATATTTCTTAGCATTGAATAAGTGGTGTGAAAATTTGTTAGTTAAAAAGTGGAGTAGCTTAAGTTGATTGTTCGTAAATCTCCCCGTGAAGTAGAAATAATGAGGGGGGCCGGCAGGATTGTCGCCGGTGCTCTGCGTTTAGCTAAAGAAATTGCAAAAAAAGACATAACCACAGAGTGGCTGAACGATGAGATAGAGAAATATATCTTAGGGCATGGAGGAATACCAGTTTTTAAGGGGTATCGTGGTTTTCCAAAAAGTATTTGCGCCTCCGTAAATGAAGAGGTTGTTCACGGGATACCTGGTCAGAGAAAATTGAAAAGTGGTGATATCCTGAGCGTTGATGTTGGCGTTAGTTACAAAAAATACGTTGCTGATGCAGCGCTTACGGTGCCGATTGGTGAAATCGATGATGGCGCGAAAAGGCTAATAGATGTCTGTGAGAAGTCGCTTGGCCTTGCGATTAAAGCAGCAAAAACGCATCAAAAACTGTCGGTGATTTCGAGAACAATACAAGAGTTCGTTGAAATGCACGATTATTCAGTAGTACGAAATTATACGGGGCATGGAATTGGGAGGAGTATGCATGAAGACCCGCAAGTGCCGAATTTCGTGAGTAAGTCGTTGCTGGATGCAGATGAGATTTTGCTGTCTGGTGTAACGCTGGCCATTGAACCAATGATATGTATGGGAAAGTGTGAAACAGAGGTACTGGGTAATAGATGGACCGTGGTGACAAAGGATAGAAAATTGTCTGCACATTTTGAGCATACCATTGTAATAACTGACGGTGGAGCTGATATTTTGACATTGTAATTATCTGAAAATATATGGGAAAGTAATTTATCTTATGCCGAAAGAAGAGCCGATAAGAGTAGAAGCAACTGTGAAAGAAGCTCTTCCCAATGCAATGTTTTGGGTTGAGTTGCAGAATGGTCATAAGGTACTTGCGCATGTATCCGGGAAGATGCGAATGCACTTTATCAAGATATTGCCTGGTGATAAGGTTACCATTGAAATGTCCCCTTACGACCTCGATAAGGGTCGTATTATTTATAGGCAAGTTTGAAAATTGTCTTACTGTAGTTGTTTTTATGATAGGGTGGCGATTTTATGAAGGTTAGAGCTTCTGTTAAACGAATATGTGAAAATTGTAAGATCGTAAGAAGGAAAAATGTTGTTCGTGTAATTTGTTCGGATCCAAGGCACAAGCAAAGGCAAGGCTAGCTTAGGGATTGTATAGTAAATAAAATAATTGAGAAAGGAATTGATAGATGCCAAGAATTGCTGGTATTGATATTCCCACAGATAAAAGAATAGTTATTGCCCTCACGTATATCTATGGAATAGGCAAGGTATTAGCTAAGAAAATACTGAGTGATCTAAAAATTGACGAAAATTTGCGTGCGAAAGATTTGCATGAAGACCAGTCGAGTGCTTTGGGTGCGTACATTGAAAAGAATTTTTCAATCGAAGGTCAGCTAAGACGTCAAGAGATGCAAAATATTGCGAGAATGAAGAGTATAGGGTGCTATCGCGGGGTTCGCCATAAGGTGGGGTTGCCGGTAAGAGGTCAGCGTACCAAGACGAATGCGCGTACCAGAAAAGGGCGTAAAAAGACGGTTGCCGGTAAGAAGAATGTGAAGGAACTTGGTTAAGCCTTGATTCAGGCTAGCGTCTGACTTGTGATTCCCATGCAATCTGTTTATGATAAAGAGAGAAAAAGTAGCTAAGTTGTTAAAATCGAGTGGTGATTTGCTGCAGTTGCTCTCGATGAATATAGAACAGTCTAGGGATGATAGGGAGGTTAAAAAGTTTAACGAAGTGGTCGGCTTTGTTGAACAGGTGATTGAGGTAGTAGAGGGTTATCCACGTGATCGGGAGGTTGTAATTCTCGATTGTTCATGTGGTAAATCATACCTTTCGTTCGCTTTAAATAATATATTATCTAGGCTGTATCCGATGCCATTTTTTTTATATGGCGTAGACACTAATAAGACGCTTATAGCAAAGTGTAATCAAATCAGAGACCATCTCGGCTATACTAACATGCGGTTTATAGACGGACGGATAATTGATACTCAACCGGAAAAACCGATTGATATTGTAGTGGCTTTGCACGCGTGTGATGTTGCTACAGACGAAACCATCGCGAAAGGTATTAAACTAGGTGCAAAATATATACTTGCCGTCCCTTGTTGTGAAAACCAGGTTCGTGGTCGTATAAAGCGGGGTCATCCTCTGGTAGATATCACTGATTTTGGGCTGTTGAGGTATCGTTTCGCCGATATACTAACTGAGGCTTTAAGGGCACAGTTTCTTACCGGCGCGGGGTATTATGTAAAGCTTGTTGAAATGGTTCCCCCAAAAGTATCACCGAAGAATTTGATGATAATTGCACGTAGAAAAAAAGGTAAAAAAAAGTATAATCTAGAACGTTATCATAAAATGGATAAAACGTTCAACACGGAATTTGTTTTGAAGAGTTATTTTAGTGAGCAAGAGTTTAGTAGCGAAGTGGGTGACTACTCCGTAAATTGTTTATAATGTCTGTTTTTATCAGATGGGGTTCGAAACGTTATGTCAAGTGTAGGAAAGAAAAAAGTAAGGAGTAATGTTGCCAGGGCAATTGCCAATATTAAGGCAACGTTCAACAATACATACGTGACGATAACTGACGTCAATGGCGAAACGATATGCTGGGCGAGTGCCGGTACTGTAGGTTTTAAAGGGTCGCGGAAAAGTACTCCGTTTGCAGCGCAAAAGGCAGCGTCTAGCGCGGCTGACAAAGCGCAGAAGCACGGGGTGCAGGAAATCGAGATTAGAGTTAAGGGGCCTGGCCCTGGTAGAGAATCTGCGATTACAGCGCTTCAGGCGGCAGGTCTAAGCGTGAAAGCAATAGAAGACGTAACGCCGCTGCCTCATAATGGTTGTAGGCCAAGGAAAAAACGTAGGGTATAAGTGGGTTTTCAGTGAGGTTCTAGAAAGGAACGGCATGGCAAGATACGTAGGTCCTCAATGCAGATTATGCAGAAGAGAAGGTGAAAAGCTATTTCTTAAGGGAATTAGGTGCGACACCGTGAAATGTGCGGTTACAAAAAGGAAGTATCCGCCCGGTCAGTTTACTTGGGGAAGAGGTAAATTATCAAAATACGGCACTCAATTCAGAGAAAAGCAAAAGATGAAACGCTTTTACGGAATATTGGAGAGCCAATTTCGCAATTGTTTTAAAAAGGCTGAAAGACAAAAAGGAAACACCGGTGAGAACATGCTGGCAATGCTGGAGAGAAGGCTTGATAACGTTATGTACCTGTTATCGTTCGCCACGTCAAGGCAAAATGCAAGGCAGTGTGTTCGAAATGGTCATATAACGGTAAACGATAAGAAAGTGGATATTGCCTCTTATCTGGTTGATGTTGGAGATGTGATAAAAGCTAAAAGTGATGAAACAAGCCAAAACGTTATAAAAGCAAACTTTGAGATGGTAAAGGGCAGAAATGTACCTGCTTGGATTGAGCTGAAGACAGACACAATGGAAGGCAGGGTAATACAGCTTCCGACAAGGGAAGACATTTCAGCGAACGTTCAAGAGCAGTTAATCGTTGAGTTATGCTCTAAGTAAATCATTGACTGGTCTAAAAAATCATTCCAAAAGAATAAAATCACCCTTAATCTTGCGCTTGTGTGCGCACTTTCAAAGCAAGGGGATTTTATTGTCGTGATTTTCTTTGTGTTTTTCAGAATTGCAGCATGTTTATTCTGAAGCGAACGAATCAAATTTATCTTGGGATCCCTTATCAAATGTATTAGGGGGAGAAATATGAGAATAAGGTGGAGAGGTCTTGAACTTCCGGTCAGTGTTGACGCGGAAAAAGAGACTTTGACCGATACTTATGGCAAGTTTACAGCAGGGCCATTTGAGCGTGGGTTTGGTCATTCGATAGGGAACAGCTTGCGGAGGATATTGCTTTCTTCTTTGGAGGGGAGCGCAGTGGTTTCTGTCAGAATTAATGGTGTAAGTCATGAATTTGCCTCGATTCCTGGTGTTGTTGAAGATGTTACTGACATCATATTAAATATAAAAGACATCGTAGTTAAGCTGCATACAGATCAGTCTAAAGTCATAAAGATAGCGGCTACTAAAAAAGGTAAAATAAAGGCGGGAGATATTATAACCGATGGCACTGTCGATATTGTAAATAGAGATTTGCATATCGCTACTCTTTCAGAAGACCTGAATTTTAGTATAGAAATGGAAGTTAGAAACGGCCGTGGTTATGTAACTGCCGAAGAAAATGAGCCTGATGAGCAGGAAATTGGTCTCGTGCCGGTGGATTCGATTTTTTCTCCTGTCAGAAACGTTCGCTACTCTATTGAAGAGACGCGCGTTGGCAGGCGCACAAACTACGATAAGCTCATTATGGAGATTTTTACAAACGGAGTCGTCTCTCCGGAGATGGCTATGGTTGAAGCAGCAAAGATACTGAGAAAACACCTTAATCCATTTGTTCAATACTTCGAAATTGGGAGAGAATTGCAGCAGGTTGAGAAGAAGATTGGTATAGAAAACATTCAGGAGATTTCTGAAGAAGAGCTTAACAAGAAATTTGACATGTCAATAGCCGAGTTGGATTTGTCAGTGCGGGCGTCGAATTGTTTGGAGACGGCAAATATTACGAGGGTTGGTGACTTGGTAACCAAGAACGAGGAAGAGCTTTTGGACATCAAGAATTTTGGAAAAACAACCTTGAAGGAAGTTAAGAAAAAGTTGGCACTATTGAATTTGACCATTGGGATGCCTGTGCTAAACAAACAAATGGAAAAAAAGAAAGGATAGTTCCATGAGACACAGAATGAGGGGAAGGCATTTATCACGGACTGCGGCGCATAGGAAGGCGTTGAGGCAGAACATCACGAATAGCCTTTTCACTTACGGTAGGATAGTTACTACGCTTGAAAAGGCAAAAGAGACAAAATCTTTTGCTGAAAAAATAATAACCCTGGCGAAAAAAGGGTTGTTGAAAAAAGACTCTGATAAACCCGGATACGTACACTGTTATCGTCAAATATTTACACAATTGAGAAATATTGACGTTGTTAGAAAATTGTTGGGGGAAGGTCAGTGGCGCGAACTTGGTGGAATCGCGCAAAGGTACATGACTAGGAATGGCGGATACACGAGGATATTAAAAATGTCCGGCACAAGGCTTGGCGTGCTGTCTGGCAGCTCAATCGGGAAAATTCCGGTACTGGACTATAAGATGGAAGGTCGTGACCGGAAATTGAAAATGCTGGGAAGACGACTCAACGATAATGCATCCCAAGTAGTATTTGAACTGGTTGAGGGTAATGTGGAGAAGCAGGTTGAAGAGGTGAAACCGGTGGTTGAGAAAGCTTAGTGAAAAATATTAGTGGTTAATTGATAAAAGAGATATGATTGTTAAAACCCTTCTACTAGCAAAGTAGAAGGGTTTTTTGTTTTCCGGTATGCCAAATAAACGCCTTATACTCGCATCAAACTCACCGCGGCGGATCGCCTTGTTAAAAACGTTGGGGTATCCCTTTGATGTTGTGCCTCACGACACAGAAGAAAGTGTTTCGTATGATATTTCACCCGATGAGTTAGTGTTGCGACTTGCCCGTCAAAAGGCGGAAGACGTTGCAAAAAGGGTGGAAAATGCCGTTATCATTGGTGCAGACACCATTGTTTTGTTCAATCATTGCATCCTGGGAAAACCTGTAGACGTGTCCGACGCGCTCAGGATGCTTTCCATGTTGAGTGACGCGGAACATGAGGTGCTAACTGGCGTTTGTCTGGTAGAAACACCGTCAAAAAAGAAATCATTGCGCTTTGACCGTACACAGATTAGAATGAAACATATTACTGGTGAAGAAATTAGTGCGTATGTCAAATCAGGTGAACCGATGGACAAGGCAGGCGCTTATGCCATCCAGGGAATGGGAAGTCGGTTTATTGAGAAAATAACCGGCAGCTATACAAACGTTGTTGGCCTTCCTTTAGAACTCGTAAAAGCGATGCTTGACCATTTTATGAATGATTAAAATGCCGAGAAACTTTAGCTGGATTATACAAGATGAAATCGCCGGTATGGCAAGACCTTTATCGGTCGTGACTGATCTTGAATTCCTAAAAGACATTGGCATCGACGCCATTGTTTCCCTGACCGAAACACCGCTACACAAAACCTTGATCGATGAATTTGGGTTTGAATACAAGCATATCCCCGTTGTTGATTTTAACTCACCGACTCAAGAACAAATCGATGAATTTATAGCATTTACCAATAATCTAGCTGTCTCCAGGAAAAGGATCGTCGTTCATTGCGATGCCGGCATGGGGAGAACGGGAACCATGCTTGCCTGCTATCTTGTAAGCAAGGGTTGCCACGGGATCAACGCCATTGCTGAATTACGCAACAAGAGGCCAGGGTCTATTGAAACCCTGGAACAAGAGGATACCGTCTTGAAATATGAGGAGCGACTCCTTAGAAGGCGCGATAGATAATTCTTTCAAAACCATACATCTTTCTTGTAATTAACAACCCCATAGAGTAGCTCTAAACCAGAGAAACGGGCGCATATTATGCCTTAGCGCATCCCTTAAGAAATTCTTTTTCATTTATTGTCTTTGACAGAAAAATCTTTCATAATCCTCCACGTCCTTTTTGCTCCCAATAATAAGCGGCACTTTTTGGTGCAGTTCGGTTGCCTGGACATCCAGGATACGTTCTTTACCGGTGGACGCCATGCCGCCTGCCTGTTCCACGATGAAGGCGAGCGGGTTTGCCTCGTAAAGCAGTCTTAATTTCGCCTTTGGCTTCCTGGGGTCTTTATAATCGGCGGGATACAGGAAGACGCCGCCGTAGAGCAGGTTCCTGTGGAAATCGGCGACGAGCGACCCGATGTATCGCAGGGAGTACGGCCTGCCTGTAGCGGAGTCGCACTCTTTGAGATGAGCAATGTATCGCTTTGTCCCCTCGTCCCATGTATTGGTGTTCCCCTCATTAATGCTGTATATCTTGCCTTTGGCTGGAATCCGGATGTTTTCGTGTGAAATGAGGAACTCTCCGATGCTCGGATCGAGGGTAAAGCCGTGGACGCCATTTCCGGTTGTATAGACCATCATCGTGCTGGAACCATAAACGATATACCCCGCAGCGACCTGTTCCACCCCTTTCCTGAGGCAATCCTCCTTTACCGACTCACTCCCGGTGCTCTTCCTGCGATAAATGGAAAATATGGTACCCACACTTACGTTGGCATCGATGTTCGAAGAACCATCGAGCGGGTCAAAGAGGAGGACGTATTTACCTTTGGGGAATTCATTTGGTATGGGAATGATGTCCTCGTTTTCCTCCGACGCCATAACGCTGAGGTGTCCACCGTGTTCCATTGACTTGCAAATGCGCTCGTTGGCAAAGATGTCCAGTTTTTTTACTGCCTCACCGTGTACGTTGCTTTCACCGGTAAGTCCAATAATGTCGGCAATTCCAGCCTTATTCACCTCACGCGAGATCGTTTTCGCGGCAAGGGTTAAATCCCACAAGAGGCCGGTAAGATCACCCGTGGCCTTTGGAAACATTCTTTCTTGTTCTACAAAATGGCGCTGTATCGTAACACCCGTACCTTTTAGCATATCCGTATTTCCTCTATTAATAAGACCTCGAAATTCGTTGTTCGGAATTCGATATTAATTTTATACAAACCGCGCTGTCCATAATGAGACCGGCACGGCACAACCGCAGTCAATGCCAAGGAATCCCCCCTTGTTTCCTCCGGTAGAAAAGGGGAGGGATTAAAATTCCTATTGGAGATTTAGTGTATTCTACAACGTTGATTTTTAAAGTCAATAGCCATCGTCTATCATTTTTTGAAACGGTTCATTGCTTTGTTCATAAGGTAACAGTTCAGCCTGTATTGAAAAAGCTTTGAAGAATGAATGATGCCCTCGGCGACTTTTAGTTGCGTTACACGTTAGAATTCCCTTCCTGGGAAGGGTACTGGGGTGGGTTCACCATTTTTGTGAGAATTGGTGGGTGTTAAGATGTAGGGCGAGGCTTTAGCCTTGCCTTTGGAGTTTTTATAACAACATTGCGTATATTAACCGACAAATTTTTTTACCACACACAGCAGTTCATCCTCTTTAACGGGTTTTTTCAGTGAGAGAACTGCCCCTTTGTACAGCGCCGTATTTAATTGTAAACTTGACTTAAAAAACTGGCATGGTTCACCGCCGGAAATAGCAACAACCCTGGTTTCCGGTGAAAATCCCTGTAAGGTTTCAATGAATTTTATACCATCCATTCCCGGCATGTAAATATCTGCAATTACTAAATCAAATGTTTTTGACCTGCATAATTCTATGGCATGAGAACCATTTGAGGCCTCAAACGTTTTATATCCATGTCTTTCAAGGGACAACTTTAAGACTTCACGAATATGACAATCATCGTCTACCAAGAGGATTTGTTTTTTAGGCATCATACGTATATCTCCATAATTGATCTAAAATTCAGCGATGTTCGTAACCGTTCTGCCGGCAGTAAAAAGCCGTGTACACAACCCCCTATCCCCCTTTTGCAAGGGGGATTTGGGAGGTCCCCCTTGTAAAAGGGGGATGCAGGGGGTTGTCTTACGTCGTTACATGAAAAAAGACAACACAGGCTATTGGCAATTATCCCTACGGGGTAAAAACCTGCGATGTGTTTATATTTTGTTCTCAGATAAAAATCCCGCAGGTCAGAAGTTCTGAAGGTAGGCAATGCCTATCCTACATGGTTGCGGTGAACCGCACTTTTTCTTACAAAGCGCTGTTATATCTTCTGAATAATTAATGAATGCCACCCTGTTGTATAGGTTTCATAACCGGGGGCCTTTGCGTGCGCAATGCAGCAATTTGAGTTTTTATATTCCGCAATAATGAACCCTTTCTTGTTCTCGAACAATTCGTGCTTTCCACGAAAGTCTAAGGTATCTTCCAGATTTCTTCTTGCTGAATCTGCCAGAACAAGCCCTCTTCCATCAACGATGCATATACGGCTTTTGAGCCTTTCTTCTTTGCTTAAAGGTGTATTTTCAACGATTGTTTGCGCCAGTGCCGCATACTTGAAAATGATTCCCAGCACACCCAGTATCCTGCCGTTTTTGTCGCCATTTTCGCGGATAGCCGCCGAGTATAGCAGCGCAAGTTCGCCATTGACTAATGGAGAACGATGCACGGTTTCCCACCCAAAGTCATCGCCCGTAGCACATTTCAGGGCAGCGTTAAACCATTTTGTCGCGGAAGCGTCTTTTCCCACGGAATCGTAGAGTTCTCTTTTCCCATTTGCGACAACGGTTCCTTCTCTATTGCACAAAACCAGGTCGAAATATACCGTGTAAGCGCCCAGGATAATGCCCATGTGTTTTGAGGCAAAATCGTACGCCTCCTGTGTGTTTTTTGTTAATGCATCAATAAAACTGTTATCCGTTGCCCACCACCGGACGTCGCATGATCGTTCGTACAAATTCCGGTCAATCAAGTCTATATTTGTTAAGGCCAGGTCTGATAAACGCAAACCCCGGTAATTGGTGGCAATGTTATCATTTATTTTCGCAATTTCCTTAAAATCTTTTGACGACTCATTTTCTAAGTTTTCCACGAGATTTTCAATTTCATGGGATAGGGAACCCATTTCCGTTGCCACCACAGAAAAGGCTGAGCCTATTTCACCGGCACGGGCGGCCTCCACCTTTGCGTTAAGGGATAAGATTCTGGACTGGAAGGTAATCCTCTGGATGTCCTTAATTGCCTTATCCATATTTGAGGACAACTGTAACGTCAGATTGGTAATACGTTCCGGGCTGAAAGCGCCATTATCAGATGCTTTGCTCCCTTGATGTATTTCGTTTTGTGCTGACATGGCTAACTCCTCCAAAAGCTTGTTTCAAGCAGATCAATTTAAAGCTTTTTTTACCTTTTCCAACAGGTTAATTGGCAAAATCGGTTTTGAAATAAAATAAGTATCTTCATTTTTCAAGATATTTTCATGAATAATATCGTTGTTGAATCCACTCATAAAAATAGTCTTTATATCAGGTCGCATTTTTTTATCTCCAGGTATGCGTCCATGCCATTTACCTTTGGCATAACTACATCTAAGAGAAGAAGTCGTATGGTATCCTTATTTTCCGTGAATTTATGTATGGCATCTTCCCCATTGACTGCAACCATTGCCCTATAACCATTTCCCTCCAGAGAACATTTTAATATATCCCTGATTTCTTCATTATCATCCGCTACGAGTATCTCTTCTTTTCCACCACTTGAAATTTCCTGCTTAGGCAGTTCAAGGGTATTATAAGGGTTTGAATCTGACGTGGATAATGGGACAATTTTGCTTAACGGCAAATAAATCTTGAAGGTGGTTCCCTTTCCCGATTCAGAATAAACATTGATAAATCCGTTATGTTGTTTGACAATGCCGTATACAATTGCCAGCCCAAGCCCGGTGCCTTTTCCTACTTCCTTGGTGGTAAAAAAAGGCTCAAATATATTTTTCACTGTCTTTTCATCCATCCCCATGCCGGTATCCGTAACCGATATAAGGGCGTATTTCCCCGGCTTGCCATAATGATAGGTATCGACAAAGGTGTTATCCAATTCCACCCCTTCGGTTTTTATGGTTAAAATCCCTCCCTTCGGCATGGCGTCTCTGGCGTTTGTTGCAAGATTGATCAACACTTGCTCAATCTGGTTTGTATCCGCTACTATGAAACAGTCGTTTTCGGAAAGGGATATTTTCAGCTCAATGTTGCTTTTAATAAGCATACCAAGAAAAGACAAGGCGTTTGTTATAATATGATTTGTGCTTACGGTTTGTAAATTGAATACCTGTTTTCTGCTGAAGGCAAGGAGTCCGCTGGTTAATTTTTCTGCCCGCTCTGCAACCGCAAGCAATTTTATTGGATATTGGCTTAACGGATTATCTTCGCCTAGCTCCAGCTTTAAGAAATTTGCATACCCCATGATTGCCATAATAATATTGTTAAAGTCGTGGGCAATTCCCCCTGCAAGCTGACCGATAGATTCCAGCTTTTGTGTATGATACAGTTGGCTTCTCAGTTGCTTTTGCTCTTCCTCTGCTTCTTTGAGCAACGTGATATCTTCTCCGGTTATCAGAAAATTCGTAATGGCGCCTTTTTCGTCTTTTATTGAGGAGATGCGAACCCGTTCGTGATAAAATTCACCGTTTTTTTTCTTGCTAATCACCTCGCCGTCTCTTTCTTCCCCGGAGGTAATGGTTCCCCACAAACGTTTGTAATTTTCCCGTGGGGTAATGCCAGAATCGAGGAAATACGGGGTTTTACCAGCCACTTCATCCAGCGTGTAGCCGGTTAACTGGGTAAATCGTGGATTAACATATTGGATGCAGCCGTTCGTATCGGTAAGGATAATCGTACCGGGGCTTTGCTCTGCGGCCTGAGATAATTTGTGGAGTTGTGCCTCCGCCCGTTTTCTCATAATAAACTGACCGATTTGCCATCCGATAGCTTCCAGCATAGTAAGTAATTCATTATCAGGCGGTTGTATTTCACGATTAAAAAAGACCATTATTCCAACACATTCCTCGTTGCTGATAATGGGAAAACCAATAGCCCCGCGCAGCCCTTCCACGCTAGCAAGGAATTTTCTGATAAAATTGGTGTCACGGGTTACATCCGCAACCCAGACCGGCCTGGCGTTTTTCCACACTCGCCCGGGAATCCCATCGCCTCTTTTGAGAACAAGCTGTTTTGTTAATTCCATAAATTTCAAAGGATTTATTGCGGGGGTATGCCATATTTCTATGTTACGCAACAATTGGGCGTCACGGTCAACCTGCCATATTTCCCCATAATCCCAGCCAAGACATTCGCAGATGGCTTTCAGTATTTTCGGGGACGCCTCTGCAAGAGAGTTTGCCTCCGCTAAAATAGTGGTTATGGCATGTTCCGTGCTGATGCGTTGTTCGTTTCGCCTACGATCGGTGATATCTTCTTTGTATCCGAGAAAATGAGTGATATTGCCATCCCGGTCTTTTATCGGTGAAATATTTGCCTGTTCCCAAAATAAATCCCCATTCTTTTTTTTATTGCAAAACACACCGCGCCAACTATTACCGGTAGTTATTGTTTCCCACAATTTTTTATACGTAGCCGGAGACGTGGCGCCTGATTTTAACACGCCTGGATTCTTCCCGATGACTTCGTCCGGCATATACCCGGTTAATTGTAAAAATTTCGGATTTACATATTCTATAGCGCCATTTATGTCAGTAATAATAATACTGCCAATACTTTGCTCTACGGCGCTGGATAATTGAAGAAGCCTCTTCTCCATTTGTTTATATTTGAAAATATTGCCCAATTCGGCGGCAACCGTTGCAATAAGGCTGATCATGTGTTCGTCTTTTTCCCGTCTTTCGAATATAAAGAATGACATTACCGCGACAACCTCATCATTATTGAGGATAGGAACGCCCGTGCCCGCCTTCAGACCACATTCTCTGGCAATGGACGCGCGCGGGAAGTTTGTGTCTTGCGTAACGTCCAATATCCATGCAGGTTTCCCTGATGACCATATACGACCTGGAAATCCAACCCCCGGAGCGAAGGTGAATCGCGTGCTTTTCTGTTTGAAATTTTCCAATTCTACTGAGGGAGAGTGCCACGCCCTTAAACACACTAAATGGTGACCATTGAGCGATGGCGCCCATACGTCCCCGTATGCCCATCCCGTGGCATCGCATATCTTGTGCAGCACAATGTCAAGGGCCGTGGTAAAATTCTTTGCCCGGGCTAATTCTACAACCAATTCCCGTAGTAGATTCATTTGGTCTAACACATTTCACCAAGATTTATGTAAAAACATTCACCCAACAGTTTTTAATCAAGACCGCAGATACATACATAATAAATAATTTATTAATACTGAATAATACAGCAATAAACGTGCCACACTATAAAAACTATGTCTGTTCAATATGCATTATTATAAGTGCTTGTGGTATAAAACCATGCGATGCAAGTGGCAGTGCGCAAACTTCCTCATCAAATAAACCACGAAACCATTGCCGAGACCCTTTTGGCACAAATCAACCACTTTTGAGGATTATGGTACATAATTGCGCAAGGCGGCTGTTCCTTATATCCACTGTAAATAGACAACCAAATTCTATTTTATAAATAAATTTGCAAATAATGTTTGACAATAGGTAAAATATGTGATTATTTTTAATTTGCTTCTACACAGTGTAAATTGTTTATAGGCGCTGATAAACAGGAGATATCATTCAGGCAAAAAGAACGATGAACGATGAGTGATGGAAATAGAATAATTGGATATATAATTTTACAGATGGCCATTGGTGTTTTGTCAGTTGTGCAGTACCGGGTTACGAATGTATCCTGAATACATCCGATCCTGCAAATCCACAAATTGAAACTACGGTTGCAGTTGGACTTTCACCCATTCAGGTTCCTTCAAATCCAACCAATAAGTATTTCATCGTGCCATGCCAGACATCCAGTTTGCCGGATAATCAAGCGTCAACAGTGCCTGATCCGGTTTTTAACAATGCAGAATGAATTGACTGGATCAATACGAATAAAGATACCGCCCTTGATCTAGTCATGAAACAGAGTGAATGGCATTAAGATAAATATAAATCTTCTTTAACCTCCATAAAGAGGTGCTAACAGTACCAATTTATGCCGTTCACTACAATTTTCTCTATTCAGGAATTTTAACGTTGTGGTTGGAGAGTGAAGAACCTCTTCGCTCTCCAGTGAAAAGTTAAGGTAGAAATATGTTGAAAGGAGATTACCATGAATCGTATTTTACATGTGGCAGTAACAGTTACCTTTGTTGTTGGTTTCAGCAGCGCTTATGCGGGCAAAACCTTGTGGGCATGTGGGGACGCCTGTGGCAACGGAGACGGGCATGGCAGTCATGAATCCGGTGAACACGTTGTCCAGGCAAAGGCAGAAGTAAAGGGTGAAAAAGCTGGCGCTGTCAAAGACCCCGTGTGCGGTATGGAAGTCGGGGATATTAAAAAGGCGTCATTTGAGGAATACAAAGGGAAGGTTTACTACTTCTGCTCAGAACACTGCAAAAAAACATTCAAAAAAGACCCGGCATCCTATTCACATGCAGAAGCTCCACAACATGGTGAGAGTGAAGGACGCAAGCATTAGCGAGATGCGACCGGGACTGATAAAATTAAGATGGGTTCGTATCTTCAGAAACAAATTTTTACGTTTTGAAGAAGCTAATATCGAATATTGAACAAGGAATGTAGAATGATGAAATAGGTATTTTCTTCGACATTCGAAATTCCTTGTTCGATATTCATAATTCAACACACCGTTAAAGAAACCCGATATGCAGGCATGGCAAGCATCTTCACTTGTCATCATAGATATGTCAGACGATGACGCCTGACATACCTTGAGATTTTCCTTATTTTACACTTCCGACACGTGCGGGTTATGATTAAGCCAAGCCCAATTTACCGATATAAATAGTATATGCATATATCTTCCGACAAATTCAAATACAACCTCCGCATCTTCAGAAAGGCATTTTTGCCCTGGGCATTATCGTCGCCACGGCGCCTGTGGATGGCCTGGAATTTCTATGGAAAGGTGAGGAAGAAATACAAACTGAACGTTCGTTTGCAGCAAAAACTTGATTACCCCATCCCGCATTCCTTTGTCCTCAGCCTTACCTCGGATTGCAACCTTGCCTGTGACCATTGCTATGCGCGGGTCTATAACGAGCCGAAGGTATTGCCCCGAAAAGCACTGGAAGGCGTCTTAGAACAAGCTGACGCGCTCGGATGTTTCTTCTTTGTCCTCACCGGCGGTGAACCTATGCTGTATCCCGGCTTGTTGGATATTTTAAGCAATCGGCGGGACTGCCTCTTTATTCTGATAACCAATGGAACCATGATTTCGGATGATGTTGCCAGGAGGCTGTCAAGGTCACCCCATATAATTCCCGTAATTAGCCTTGAAGGCGGTTTGGAAGATACTGATAAAAGGCGTGGCGCCGGGGTTTACTATCGTATTGCGCGCGCATTCGATGCCCTTCAAGCCAATACCGTACTATACGGATTTTCTATTACGGTTACCTCTGATAATGTGGAAACACTCCAAACAGAGGAGATTTTTGAGGAAAAGTATCCCTACGGCGCCCGGTTAGGGTGTTTTATCGAGTATATACCGACGGGAAAGAGGCCTGACCCACGCCTCGTTCTATCACCTGCCCAAATATCCGTATTCCGGCAATGGTTTTTAAAATTGAGGGAAAGGGCAAACACCTATCTCATTCATTTTCCCGGTGACGAAGAACTCATGGATAATTGCAGGGAGGCGGGCAAGGGGTTTATTCATATTAACCCGGAAGGACACATAGAATCGTGCGCCCTGATACCTTCCAACAAGTATAACGTAATGGAGACGTCACTTGAAACTTGCTTGAGGAATTTGTATAGAGATAGCCGTCAATGCGCTCGTTTGTATGAAACACTTGAAAACCATCCGTGCATGAGCCATAGGATGCCAATACATCACGAATCACAAATTCCCATTGTATAAATATTGTGATTCTATTCATGATAGTTTATTTGCTATTTGGTATTTGCAATTTGGCGCTGAACATGTTTATAATATTCGCAAAATGTAGTGTTTTTTTGTCCATTTCTCCACCCTCGCCCTTTCTCCTTCTGTACACAATTTTTTTGGAAAATACCAAAAAACTTACAAAAATAAATATATACTTTCATGGAGTATAGTATGGCTGATAAAATTAGCGCCACGGATAAAATAACTGAAACCCCCTGGTACTCACTACCGTCTGATGACGTAATAAAACGGCTTGAGACTAATATCACTACAGGGCTGAGCCGTACTGAGGTGGAAAACAGACTCAAGAAGCACGGACACAACCAACTGGAAGAAAAAAAAGGCGTGTCCCCGTTTATGCTCTTTTTGGGGCAATTCAATGACTTTATCGTCTGGGTGCTTATCGCGGCGGCCATCGTCTCCGGTTTTATGGGGGAATGGGTTGACGCATTGGCCATTATTGCCATCGTCATCATCAATGCCGTTATCGGGTTTGTCCAGGAATATCGGGCAGAAAAGTCCCTTGCAGCCTTACAAAAAATGGCGGCGCCTTTCTCAAAGGTGATGCGGGACGGCGAGGCGTGTTCCATCCCTTCCCGCGACGTCGTACCGGGCGACATGGTATTGCTGGAGGCCGGGGATTACGTCCCTGCCGACGGCAGGCTCTGCTCTTCTTTTAGTCTGCGCACCCAGGAGGCGTCGCTTACCGGGGAATCAACGCCCGTTGGCAAGTCCACGGAACCACTGAGAAATTCCTCGCTGCCAATCGGGGATAGAGGAAACATGGTATTCATGGGGACGTCGGTAACGGGCGGCAAAGGGACGTGCGTCATAGTATCAACGGGCATGAAGACCGAACTGGGAAAGATTGCCGGCCTTATCCAGGAGGCGGGCAAGGAAGAAACCCCGCTCCAGCGCAAACTCGAGGCGTTTGGGAAAAAACTGGTTTACCTGTGCCTGGGGATAGTAACCATCGTGTTCTTCCTTGAGTTATGGAGGAAAGATCCCCTGCTGGAGGCCTTCCTTACCTCGGTGAGCCTTGCTGTTGCAGCCATTCCGGAAGGACTGCCCGCAATCGTGACGATTGCCCTCGCGTTGGGTGTGCAGCGCATGGTAACGCGAAACGTCCTCATCCGAAAGCTGCCGTCGGTGGAAACCCTGGGTTGTGCCAACGTTATATGCTCTGATAAAACGGGTACCCTTACCCAAAACGAGATGACCGTGAGACAAATATATGTAAACGGCAAGACTACGGACGTCTCAGGAACCGGGTACGTCCCCGAAGGAGACTTTACCAATCGCAGCAAAAACCTTTTGGCAGATGATCATCGGGCAGTAAAGCTGATATTGGGATTGGGCGCACTTTGCAACAACGCATTTCTGAAAAAGGATAATACCGCCTGGAAGGTTATCGGTGACCCTACCGAAGGCGCCATCCTGAGCGCCGCTGCCAAGACGGGTATCTGGAAGGAAAATATTTCAGGGAAATTGCCCCTCGTTTCGGAAATCCCCTTTGATTCCGACCGAAAGAAGATGTCCACCCTCAGAGATACCCCATACGGCGCATTGTTTGTTTGTGAAAAAGGCGCTCCTGACGTCATCCTAAAGGATTGTGCAAAAATCTATAGCGAAGGAGTGGTTCGCAACCTCACAGAAAAAGACGTTCAGTTCATCACGTTGGAAAACAACCGGATGGCCGGCGCTGCCCTGCGGGTCCTCGGCGTGGCGTTTAAACCGCTGGAGCAAAAGGATAACAGTCTCGTCCCTGCCGCGATTGAAAAGGACATGATCTTCGTGGGATTATTGGCCATGATTGACCCACCCAGGCGGGAGGTCAAGGACGCCGTTGCCACGTGCCACAATTCCGGCATAACAACCGTCATGATCACCGGAGACCATAAAAATACCGCCAGGGCCATTGGTGAAGAGTTGGGGTTTTTCAGGGGCAATGCGAAGGCGGTTGACGGGGTAGAATTAGACGCATTATCTGACGGCGCGTTGGAGAAAGAGGTAGGGAATATTGCCGTTTACGCGCGCGTCTCCGCTGAGCACAAGCTCAGGATCGTGAAGGCGTGGAAGAAGCAAGGCGCCGTTGTTGCCATGACGGGCGACGGCGTAAACGACGCCCCCGCGGTAAAGGAGGCGAGTATCGGCGTTTCCATGGGCATTACCGGCACCGACGTCACAAAGGAGGCCTCCGATATGGTTATAACGGACGACAACTTTGCCTCCATCGTTGCCGCCGTTGAAGAGGGCAGGGGCATTTACGACAACATAAAGAAGTCCATCCACTACCTGCTTTCGTGCAACGCGGGCGAGATTTTGACGATGCTCCTTGCCTCCATATTCAATCTCCCCTTGCCCTTGTTTCCCATACAAATCCTCTGGATTAACATTGCAACGGATGGTTTTCCGGCTCTGGCGCTGGGCGTAGACCCGGTAGACCCGGACATCATGAAACGACCGGCGCGGAGGTCGGCGGAACAAATCGTTGACCGCAGGCTTGGCGCGTTAATGGTGTTTCAAGGTCTTCTCATTGCCACCAGCACCCTTTTTGCCTATTTGTACGTCCTGTACTATACAAGCTGCTCGACACTCGGTTGCCTGCATTGGTTTACGAATGAAGTGCTTCCCTGCGCGTTAAGCGGCGACGTTGCGCGGGCAAGGACGGTCGCCTTCTGCGTCATGGTCATCTCACAGTTGTTCCACTCGTTTAACTGCAGAAGTGTGAGGTTGTCATTATTCAAGGTAGGTGTCTTCACCAACAAAAAACTCCTCCTGGCAACGGGGTTTTCGCTCGCCATGCAGATAACTATCATTTACATACCCTATCTGGAGAACGTCTTTAAGGTCACGCCATTAGATGTAAGGGATTGGATGACCGTCTTTGGGTTTTCTGCTCTTATTTTTGTTGTTGTTGAGGCGGTGAAGAGTATGAAGAAAGTCCTTAGCTATTCCCTGTCGTCTCGATTTGATTGTTAAGCCCTCTTTTTCTATAATAAATAACCTGATACATATTTATGAATGATGCTCGTCGCTTTTCTGGACGTAAGGTACGAGATAAACATAATCCTCAATTCTGACTGTTGCTATCTTTTGCCCTGGATATCTATCTTGATTTAGATGTTCAATTGTTTCAATGACATCCTCACGTTCCATAAGAATAACGACCTGCTCAAAACAAACACCTCGGCTGTTCTTTAATAATTCATTTTTTTCATTGTCCCAGATGTTCGTGGTCAGGTGGAATGAATTGTTATACTCTTTCTACAAAATTGAATATTGGAACTTCAATGATTCTCGCTGGTTGAAATTCGTTTCTGGCAAACTTTAACAAATCATCTGTGACAGATGGTGAATAGGTTTTTTCACCACAGCTAGTACAAACCTCCGCAAGCACGAAGAAAAACTTACAAAAAAAGAAGTTTTTACAGGGTAATACTATAAATTTACAAATAATGTTTGACAATATGTAGAAGATGTGATAATTTTTAACCATCTTCTACACAATGTAAATTGTTCGTAGTCCCTGATAAGCAGGAGATATCGTTGAGGCAAAATAGAACGATGAATGATGGAGATAGAATAGTTGGAGATGTAATTTTTAAGTATTTTATAGAAAGGATGCTTGCATGAAAAAAAGATTTTTGGGGCTTTTGTTGTTGTCAGTAATTTCTATGCCCTTGTGTGTAAAAGGGGCTTTTGCCCATTCAGGTTCCTTCAAATCCAACCAATACGTATTTCATCGCGCCATGCCAGACATCCAGTTTGCTGGATAATCAAGCGTCAACAGTGCCTGATCCGGTTTTTAACAATGCAGAATGGATTGACTGGATCAATACGAATAAAAATACCACCCTTGACCTTGTCGAGGCATTATTTACTGCGCTGCATGATGCAATGCCCATGGAACCAAATGACGATAAGCCGGATGCGTGTTTTGTTGTGGAAATTGATGATAACTACAACAATAATGGTACGTCATGGGAGGTAATAAGTATCGTAGAAGCAGGGGTAGGTCCGCATGGTGTGAGTTATACTCCCGGTGGTGAATTTGCATTTGTTACCCTTTCAAACGAAATTCCAGGCAAGGTTGCAGTTATTGCTGAAACTGAATCCGGGGAATTTAAAGTTATTCACACCATAAAGGTAGGTAAATTTCCTAACGGCATATCAATCAGGTTTGGAAAGAGTCAGAATTCTTAGCATTGCCGTCTTAATCAAATCCTGAAACATAGTGAACGGCATAAAATAATTGTAACACTTGGAAGAAGAGAAAGGCAAGCCCCATGAACATGCGGAAATTGAAGGCCACGAGGCTAAAGGAGGTGAAGAGCATAAGCATGACCCGTGTTTAATTGCGTAAATTCATTATTGTATTAGTGATCTGTAATGGGGAGAGGTTGTCTCACGTATCATGCCGGCAATAAAGGCCGGCGCTACAACCTTTGTGTTGCTCGCCGGCAGGTATGGAGGTTCAGTCTTATAAGACATAAAAATATGTTGAAAGGAGATTACTATGAGTTGTATTATACGTAAGGCATTAGTATTGGTTATTGCTGTAATTTTATGCGGTGCTTTTGTCGGTTGTTCGGAACCCGCGGAGAAAGACACCCAGCAGCATGGGAGCGGTGGGGGACATCATCATTAATCCAATTTATTTAGTGCGGGAGGAGATTACCATGAATCGTATTTTACGTGTGGCCGTAACAGTTGCCTTTGTAGTCGGTTTCGGTAGCGCTTATGCGGGTAAAACCTTGTGGGCTTGTGGAGAAACCTGCGGTGGAGAAGATGGGCATAGCAATCATGAATCCAGCGGGTACGTTGTCCAAACAAAGGCAGAAGGAACGGGTGAAAAGGCCGGGGTTGTCAAGGACCCCGTGTGCGGTATGGAGGTTACGGATATTAAAAAGGCGCCATCCGCGGAATGTCAAGGGAAGGTTTACTATTTCTGCTCAGACCACTGCAAGAAGACATTCAAAAAAGACCCGGCTTCCTATATACACGCAGAAGCACAGCCGCATGGGGAGGGTGGAGGACACACGCATTAATGCACAGATACCCAATGTGATCTTGACACCTTGATGTAGAGGAATTTCAAACGCACGTGTAGTGGCAAGGCGCACCTTGCCACTACACTTTATTTAAGCAGTTTGTAGAGCGAAGAGGTTCTTCGCTCTAGAAAAAGCCACGGTTATAGAACGAAGTACCACTTCGTTCTACAGGTGAAAGCCGCCGAAGGCCTGTTTCAATATTAAGCCATTCCCAATTTACCGATATAAATAGTATATGCATATATCTTCCGACAAATTCAAATACAACCTCCGCATCTTCAGAAAGGCATTTTTGCCCTGGGCATTATCGTCGCCACGGCGCCTGTGGATGGCCTGGAATTTCTATGGAAAGGTGAGGAAGAAATACAAACTGAACGTTCGTTTGCAGCAAAAACTTGATTACCCCATCCCGCATTCCTTTGTCCTCAGCCTTACCTCGGATTGCAACCTTGCCTGTGACCATTGCTATGCGCGGGTCTATAACGAGCCGAAGGTATTGCCCCGAAAAGCACTGGAAGGCGTCTTAGAACAAGCTGACGCGCTCGGATGTTTCTTCTTTGTCCTCACCGGCGGTGAACCTATGCTGTATCCCGGCTTGTTGGATATTTTAAGCAATCGGCGGGACTGCCTCTTTATTCTGATAACCAATGGAACCATGATTTCGGATGATGTTGCCAGGAGGCTGTCAAGGTCACCCCATATAATTCCCGTAATTAGCCTTGAAGGCGGTTTGGAAGATACTGATAAAAGGCGTGGCGCCGGGGTTTACTATCGTATTGCGCGCGCATTCGATGCCCTTCAAGCCAATACCGTACTATACGGATTTTCTATTACGGTTACCTCTGATAATGTGGAAACACTCCAAACAGAGGAGATTTTTGAGGAAAAGTATCCCTACGGCGCCCGGTTAGGGTGTTTTATCGAGTATATACCGACGGGAAAGAGGCCTGACCCACGCCTCGTTCTATCACCTGCCCAAATATCCGTATTCCGGCAATGGTTTTTAAAATTGAGGGAAAGGGCAAACACCTATCTCATTCATTTTCCCGGTGACGAAGAACTCATGGATAATTGCAGGGAGGCGGGCAAGGGGTTTATTCATATTAACCCGGAAGGACACATAGAATCGTGCGCCCTGATACCTTCCAACAAGTATAACGTAATGGAGACGTCACTTGAAACTTGTTTAAGGAATTTGTATAGAGATAGCCGGCAATGCGCTCGTCTGTATGAAACGCTTGAAAACCACCCGTGTATGAGCCACAGGACCCCGATACATCACGAACCACAAATTCTCTGAGCAGACCGAGTCGGGAGAACCACGAAAAGGAGAAAGGGGAATAAGGAGCATCGGAGAAAAAAACAAAATCGGTGAAATCTGTGGATTCAAGCGTTTTTTAGTGATCTGAGGCCTCGTCTTGCTAGTATTTGTATGAGTCTATGTGCTATTTGGTGTTTGCAATTTGATGTTGAACCTGTTTATAATATCCACAAATCGGAGTGTTCTTTTTCTCCATTTCTCCACCCTCACCTTTTCTCCTTCTCTACACAATTTTTTGGGAAGATACTAAAAAACCTACAAAAATAAATATATACTTACATGGGATACAGTATGACTAATAAAATTAGTGCTACTGATAAAATGGCAGAAACCCCTTTGTACACACTACCGGAGGCGCTATCTTGATTGTACAGGAATTTTCATTTTATTTATGCGGGTTTACTGGTGGGCATGATTATAAGGTTTGCAATGGCAATGCGATAAGACAACCCATTCCAGCATCCCTTTTTGTGGGGGGATACGTTATTAAATGTGGCATGACACAGTCCCCCGCTGGCGGGGGGATTAAAGGGGGTGGAGCGGCACGAGTGAAAATCATAGTGTTTTATCAATAATATTTTGTAAGAAAGGAGAGGATGTGATCGTTGAGCAGAACAACGTGTTGTCCGTTATTGTCTTAGTTACTATTTTTGTAAGAAAGGAGCGCTGAGGTATGTTACATAAGAAATTTTTAGGTTTCGTGGCTTTTGCGGTGACGTCTGTTAGTGTAGCAATAGGGGGAGGCAATTTCGTTTATGCGGAGGAAGAAACGCACAAACACAGTGAAAAGGCCCTTGCGCCGGCACATCCAACGGTTGAGCCGCCTATGTGTCCTACCTGCAAAGAGGTGCGTTTAAGCCCGGAGAAGGGCAGGACGCTTGCGACAACGGACATGGTTTGTCCGGAATGCAAGAAAGATATATCGGAATTTGCAGTTCATCAATGTGGTAAATGTGGAAAAGATGCCCTGGTATGTGTATTGTGTCAAAAGGCATCCGCAGAGTTAAAGGCGGTAACCATGGAGGCCGGATGCCCAAAATGCAAAGAGGTGCGGGTAAGGCCTATAAAGGGAAGGACGCTGGCAAAGAAGGAAATGAAGTGCCCGGATTGCAAGCATAAAACACAAGAATGGCTTACGCAGCATTGCGATAAATGCGATGCGGATTTCCTGGCTTGCCCGTTGTGCAAAAAGGAACAAGAGAAGACTAAGAAATAGATGCACAAGCAAAAAGGAGAAGGGGGGAAAAGAGGAATCGGGGAAAAAACACGATCTAATCACACGCAGTATCTTTTTTCTCCATTTCTCTCAATTCACCCTTTCTTCTTCCTTTTTTCTTGCAAATTCTACAATCTGTAGAATATAATAAGTTACGTTAAAAATGTTACAATAATCCAAGATATGTGTAATCTGTGAAATCTGTGGTTCCGATGTTTTTTATTGGTCTGAGGCGTTACCCCACCAGGGAAGCATTTCAACATTTTTATGAAAATCTGATATGGGCAAGCAATTAAAATTTCAATTCAATCCCTTTAAGGAAGGGATCAATCAAGTCCTGGGAACCCTGGAAAAGGAGATCATGGAAGCCCTTTGGAACCGTGAGGAGGGATCGGTAAAAGACGTGCTGGACGCTTTACTTCCAGGCAAAGACGCCTCATATTCCACCGTTATCACCGTTACGAACAGAATGGCAAAGAAGGGACTGCTCAACAAAAGAAAGGTGGGGAAGGCTTATCTGTATAAGCCTGCCTATACAAAGGAACAATTTCTTGAACTCGTATCAAAGAAAATCGTCGAGGGTGTGTCAGGCATTTCTTTCGATTCGGCGCTCGTTCATTTTGTGGATTACATGGCAAAGGTAGAACCTGAGAAAATGGATTACTTTTCTCAACTGATCGAATCCAGAAGGAAACAGCAATCCGCCGGCGTAAAACCAACGGGAAAAACGAGGAAGATATGAGCCACCTTGCAAATAACAATGAAAGAAAGGCGCACACCTATTTTACGATGATGATAGGTATCAACCTCGTAGTCCTCGTTATCGTTATTGCCGTCATGGTAATGGGCATAGGGGGATACATTGCCGATACCCTGTTTACCTACCACGCAGTGACCTGCTGCGGGAGCGTTTGCTCGCAATGCTTCTTTACTATGCACACCTTTTTTACGACGCTTCCCTGGCTCTGTATCATGATACTTTTTGTTGGGATATCTTTGGCCGTTCGCAGGACGTTTTCCATGGTATCCCGGAACTACCGTTTTATTCGCCCCCTTATCCCCATGCCCATAGAAAACCATCCTCGATTAAAAAAGATTTTGTCCCATGTACGACTTGACGGGCAACTCGTGCTTTTTGAAAACAGCACACTGCGCTACGCCTTTACATCGGGCATCTTGAAACCGAAGATATACCTGTCTACCGGTCTGTGTTCGTATTTGACAACGAAGGAACTGCTGGCCGTAGCCGTTCACGAGGCGCACCATACAAAAGACAGGGCGCCCCTGAAGTTATTTATCGCCAGGATATTCCACGCCCTCAATTTCTTTCTACCGATCAACGCTTATTTGTTAAACGGGTACATCGCCGCATCTGAAATGGCGGCGGATGATGCGGCCTTACATACTTCAGGTGAACCACTTGAACTTGCAAGCGCGCTGGTGAAATTGTCCAGACACAACAATATGGATATACTGTCAGCGGCTGCCTTGTTTTTTAAAGGAACGGCAATCGTTGAGGACAGGCTGCGGCGCCTTCTGTCACCGGAAACGCCACCCCCATGCCGCGGCAAGGCGTGTTTGTGCCTTGCGTCTGTAGTGTCCCTTTTTGCGGCAGTCTTGATTTGCCTGACATTGTTTCACAAGTCATTTACGACAGACCGCCCAATGGAATGTAAAACAAAGGTATGCCACACTGCGGTATGTAGTTAATGGTAAGTAGTAAGTTACAAGAACCGGCTGATTCAATCGTGTGTTCACGGCGGAAAATGTATTGTAGGCACGGTTTCAACCGTGCCACGCCAACAATCCGGGCTAATATTCATGAAAAATATGAAAAAAATGGTAACGCCCTATTTTCTGATTTGTATCACGGCATTTGTTTGTTTCCAGGCCGTCATTCACGCCAAAGAAAAGGGTAATGGTGCGCCTCAAAAACAAACAAAGCCCGGAAACGCTTCCCCGTCTCAATCAGGAAACAAGGTTGTTGAAATGAACGAGGCCGAAGCGCCGGCTGACTTGAACCGGCTCATCCAGGAGGCGTTAGAACACAATCCGGAAATTATTGCGGCACAAAAGCGGGTAAACGCCGCAAAGGCGCGGATTTCACAGGCCAGGTCGCTGGAAGACCCCACTATTCGCGCCGGTTCTTATGACATGTCAAACAGCCCCATCAATGTCAACGGCCAAACCGAGATGCTCCAGCAGCGTTATGGCGTATCACAGAAAATACCTTTCCCTGGTAAACTGCGTCTCAGAGGAGAGGTGGCCGCCGAAGAGACAAATATGACAGAAAAGGAATTTCAGGCTAAAATACTGGAAATTACCGCCCTGGTAAAATCCGGTTTTTATGAACTCTACTACATTAATAGCGCTATTGACGTTACCGAGGAAAACAGGAATCTGCTGAGAAAATTCGCTAAGATTGCAGAAACAAAATATTCCGTGGGTAAAGCCACCCAAAGGGACGTCCTTGCGGCGCAGGTTGAACTCTCTACCCTGGCTAATAACGTCATCGTCCTGAATAAGGAGAAAGAGTCCATCATTGCCCAATTAAATATATTGTTGGACCGCCCAACCCAGGCCACGATTGGAAAACCCCGGCAATTTGAAAAGCGCCCCTTTAAATATTTGCTGAGTGACTTGGAAAATCTTGCTATAAACAACCGTCCGGAACTGAAAAAATTTGACCATGCCGTCAAAAGAAATGAGGCAAACCTCAACCTTTCAAAGAAGGACTATTATTACGCCGACTTTGAGCCAATGGTTGAATATATGCAAGAGGATAAACGCTCCGATACGTGGGCATCGTCCATCACCGTGAACGTCCCCTGGCTCTGGCCGAAAAACCGGGCAAAGGTAAAGGAATCGAAGGAAGACCTTTCTGCCGCAAAGTCAGACTACCGCGCTGCCGGTAATAAGGCGCTCTTTGAGGTGAAGGATTATTTTGTCAGGATCCGGTCTGCCGAAAGCACCATAAATCTCTATGCGACAGGGGTGATCCCTCAATCAGAGCAATCCCTGAAGGCCGCGCAAAGCGGGTACGAGTCCGACAGAATAGACTTTCTTTCCCTCATTGACAGCCAGAGGATTCTCCTAAACTCCAAACTGCTTTATTGCCGCGCGTTAACCGATTTCGAACAAATGCTGGCAAACCTGGAAAGGGCGGTGGGAATGCCGCTCATGCAGTGAAATAAGGGGCATAAATCAGTCTTGTTGCGACCGGTATTGGGCTACCCCACCTGATAGGGCTAATCCGTAGCGCAGGCTTCCAGCCTGCTGGTTTCCTTTAAATCCTTTATACGCGTTTTACCTTTACAAATGAATCAAGTTTTAAAAACGGCTACGGTTTCTGGATGCTCGATACCGGATGCTGGATTCTTAATATTTGTAGTAGTAGCCTTCAATTCCGCAGATAAACTCCGTAGGAGTTTAATATAGTTGCTTTTTTATGTAAAGCTAAGAGCCTCTTTGCTTTACAACAGACCCGAAGGGCGGAAAGCAGATAGCCAGGGGTGAAACCCCTGGCTAAGGAAATAAAGGAGAACCAGCCCCGAAGGGGCGCAATACTATAGCCCAGGGCAGTGCCCTGGGTTTGGTATTGTCAGCAAAACAAGCCCTGAAGGGGCGATATTAGGTATAAAATAACGGTTCATACTGTATTACACATCTTCCCACCGCTTACGCAGTGGGCTACGATTGTGTTGCCCCTGGCGGGGCATAGCATCAGAATCGCGACATGGGATATTTTACGATTTGTGGCTATACCGTTTGTTTATGAAGCAAAACAAATTGTTTAGGGGGATCATGCAAAGACACCCCTTCAGGGTGCAACAACCGTAGCCCACTGTGTGAGCGGTTGGTACGTGAGAAATACCCATTATTTTAGCCCTGTAAGGGCGAACTGTTTGTAGTAGAAATAAAATTCAATATTGTAAAAGCTCCGTAGGAGCGGCCTGTGCCTTTCAAGGAAGAATACCTTGGTTTTTTGATAAAATATGAAGTCAAATATGATGCAACACATTTAAGTATCATTACCATACAGGCAATAAATTGCCTGTCTATTATCAAGTGTTTCGATGGAACAAAAAGAGAGGAAAAGTATATGTTCTTCAAGCAAAGGTTTTTCTTCTATAAATATTATATAAAATCAATGGTTGCTGTGCTTGCAATTCTGTTTACTATTTTCACCGGTAATTATGCGGGGTTGCACGGCAAGTCGTCACTAACCGGTATATTACACCTTGTTTCCCCTGCCGACGCCGGGGAATCAAAAGATACGAAGATACTATATTGGACGTGTGGCATGCACCCATCTGTCAGGATGGAGAAACCGGGCAAATGCCCCATTTGCGGAATGGACCTGGTTCCCGTGTATGAAAAGGCCGCCGGCAAAGGGGAAGATGGCGCAGTGGCTACAGTAGCACTTGGCGAACGCGCCCGTAAACTGGCGCAGGTCAAAACCGACGTTGTCAGCTTCCGGGCGCTAACGAAAGACATCTATACGGTGGGGATGATTGAGTATGACGAAAGACTCAAGTCCATGGTTTCTGCATGGATTCCCGGCAGGATTGATAAACTCTTCGTTGATTTTACCGGAACGCAGGTTGTCAAAGGTGAATCTATGGTGTGGATATATAGTCCCGAGCTTGTATCCACACAGGAAGAGTACCTGTTGGCGTTGGAAACCTTTGAAAAAGTTAAAGAAAGTCCTTTTGATGAAGTAAAAAATGGCGCAAAATCCCTCATTGATGCATCCAAAAGAAGATTATTGTGGTGGGGTGTCACGGAAAAACAGATTGAAGGGCTAACGAAGGATAAGAAGGTAAAACAGCATACGATTATATACGCCCCTATCAGCGGCATTGTCATAGAGAAAAAGACGCTGGAAGGCCAATACGTTATGCAGGGCGAGATGCTCTATACGGTCGCTGATCTTGCGAACGTATGGATGAAGGCCAACATTTATGAATATGAAATGGCGTGGATCAAGATTGGCCAGGAGGTAGAAGTTACGACCCCATCATATCCAGGGGAGTCATTTATTGGAAAGGTATCCTTTATAGAGCCGTTTTTGGACGACAAGACGCGTTCGGTAAAGATTCGTTGCGACATCCCAAACTACCGCCTCAAACTCAAGCCATCCATGTACGTGAATGCGCGCATCCGCATCCCCATAGAAGGGCTTGAAACACAAGACAATCGGTACGTAAGCGGCCTGGATTATGCCTGTCCTAACCATCCGGAGATAAAGTCCAGCAGGCCGGGTATGTGTCCTGAGGATAATATCCCCTTTGTAAAGAAAGCCCCTCCTCAGGTTGAGCCGGTCGTAACCATACAGGAGGGAGAAGTCGAATATGAATACGTATGTCCTATGGAATGTCATCGCGCAAAAGAACCTGGGAATTGCCCGAAATGTGGAATGAAATTGGAAAAACGGGCGATTTCTAAAATGGCAGAAAGAAAAGAACAAATAACCAAAACGCAAACGGTATATGTGTGTCCTATGGAATGCCACACCTCAAAGACAGACGGCGATTGCCCGTTGTGCGGTATGCATCTTGAGAAAAAGGAGATACCTGTTGAAGTTTCTGGTGAAAAGCTAACCTGCATTTGCCCGCAAGAATGGGATTCAATGACAGCGCCCAAGTCATGTCCCATGTGCGGCATGATGTTACAAAAGAGTGTCACCGTAATTTTACCCACCGGTGAAAAGAAGCAAAAATTTGTGTACCTGTGTCCCATGGCGTGCATGACATCCGAAAAACCGGGCGAATGTCCCGATTGTAAAAGACAAATGGGGCGGTGGGAGAGCAAGGGTGAGTCGGGGATAAAGGTGGAAAATCTGGAAACCAAAAAACACATCGTTTATGCCTGCCCCATGCATCCGGAAGTAGTTTCTGATAAACCCGGCAATTGTTCCCTATGTGGAATGCGCCTGGAAAAGGCCACGCAGGTGCTGGCCATTCCAGCTACAGCAGTGTTGGACACCGGCATCAGAAAGATCGTCTATATCGAAAAAAGCATCGGGCAGTACGTCGGCAAGGAAGTCGCCCTTGGCCCCAAGTCGGGCGATTATTATCCGGTACTGGAAGGCCTGGAAGAAGGTGACCGGGTAGTCACGTCAGCCAACTTCCTCATAGATTCCCAAAGCCAGTTGACTGGTGGAGCTAGTGCGTTGTATGGAGGGGCAATGGAGTTTAAGGAAGAAAAATAAAAACCTGAAACCACAGATTTCACAGATTGCACAGATTAAAAGCGGGAATATCTGAAACTCAAACGGAGGGACAGAGGGACTAACAGTCTGTTAGCAAATTCATGGATAGAGACATCAGAACACATGAAATTATTGGTGCAGCAATGGAGGTGCATAGAATCATAGGTCCGGGTCATCTGGAGGCCGTTTATCAGGAGTGCCTGGAAATAGAGTTTAAATTAAGAAAAATCCCCTTTATTTCTCAACCGCAACTGAAAATATTTTATAAAGATTACAAATTAAAAAAATATTACGTTCCTGATTTTATTGTTTACCATGAAGTTGTTGTCGAAATAAAAGCAGAGTCATCCTTGACGAAGATTGATGAAGCACAGATAATAAACAGTCTTTTTATTAGCCGACACAACACAGGATTACTATTAAACTTTGGAGAGGAATCCCTTCGTTATAGAAGATTTAAGAACTAATGACTTTATTCACTGAAGAGAACTACTGAAACCACAGATTGCACAGATTAGAAACAGAATCGCTTCGGTTTTATTTAAAAGCCAGGGATATGGCCAGCTTATCCTGTTTTTTCAGTGGATTCTCAATGTTATTTTTAAATGGTGGAAAACGGTGGATGGGGAACAATTGTCAGTAGGTTATATATTCCGGCTTATTACCATAATGTCAAGTGAGATATAGCCAAAAGCTTCTGGTTTTCGAAAAATACTGGGTGAATCGCCTGTGTTTGCAGGTTTAAGTTTCGAAAACCTGGCTTGTTTGGCTATATCTGACCTACCAGCGTGAATAATAGCTAACATTCTAAAACAATTTGTTAGTTTTATTATTAAAAATCTGTGTAATCTGTGCAATCTGTGGTTCCAAGTCTTTTAGTCTGTCTGTTGAATTTATCAAAATAAATTACTGTGGTTTCTCGTTTCCATGATCAACAAACTAATCGAACTTTGCCTGAAAAACCGCTTCCTCGTCATTTGCTTCTATCTCCTGGTGATATTCGGCGGCGTCTTTGGTTTAAAGAATATCAACATGGACGTCATCCCGGACATTGGGGAGAACCAGTGCATCGTCTTTACCGACTGGCCGGGACGCAGCCCGCAGGACGTGGAAGACCAGGTTACCTACCCGCTAACCGTCAATCTACTTGGCGTTCCCGGCGTTAAAGACATCCGTTCCCAGTCCGGCTTCGGCTTTTCCATGATATTTATTATCTTCAAGGACAACATTGATTTCTACTGGGCGCGATCCAGGGTATTAGAGCGGTTAAACTTTGTCCAGGAATTGCTTCCCAAAGAAGTCATGCCCCGCCTCGGACCTGACGCCACGGGACTCGGCCAGATATTCTGGTATACCGTGGAAGGCGAGGGGTACGACCTGGGACAACTGCGCTCCGTCCAGGATTGGTATGTCCGTTACCAACTGAACGCCGTCGAAGGCGTATCAGAGGTGGCCGCGGTAGGCGGTTTTGTCAAACAATATCAGGTTGACGTTGACCCCAATAAATTACTGGCCTACAACATGACCGTTGGGATGGTATATGACGCCGTCAGCAAAAGCAACATAGACGTGGGCGCCAAGGTCATTGAAAGCAACAACATGGAGTTCATCATCCGCGGGCTGGGGTTCATCAAGAACGTGTCGGATATTGAAAACATCACCATCGGCAGTTTCAACGGCGTCCCCATATTCGTCAAAAACATTGCCACCGTTCAGATTGGCGGCGATTTCCGGCGCGGCGCGCTGGACAAGGAAGGCGCGGAGGTAACGGGCGGCATCGTCATCATGCGCCAGGGAGAAAATCCCTTAGAGGTGATTAAGCGGGTAAAAAAGAAGATCAAAGAAATCGAACCCGGCCTGCCTGCCGGCGTAAAGATTGTGCCCTTTTATGACAGAGAAGGCCTCATCTACCGGGTTATTGATACCCTTAGAGAGGCGCTGATAGAAGAAATCATCATCACCTCCGTTGTTGTGGCGATATTCCTTTTGCACGTCCGGAGCATCATCATCTGCTGCCTCGGATTCCCCATATCCATCCTGATCTCCTTCCTGTGCATGTATTTCATGGGCATTGATTCCAACATCATGTCCCTTACGGGCATTGCCATCGCCATCGGCGAGGTGAGCGATATGTCCATCGTCATGACCGAAAACATCTTTCGGAACCTTATCGAACAGAAGGGCAAGAAGAGCAGACCGCAAATCATCCTGGATGCGTCAAAAGAGGTCGGCGGCTCCATATTCTTTGCCGCCCTAACTACCATCTGTATGTTCTTCCCGGTATTTGGACTTACCGGACAGGAGGGAAAACTTTTTACGCCGCTTGCCTGGACAAAGACCATTGCCATCGGGGCGTCTGTCGTCATGGCAATTACTCTCGTACCAATACTTTGTACCTTTTTCATTAAGGGCAAGCTAAGACCGATGGAGGATAATTTTTCCTCCAGGATACTCCTGAGGGGCTATCAACCTGTCCTCAAGTGGGCATTGGATCATAAGAAAACCTTCCTTGCCATCCCGCTTGCCATCGTTGTTTCATCCGCCTTTGCCGCGAAAAAGCTGGGGAGGGAATTTATGCCGCCCCTTGACGAGGGTTCTATCCTCTTCATGCCGGTGATGCTGCCCAGCGTGGCATTGACGGACGCCCTCAAGGTCATGCAAAAACAGGATATGCTCATAAAATCCTTTCCCGAAGTGGATACGGTCGTCGGGAAATTGGGCAGGGCCGAGACTGCCACAGACCCCGCGCCCGTTGAGATGTTTGAGACCGTCGTTGCCCTGAAACCCAAGGAAGAGTGGCGCAAGAAGAAGATCGAGTATAAATTTCTGGACTACGTACCATCCTTCATCTACCCCGCGTTTCACCTCTTTTTGCCTGATGAACGGACGATTACCAAGCAGGAGCTTATCCAGGAAATGGATGAGGCCATGAGGATACCCGGCGTGGCCAATATATGGACGCAGCCCATCGTGAACCGCATTGACATGCTGGCAACGGGCATCCGCACGTCGGTCGGCGTCAAGGTCTTCGGGCCTGACCTGAACGTCATACAGCAATTGGCCATTGATGTAGAAAAGGCGCTGCGTGACGTCCCCGGCGTGGCAGACCTGTATGCCGAGCGGGTGACCGGCAAGCCCTACATGGAATTCCAGATCAAACGCGAGGAGATCGCCCGATACGGTGTCAACGTCAAAGACGTGCAGGACGTCATCGAGACGGCCATCGGCGGCGAAAACGTCACCACAACCGTTGAAGGCCGCCACCGCTACCCCGTGCGGGTCAGATATGGCAGGGAATTCAGGGACAACGTTGACGCGCTGAAGAGGATTTACGTCCCCAGCTCCTCCGGCGCGCTCATCCCGCTTACCCAGGTGGCGGACGTCCGCTACGTAATGGGACCATCCATGATCAGCAGCGAAAACGCCCTGCTGCGCGCGTACGTGCTTATGAACGTCCGCGGGCGCGACCCCATGAGCTTTGTGGAAGAGGCGTCCAAAATCGTAGCGCAAAAAGTCATGCTGCCGCACGGCTACTTTGTCCAGTGGAGTGGCCAGTTTGAAAACCAGGTCAGGGCAAGAAAGAAACTACAAATCCTGGTACCCCTATCCATGTTCGTCGGCTTCATCCTCATCTTCGTGGCATTCAAATCATTTCCGCAAACGATGTTCATCCTCTTTGCCGGGATTCCAACCGCCATTGCGGGCGGCGTTTGGCTCCAGTACCTGTTCGGCTACAACTTCAGCGTCGCCGTCTGGGTAGGCTTCATCTCCATCTTCGGCATCGTGGACGACGATTCCGTCCTCATCACCACCTACATCAACGACCTGTTTGGCGAGCGAAAGATGAAAAGCATCCAGGACATCCGTGACACTATCCTCATGGCAGGCACGAGAAGGATACGCCCCTGCATGATGACTGCCGCCACCACCTTTATTGGCTTAATTCCTATCCTGTGGTCAACAGGCGCGGGAGCCGAGGTAGCCAAGCCCATGGCTATCCCCTCCATCGGCGGCATGGCCATGGCGCTGGTGAGCGTCTTCATCATCCCCTGCCTGAACGCCTGGCACAAGGAACACAAGTTTAAGAAGGCGCTGAAGCAAGACCCGGGTGTTGCGGAGAGGGGGATTATGGTATAATCTGGTTGATTCCTGTTTGCCAAATGGTATAAGATAGTAGGGACGGTTTACCGCAGCGGGCACGGAGGACGCAGAGGAAAAAAACACTATATCGAACATGAAGATATTAAGAAAGAATTAAAAGGATGAGAAAGGATGGTAATAATTATGAAAAAGGTTTTTAAAGGCGTTATTGAGGATAACACAATCCGTTTCGATGAAAAAATCGGACTCCCCACCGGAACACAAGCTTTCGTCACCTTGAAAACCATCAATAATGTGGAGCAGGAAGAAATAAAAAACAGACAACTAAATTTACTTGACAAAGGTTTTTATCTTGGGAAAAAACTTTATTTAAGACGTAAAGACCTATATGAACGATAAACTAATAGACACCAATATTCTCGTATACGCTTATGATGCTTCCGAAGGCAATAAACACCAGGCATCAAGAGGCCTTTTAAAATCCGTATGGGAAGAAGGTGGAGGTATTGTTTGTCTGCAAAATCTCATGGAATTCTTTGTCGTTATCACCAAAAAAGTTGAGAATCCAATTTCTATTAGAGATGCAAAAACAATTATAGAAGATATATTGAGGTCGAAAAACTGGAAAATTCTAGACAGGGACGCGGACACGTTATTAAAAGCCATTGATATAACCTCTGAATATAGAATTCACTTATGGGACGCGCTAATTGTGGCCTGTATGGAGGAGAATGATATCGTAGAAATAGTTACTGAAAACAAGATTGATTTTGAAAGGATACCGGAAATAAAAGTAACAATTCCGTTTTAAGAAGGCGCTACAGAAAGACCCCCGGCATTGCGGAGACGGGAATTATGGTGTAACGCATCATACAAAAGAAAAAGAATGGTGGTGTTGGGTTTCACTTTCGTTCAACCCAACCTACGTTGCTATCATATACTTGCCGGAATATTAAAAAAGCTAAGAACAGCGGGGATTCATCATGATTGGAATACTATTCGTAATATGCTTGCTACGCATGTCAGGGTAACAACCACCATGAACACAGAAGATGGTCATGTTATTGACGTCAGAACTTGCACAGCGCCTACGGAGAAGCAACACATGATTTACCACAAACTACAGATTAAACACACACCATTAGGTAGAAAGTATCTGAAATCATCCGTTAAAACGCAAAGATGTAGTGCCGAAAAATGAAGTGTCGAAATCCCAAGATGTTGACATTGTTGGAGATACGTTTTTTGCTTGTTGAACTTGGGTTAAGGGGAGACCGCTCCTACAAATAGGATTGGGGGTAACCCATAAACATGGGGTACCGATATTGCATAAGATATTTGATGGTAATGTCCATGATGCCCGGACATTTGCCGATATTATCACATCGCTTTACGAATTCCACATTACCGATGGCCTGATTGTTTTTGATCGGGGAATAACCTCTAAAAGCAATCAGATAGAGATTGAGAAATTGTCTTGGAAGGTGGTATGTGGAGTACCAATCAAGGAATCCTTGAAGCGTTTTCTGAGACCCATTATAGCAGACACGGAATTTGTGAGTTACAAGAACCGCGTACGTCTGAATAAAACTGTTTTTTATATTGTG
>CAYJPZ010000003.1:0-11723 GCA_964372185.1 uncultured candidatus Brocadiaceae bacterium
TTTTTGAGGCTTATGCCGAACAATCCACACCGGCAGCATATAGAATATTTTGGTGTTACGGCCCAGACAAAAAGCAGATCACCATTATTGCCATAACACCACACCCATAATGCAGGATGACAGTAGGAAATTTTCGGCGCTGCCTACGGCGCGACCGCTTGTAAGCGGCTGCGATATGAGGGGACGAGGCCGGCCCTCCATCCTGCAAAACATAAGGGCTTGTAATAGGAAGGTTACTGTCAAATGCAATTCAACATCACCACCTATCACAAGCCCATTCCTAACAACACTAATTCGACCGACTGTGAACCAAATGTGAACACAATCCCCCAAAACAGCCCAAAATAGACCAAAAACGTTTTTCTCCGCCCCGATGCTAACTTAACCAAGATTAAACACTTGAAGCTAAAATGGAAAACTGTTAAACTACTCACTGTTGCTCGACAAGCAAGAGGTCACTGGTTCGAATCCAGTATCGCCCACCATATAACTCTAATAAAATAAAGACTTACAAATGGTTTTAAGCTGATGATACCTGTCCGGTTTCCTTTACTGTAGTCAAAAGGCAATTGATAGAGAAGTCCTTGGGCAGCCCCAAAAAAGAGACCTCAAAGAAGTAAGAGCTTTGTCCGGGGATGCAAAGGAACGCTCAGAAAAGGAGAGGCTCACTCCGCCTAACTATCTGAACGTATCGGCGTGTGAGGTCATCGTCCTTGCCTGGAAACGTGTGTGGGCGGCGGGGACGCCCGCTCTAACCGCCATATACAGCCGCAAGGACGTCCACTTCGGCCATGTCCCACGGTGTCTTCAACCATCGTATTTTTCCCGTGGAGTTATATCCCTGTTTTGAAGGAAATAAGGAAGGCTAACCGTGGGAAGGTTTAAGGTTATCTTTTCTGATAAAGCGGGCAAAGATACAGATACCTTATCAGACAATGCAGGATGACAGTAGGAAATTTCCGGCGTTGCCTACGGCGGGCACGTTTAATAAACGGCTCCGATATGAGGGGGAGAAGCCGGCCTTCCATCCTGCATTTTTAATTATGAGGACTAAAAACATGCGTACAGCCTTAAAACAAAAGAAAGACCTTATCAAGGTCAAACAGTTTGTAACCGATGGCAAAGGGCACAAAGTAGCAGCTATAGTCGAAATGGAAAAGATGAAACGGTTAGAGGCGTTGATTGAGGACATGGCTGATATAAAGGCAATAGAGGATCGGAAAAACGGTACCGAAGAGATTGGCAAAATAATCGCTAAAAGGACGAAAGGCTTTCGAAGCGTTAAACCAATTCACGGTAAAGGCGTTCCTGCATCAAGGCTCTTAATAGAGGACAGACGGTGGCACCCTATTATCTCGACGCCAGCGCATGGGTAAAACGTTACTACCAGGAGGATGGCACATCATGGGTGCAAGACATCTTTTCTCACCATCAGATAATGACCTGTGCAACACTTGGCATGATAGAGGTAATGGCAACCTTGTCCCGAAAATGCAAGGCGCGGGAGATTACCACTTCTCAATTTAAACAGAAGGCATGAGAGTTAGAGGACGACTGGAAACAGTTTTTCCAGATACCTATAACAAACGAGATCGTGCATGTTGCAAAAGAACTGACAATGAAATTAGCGCTTCGCGGATCCGATAAGGGCATGCAATAGCAACGGGAAGAACACCCTTCCGGACAATCATGCCCAGCACCATTGCGCGACTTTTTAGGAGTTTTTGTTAGGAGCATCTATCATGACTACCGCCATAAAGCAGGAAACCGACCTTGTCAAAGTCAGTCAATACATCATTGACAATGAGGGCCACAAAGTGGCTGCAATAATTGACATTGAAGAGTTGAAACGGCTAAAGGAACTGCTTGAGGATTTGTCAGATTTAAAGACAATCGAAGACAGGAAAAGCGAACCGGGGGAAGATTACGAAGCATACAGCAAAAAGAGAAGGTCAAAGCTAAGTGTATAAACTTATCATACAAAAATCGGCAAGGAAAGAACTGGATAACATTCCCGATCCATTTTTTCTTAAGATAGATGAGGCGATTTTATCTCTCAGAGAAAATCCATATCCATTCCCTCAATCCAAGAAGCTAAAGGGTAACGACAAGCATAGGTTACGGATAGGAGATTTCAGGGTAGTTTATACGGTGGATGAGAAACAAAAGGTTATAACGATCTATCGTCTCCGACACCGCAAGGATGTTTACCGGTAATCTCAAATCTTTAATGCAGGATGACAGTAGGAAATTTTCGGCGTTGCCTACGGCGCGACCGCTTACATAAGCGGCTGCGATATGAGGGGGAGAAGCCGTCCCTCCATTCTGCAATTACACCTTCAACAGTTTAAGGAGATATTAATATGATTGAACGCATATCAGTTGATCCACGCATTTGCCACGGCCAGGCATGCATTAAAGGCACCCGTATACCCGTACACCAAATATTGCACATGCTGGCCAATGGAGATACTATTGATGAACTCCTTGAAGATTACCCATCCCTGAATCGTGAAGACGTCCTTGCCTGCCTTGATTATGCGGCATCTCTGGCGGAAGAACAAATCATCCCTGATGAAGTGGTGATATGAACATCTTTGTAGATGAGAACATCCCTGTAAAGACGGTAAAAGAGTTAACCCGACCTTCGCAATTCGAGGGGTATACGAGCCGCTAAGCCTGTAAATACAAGGGATCATGTAAAAAGGTCGGCACTACAGACCCGTTTGTCCGGCGGCATAGATTTTGGGCGGTAATTGATCGGAAAGCGACAATCCCAGTTGTGCTAAAAGGAGAGAAACATCCTTTTCCGGTTGAGTATAGCGACTCATGACAACGTGACGACCGTCTGTGGTTGGTAAATGAACATCAATCATTTGAATGTTCGACAGTTTTTTCAAAATGGCTTCAGACGTCATAAACATAAAACTCCGATTGAACACAATCCGAACGTTTGTCCCGTTGTATCTGGACGGTCTCACAGGCCATTACGGGCAAATAATTGTCTAGATAATGGGGTACACTTTAGTATGTTTTTACCATCAGATACGACGAAAGATTAAGATAATTTCAAATAAACGCATCAAATAAACGATCATGTATCCAAAAGACAGCAGGATAGAGAATGAAAAAAGCTCCAAAGCCCAGGAGAAAGGCACCACGCCATTCATTTCCAAGTAAAAGGATTATCAGGATAGTCAACCCGCTCCACCATAGAACCGCACAAATGACCTTCTGATAAGCAGTCTTGATGGTATACCAGAAATCTATAATCCCATAAAGAGCGACGATCATTCGTTGCGAAACATACATCCCTGATAGAAAGAGGCAAATATTGATGAGCAGGGTCATTGAGTAGCACCTCCGTTTTCCGTTAGTATATGAACCCATCCGCTATTACCATCTACCCGTACCCGAAATCCGGTCTGAATACGTTCAGTACAATTCGGGACATCTACTATACACGGCATACCGTATTCTCTGGCAATCGTGCCGGCATGAGATAGATAACTTCCTACTTCTACCACTGCAGCGCCTGCCGTCAGAAAAAGAGGCGTCCATGCAGGATCTGTATATGGGGCGATTAAAACTTCCCCTGGTTTCAACTCCATATTCAGTAAGGGATCGAGAATGACATGAGCCACTCCCTCATAACTACCCGGAGAAGCCGATTGACCATGCAAAACATTCTCTTTCTTTATATCAGTTGATGGTTTCTCGAGTAAAATGATCCGGCGACACCCGACCGTCCACGATGGCTGCACCCATGCCCCAGCTTGCTTCGATAACGATCTCCTCTTTTGAGCCAGTAACGGGATTCACAGTAAAGGTAATACCGGAAATCTCCGACAATATCATCTCCTGCACAACAACTGCCATAAATACGGTGATATGATCGATGCCCTGAGTGGCACGGTACGAAACAGCTTCGGGACTCCACAGCGACGCCCAGCAATGCTTAATCATTGTTAGAAGATTAGCCTCATCTGCATAATAGTATGTTTTGTGCTGTCCTGCAAAACTAGCCTCTCCCAAATCTTCGGCAGTGGCAGAACTCCGCACTACACAAACCAACGGGTCTCCACGATGCTCAGCCAGTTGGCGATGGGCTGTTAGAATCTCATCTTTCAGATTGGAAAAACCACCGAATGCCTAATTTAAAAACGCTGTATTGTTACAGCGCCTTCGCCGTCAGGGGTTCCTGAAATGTCTATAGATACAGGCAGGAACAGTTTTACAATCTCAATATTCGTTAACAGGTGTTGGGTAATTTTAGGGGTGATAAAGTGTGATGTCCCTTTTGTTAGCGCAAGTGGGATGATGATCTGGTCGGCGAGGTGTTCATCGATAACGCCCTTCGTCCCCAGAAAAGCCAGAAACTCATCGCACGCCTCTTCCGCAACAGCCTCTGCGCGCTTGCCTATAGCGCCCAGGCCGAAATAACAACACCGGCTGTGTTCGAACGATCCCTCAATCAGGAGCAAGGTTCCCTTTCCTATTGCGGGTCTTTCTTCTAAAACGACTTCATGAGGGATGCCTTTTTCCAGAAGCCTTTTCCTGGCCTGCAATTGTTGTCGTTGCGCGATGACCATATCAAGATTACTTACCGCCGATATAACGTTTGTTTTGACAAGCCTTCCGCGGTCTTTTATTTGTAAAGGATGTTGGGGTTGGGCAGGATGTATTTCAACAAATACCTCACCGCCTCCGCGAGGATAAAAGCCCGACCTAACGGTCTGTATTTTCGCGTCAAAGCCAATTTGTTTAAGGAAATACAACCATTGGCAGGCAAGGTAGTCAATGCAGGGACTGTGGGTAACGTGTGTGCCGCCGGTAATCGTAATCGTGGATTTTTCACCTGCCAGGCTGAGCGGGTAGAAGATGGTCTGTAAAACGAGGGAAACGGAGCCGGCCGTTCCAATCTCGAAGCGGTAGTTACCGTGTTCCACTTTACCGGGAAAGAAGGTAATATCGGTAGAGCGGAGGTAGTTACCGCTGACCTTTGCATTGCAGATTCGGGCGGTAGCGTTGACGGCCTGGAGATGCTGGTGACTGAGTCCGGGCGTTTTTCTGTTGGCCCTGATGTTGTAAATTTCAAAGGGTCTTTGCGTAATAGCCGATAGGGAAAGGGCTGTACGCAGGATTTGCCCGCCGCCTTCGCCTAATGAGCCGTCTATTTTGATTATATTTTCATGCATACTCAAAAGAAAAGGGTAGAACACGGTTATGTCCTACCCTTTCTCAAATTGCCTTGTTATTCAACGGACTGAACGCTGGTTTCGGATTACTTGCTGAATTCCCGAACCTTCTTGATCAGCGGGTCAACGTCTGCTGCGTCAACGCCGAGGTCTGACAGTTTTACATAGTTTGGATTCTTTGTGCCGTTGGTCATTGATTCCTTCATCTGTGCGTCCGTTCTTGACATTTGATAGTCAGCGCTGGAAAAATCAGGTACACCAAACCCTTTTCCAGCCTCACTTCCCTTTCCATCAGGGCCGTGGCATAATTCACAGGTATCTTTGTACACCTTGTTGATGTCACCTGCATGTACAGGGGCAACGGTAAGAAACAAACCGAAAATGGCTGCAATAGGCGCTACACCGTAAGCAATAACTTTCTTCAATGAACTTCCCTCCGAATAAAAAAGATGAACTGTTACAATTACAATACACTTATCAATGGAATATAATTATTTTAAAAAGTACCCCTACTGTTTTTTTGATAACTTTTCTCCTCCTTTCTCATCCCGATGACCGGCTAAAGGTTGGATCGCATCGTCCCAACGGGGCTAAGACTATTTGGTTTCCGTACCTCAGTTCAACCTCCCAGACAATTTGAATTTTTCTATGAATTCCTTGGACATTTTAAACGCTTCTTTTACCATTACAGTATTACAAATTAATCCGCGATAATATCCTGCAATGTGTAAGGTATCGTATAGATGTTCAAATTTCCTCATAAGCTTGCCGTTATGCACAGAAAAGTGTTTTTTTACTACGATTCGATATTCATCGACTGATTTTGGCAACTCCTTTTTCTTAAACCCCTTTTCCGTCAATGCTTCGTTAATCGCCTCCAGTATTGCCAGGTACATCGTCCCGAAGGCCTCGCGCACGGGCTTTACATCCGTATATTCATTGTCTTCAATCGGCGACTTTGCTAATAGTTCTTTGGCATTATTCAGATACCGTATGGCTTCTTTCATTTTTGCCCCCTTGGTCCATTAATAATGGGCATAATAAAAACCGACAATCACTTTATCCTGGCTTCTATAAACTGTAGTATTTCCTGTAAGGCTTTTTTGCTAAACCTGGGTATCGCATGGCAATCATCTTTTGTTGCGGTAACTTTAAGGGTGTTTGCGCTTGTATTGCCCGCATCCTTCTCCGTCCAATCGTTTCTGATTTCAATATAAGGGTATCGCCACTTTTTGTAACCCTCAACCAGCGCCACGTCAACATCCCGGTGATAAAGCCTTATGATGTCTCTTATTGATGGGGTCTTTTGGTGAACCTTCTTTATCACAGCCAGTTTTTCAGGCGATGATATAGAGACAACGTCGGCGCCTGCCTGGTAGTAGCTGTAAGTATCCTTCCCCTCATGATCAATTTCAAAAGAAGGAACGTTATATTTAATGGTGCCTACCCGGTATCCCTTTTTTTTCAAAAGCGGCAAGACCCGTTTGATGAGGGTGGTTTTGCCTGCATTTTGCTTGCCTATGATCAGAACAACGGGGATAGTTTTGGGCAAAGTTCATTGAGAGTAAAAATATTTAACGTAATAAACAACAGCAGGTAAATCGTATCATCTCTATAGGTGGGTGTCAAGCACTTTGTAACAGTTAAACCGGCATTGGGAAAGGTTGGGAATACCGCCCCTGAATCCCCGTTTTTTAAAAGGAACTTCAAATATCCCCCTTTAAAAATGGGGTTAGGGCGGTTGTATTCATGGCCTTTTTAGTACCGGCTGAACGGTTACCGATTTTTGAAATAAGTTGACAAACGGCGCGCTTATTCGTAATATCGCATCGTTTTGGTAGCACACTTACAAGGATTTTTGGGTAAAACTTAAGATTGAGGAACATATTTATACAGGAAAGGGTTTGTTATGTCAGAAATCAAGGAATGTGACCTGCCTGGCATAGGCAAGAAATTTACCTTAACACTGGATTCCGGTGACAAATTAGTCGTCGTAATTCACTCTTCGGGAGACAGGGAGGTCTTCAAATTCACCGAGGACGGCGAAGAACCTTCATCGGTAACCATGCTTAACGATGAGGAGGCCAGGCAAATGGGCGCCATACTAAGCGGGGCGTACTTCCAGCCCGTCATGGAGGACGAATCGAAGCTGACGATGAAAAATGTAACTATGGAATGGGTCAAGATATGGCCGGATTCAACACTGGCGGACAAAAAGATTGAAGACCTGAACATCAGAACGCTAACCGGTGTATCTATTACAACCATTATTAGAGGTGAAACGGTGATACCGAACCCTCACTCCAGCGAAATTATCAGACCGCAGGACACCATCATCGTCATCGGCAGCAATGAACAGATAAAAAAATTCATAACCACCTTTGAAATCAAACAGCAGACTGAAAAATGATCGTCAACGAAAGCATCCTATCATTGGGCATATCCCTCCTTACCTTGTTTTTCGCAGGTTTTGCGGCAACAAGAATCAACCAGTCCCTCACCGCCGTATTTATCGTCGTAGGCATGCTTCTCCAGAACTTCTTTCCCCTTACCATTATTACGGAATTTATTGCGACCCTGGGCATTATTTTCATGTTGTTTATGTTTGGGCTGGAATCTTCCGTTGTCAATTTATTCAATAATCAAAAGAAAATATTTTACGCGGGGGTATATGACCTCCTTTTTAACTTTCCCGTTGGCTTGCTCCTGGGGTGGCTGATTGGATATGATTTGATACACTCATTGCTGCTTGCCGGCATTGTTTACGTAACCAGTTCCGTGATCGTCGCCAAGTCAATCATAGACCTGAAGCGTTCCGCAAACCCGGAAACGGAATATACCTTAAACATTCTGATTTTTGAAGATATGTTTATTGCCACGTTTCTGGCATTCTTAGTCGGTTTCATTCATTACGGGCACGTAGACATAAAGGGGTCTCTGCTTGTTACCGTGAAAACGTCCGCCTTTTTTCTGTTCTATGTTATCCTTGCCAAAACGTCGAAAAAATTTATTGATAAAATTATCGATATCGATCACACCGACCTGTTTGTAATCCTGATCCTTTCCATTATCGTGCTTTCAGCAGGCGCTGCCGCTAGAATCGGACTTTCCGAGGCCATCGGGGCATTCCTTGCAGGGCTTTTATTGTCGGAAACCAAACAGAAGCACAGGATTTCAGAGACAGTCAAGCCCTTTCAGCAATTCTCCACGGCGATTTTCTTCGTGGCATTCGGAATGTCCATCGACTACAAACATATAACACATTTAATTCCCGTCGGGATATTCATCTTTATCGTCACCACATTCAGCAAGGCATTTGGGGGCTACTTTATCGGCAAGAAGCACGCCTTAAGCAGCCGGGCAAGCCTTCGGCTTGGATTCAGCCTCATACCGCGGGGAGAGTTTTCTATTATCCTGGCAGGGGTAGTTGCTGTCAACACCCATACACCATATCCCATTAAGTCCCTTGCCGGCATTTACGTATTGCTAAGCGCGATCCTGGGCAGCATAATCATGAAAGAGTCTGATTGGTTTATTAAACGGTTTATTGAAAAGCAGAAGTAGGAAGATATGATACTTTTCTTTGCGCTTTCTTCACAACACTCACTACCCCTGTTTATTCACCATAGTCAGCGCCTTTTGAACTTCTTTGCGCAGTTCCTCCCCCTTAACCGGTTTGTTCAGGACGGCGCATGCCCCCCAGAGCCAAACATCGCCCTTTATCCACCTCCTGAATATCAGAGGACATAATGATGGTAGGTATTTTTATGTTTTCATGCCGTAAGTATTCAAGTAACTGAAAGCCGTCCATTTCTTCCATCAGTAAGTCGGAGACGATACAATCGGGGATATGTTCGGCAATGATCTCGGTGCCTTCTTTGGCATTATTTGCGGATACAATGTCGTAATCGTCTTTAAGACACAGCGAAAGGTACATATTGGTCACCTTTGAATCTTCAATAATAAGAACCTTTTGCATTTTTTGCTCCTCACTCATGGATAATGCTTGAACATCTTCCGTTCCAAAATTACCAACAATAGCATTTTAGTGTCGGATGGGGAGTTGGTCAAGCGCAATATGTCACAAAACTATAGCTGTGTTAGGCAGGGCATTACCACCACATAGCGCGGCGAAGCCACAAGGAAAAATATTTGCCTGGGCGAGGTTTACGCAAAGACCCTGGAATCAAAACCCGCAAAAGGGTTATATTTCACAGGCAAGGCGCTCAATATAGATGTTACTGTAGAGACGCATTGCATGCGTCTCTATTGTATCAACCTTTTTTAGACGCACGGCAATTTTTAGACGCACGCAGTGCGTCTCTACAAAAACATTGAAATTCCTATACATTAAACATGAACGCCCCCCCCCATATTTATGCGAATCTGTAGCGCCTTGTTTATTGGTGTTTTCCAAAAGTGTCTCAGACACAAAGTGTCCCATAAGACAAAATGTCTCATGGGACACTTTTTTAAAATAGCGGATACCCTTTCCGGTAATTACCACACCAGTTTCAAAATATTTTTTAAAATTTTACACACCTTTCCCCAACCCCCATCAACGCAAAACTTCCCCCTTCGATAAAAAAGACTTTCCGCGAATATATCGTTTTTGTTAACTAGCGGTAAATCAATACCTTGCAGGCAAATAATCACCTGATAAAAGATTGCCCATAATCAAAATAATCTTACCATTTCAGCCCCTTGCTTTCCCCGCATAATACGCAATTCAAAGTGATACTATTGAGCAATTTTGTGCTTTTTGAGTGATTTGGCACTTGTTTTGTGTATAACGAGTAAACTGCAATGAATAACCTGTGCCACCGGGCGCTTATCGGGCTGAAGCAATTAGCAGCCCTTATCTTTTCCCGTGTAAACGGATATATCCCGATGCTGGTCGGGGAGGAACCAGCATCCGGAGGGATATCGATAGCTACGGACACATCAGTCCATGCCTGAATGCCTGGCAGATACGCAGCCACCGGCTAAAGGCGACTCGATATCCCAGTTTTATTTAATCACAATAGCAGATAGTCGCATGAACATTGGAAAGTTGGTGGATAGGCAGGCATTCAAAATGCATCGGTATTTTGTTTGTAAATTTAACTTTTATTCAATATGTGCCATTATACGCTACCGCCGGTGTGAACTTGGCGTTTGATGTATTTGATGGCATAAAAGAAAAGATTGGAGATATAATTATGTTGAAGCGAATAGTATTACTATTGCACGGCTTGTTATTTCTTCTTTTTAGTACGTTTGTACAAACAACCCTGGCTGACGGAGAAGGCTATAAGGGTATGCGGTACCTTCCGGGATGGTGGAAGCCGTTTCGCGGCGAAGACCCGGCAAATCCATCAAATGCCTCACCCTGGAACAAGCGTATACCAGCGACGGCAACAGAACACCCGGAGTCAGGTGATATTATTCCTAACATGTCGGGAGCATCAGTCCGCTTTGCCAATGATTATCAGGCGACGCTGCACGTCGTCAATTCCAACAATTCCAACCTCTCCAAATACCCCTACCATTCCCAAAAAGAGGATGGCAGTAATACAAACGTTTACCGTTATACCCATGAGCAAAATACTTACAATCCGGATGTACTTGGAAATGACATAACCGATTTCCCCTATCCCTTCATCCCGGGCAAAACGATACCGGAACCATTTCCAGAACAAGATGGACGTATGACCATAGTGGACATCAATACCAACTATGCCTACGAGGTGTCCCAGGGTAAGGCCGAATTGGATAACTGTAGCACTAACACTGAGCCTCCCGGCCCCCATGTGTGGTGTTCAACGTTCAACATCTGGGATTTGAACGGCACAGGGACAGTGAAATATCTCACGCCATCATGCAACACTTGGGGTACTTGTGATCCCTGGTGGCAATGCGCTGGTGGACGCGGCGCCGGCGTTCCTGTAATAGCAGGCATGGTCCGCCCTGAGGAACTCTACTATGCAGTGTCTTCAGAAGGGGATGGGGTGATACATCATGCCTTGTCGTTTGCTTATGACCGTAACCGCAGCATAACGCTTGTTGGCACACAATGGAAAAAAGTAAGGGCGCTATATCCATTTGCCTATCGGAGTGATGGTATGTATCCCGGAACTAAATATCCTATCGAAGGGATGCAATTTCAGTTAATACCGACATATAATGTAGACGATAAGATATCAAATCAATATGGAAGGGTTATTGCGCGCACCTTGCAACAATATGGCGCGGTGCTGGTAGATAATGGCGGCGGTAACTCGATGTCATTTAATCTTCAAAACTTAAGGTATGTTATCAACCCTGGTGGTTACATTGTCGATAATAGAACCGCGTGGGAACAGGAATTCCCGGGTTTTTATGACAGTATTACTGTCTTACACCCTGGCGATTTTCGCGTGGTTAACACGCCGGAAACCCTAGGTGCCGTAATACTTCTGGAATAATGAGGCATCAGTGCCACAGATCGTCTTAAGCGCCAGGCATAATTATGGCGGGCAGATGTTGTTGATGTTGTCTGCCTCA
>CAYJPZ010000003.1:11733-15568 GCA_964372185.1 uncultured candidatus Brocadiaceae bacterium
CGGTTTAGTAAAATGAAATGGGAGCAGGGGCGTATTGCAATACGCCCCTGCTTCTACTCAAAAAACTGCATTGGGACACGGATAAACACTGATAAACACGGATTTTTAGACGCCGTAGAGAAAATCCACTATGTATCGTTTGCGTGAGTAAGACAAAAAACATAACCCTCCATTTTATCTGTGTTTATCTGCGGCAATCAGTGTCCTATTGCAGAATTTAGGTCTACCGTTATAACGAAAGGAGTTGCAATGTTTATTAAACATAAAATAGTTACCCTATACGTAGTCGGTCAATTGGTAGCGCTGTTTCTATCCATCCATCTCCTCACCGCGCAGATGGCGTCCGGCAAAGATATTGCGGCGGACAACCACACCAACGTGGCGGATGCCGGGGGGAAATACCCCCACCATGAAGACTCATCCCCATACCATTCCTTGCCCGCTCCGTTACGCCAGAGGATGGAAAAGGAGAGAGACCCTCTCCTTTCACGGGATGCATTTCTTCGCTCCACTATGAAGGGCATGGGGAAGAGGCTAGGGGCGAAAGGCGCCGGAAATCCACTCTCCCGTGAAAATGTTACAGGTAACGTATCCGAAGACGCAAACGCCGCGACAGTATCCTGGGCAATAGAGACAGCGGATGCGCAAAAATACTTTTCACGGCCATCTTCCAGGGCCATTGCCGTTGATTCAAACAACCATCCCCATATTGTCTACGGACTCGAATGCCTGTATTACGCATACTATGACAGTGTAATATGGCGCTACGAAACGGTTGACTCCCGTATGGTAGGCAATTATGCCTCAATAACGATAGATACGTCGGGTCACGTCCACATCAGCTATCAAGATTACGACAACAAGAGTCTCAAGTACGCCACCAATGAATCCGGTTCGTGGGTTACTATTACCGTGGATGGCAGTGGTTATATTAGCTCAATAGCGGTGGACGCGTCAGGTCATGTCCACATCAGCTATTATGATAGTACCAACGATGACCTTAAGTATGCCACCAATGTATCCGGCTCGTGGGTTACCACTACGGTGGATAACGGATACATAATGTTCTATAGTTCAATAGCGGTAGATACCGCCGGCCATGCCCATATCAGCTATGAAGATGGGAACCAGGGTCTCAAATATGCCACCAATATGACAGGGACATGGGTAACAACAACGGTTAATAGCAACAGAGGTGCGGGTAGTTCTAATTCAATAGCACTGGATGCATCAGGCCCCCTCCACCTCACCTATCTTAATCGGGATCCGGATAATTTTGACCTCAAATATGCCACCAATGCCTCCGGTTCATGGGTGGCAACGACGGTGGATGGCGGTGAAGACAAAGTTGGCGGGGCTACCTCCCTTGCGCTGGACGCCTCCGGCCATGCGCACATCAGTTATCACGATTGGACCAATACCGCCCTCAGGTATGCCACCAATACATCCGGTTCATGGGTTGCAGCCACGATAGACGGCAATAGAGGCGATGGCGCCAGTTCTTGCCTGGCGCTTGATACAACGGGTAAGGCGCATATCGGCTATATGGACGAGCTCAACGGCATCCTCAAATACGCTACGAATACTACCGGTTCATGGATAACAACAAACGTGGATACCGTTGGGTTAATAGGCTTATGGAACTCACTGGCGTTCGACGCCTCCGGCCATGCCCATATCAGCTATCTCGATTTTAACGTGGATTACCCTTACGAGCTCCTCAAGTACGCCACCAACGCCTCCGGCTCGTGGGAAGTGACTATCGTAGACGACAGCCACACCGCGGACGATTATAACTCCATAGCGTTAGACGCCTCCGGCCATGCCCATATCAGCTATCTTGACGCGGTTAATTACAATCTCAGGTATGCCACCAATGCCTCCGGCGCGTGGGTAATAACCACGGTGGATAGCGCGGGAGAGGTAGGCAGTTTTAGCTCCCTGGCGTTAGACGCCTCCGGCCATGCCCATATCAGCTATTACGACGCATCGAACACCGCCCTTAAATACGCCACCAACGCCTCCGGTTCGTGGGTAACCACCACGGTGGACAATAACGGACACACCGGCGCTTATACCTCACTGGCGCTGGACTCAAAAGGCCATGCCCACATCAGCTACTTTGAATGGTACTTCAGTGACCTCATGTATGCCACCAATGCCTCCGGCGCGTGGGTAACAACTACGGTGGACGCCGCTGGTATCGTGGGGTACGAATCTTCCATTAAGTTAGATACAAATGATAAGGCACACATCAGCTATGGCGATTTTATAAACAGAGATCTCAAGTACGCCACAAACAAATCGGGCAAGTGGATAACAACGAGGGCGGCAAGCAGCGGTGATGTAGGCTGGCGTACATCCCTTGCGCTGGACGCATCGAACCATGCGCACATCAGCCATTATCAAAGTGAAACCAACGCCCCCCTCTGTTACACCACGAATGCCTCCGGGAAATGGGTAACAACAACGGTTGAAGCCGGTGGACCGAATAGCTCCATAGCGCTGGATGCCGCAGGCAGGATACACATAAGCTATCCGCATAGTACCGACCTCCACTACGCCACAAGCATCCAAAAACCAACGGCCATCACAAAACCCGCCACGAATATAACAAAGACCTCAGCAAGGCTGAAAGCAAAGGTCAACGCAAACCGCCTGCAAACAGAAGTCTGGTTTGAATGGGGGACGGTAAGCGGCGGCCCCTACCCGAACTCATCCCCAAAGAAAGTATTTAACGATGGAAGAGACCGGCAGGTTACGCGCACAGCGAAGGGACTGGCAAAAGAGACGGCTTATTATTACCGCATTGCAGCCGAAAACGAGGATGGCATTTCGTATGGCGACGAGATGTCGTTTGTAACAAAGTAGGGTAGGCATCGCCTACCTTCCATTTGTGCTTTTACCGTATTCCCAAGCCCCGGCTTGGGAATGCGCCTATACCGGAAACCCCTGCTTCGTTATTTTTCGGGTAGGACAAGCGTCCCCGCTTGTCATAACAAAATTCCTTATTCAGGGGAACAAGGAAAAATCATAATGTCAACCGGGGACGGTTGACCTACCATAATATTAAACAAGTCACCATGTTGCATTAGCAACACCCTGAAACGATGAAAATTGACTTTATTGCCATATCGTATTGTGATGATTACGCTTATGGCGTTTTATGATGCCTTATTTTCGAACCAGGAATAACGAAAGCCGAAGGATAAGAGATATTTCTCCGGTAACCGCTAATGAACGCCAATGAACGCTAATAAATGCGAAACAAAGAAAAGCATAAACGTCAATTAATTCACGGTTTGTGTAGGGACACGGCGCCCGTGTCCCTATGCGTAAGCAAAAAGTCACTGCCGGAACCTAATTCAATGTATAGGAAATTCAATGTTAGGCCTGAAAGGCCGTCAGGATATAGCGAGGGGTGAAGCCCCCTGTAAAGACAAAAAAATACAAGCCCCGAAGGGGCGACAGAACATTTTGTTTTCGTGATAAAAACAATGGTAAATCCGGGGAAAGATAAGTGTTTCAGCCATGACCAGCATCCTTTTCTGTCGCCCCTTCAGGGTTTGTTATATTATGCCATGTACCAGGGGATTCACCCCTGGCTATATACTTTCAGCCCTTCTGGCCTGTTGTAGAGCGAAGAGGCTCTTCGCTCCACAGGGAAAAGTCGCCGAAGGCCTAATTTATGTATGGCAATTTCAAACGTACGTGTGGTGGCAAGGCGCGCCTTGTCACTACGCTGTTAAAAGCGCCAAATGCCTAATTAAATTCGGGCAATAGCGCCCTGTGCAATTGATGGCAAAATCAACCATATAAAACGTGAGGTTCAAGT
>CAYJPZ010000003.1:15578-56830 GCA_964372185.1 uncultured candidatus Brocadiaceae bacterium
GTGGGCTTGACCCAGTAGTATATCCGCAGTGGTGTAAGTTTTACCAGGAAAGGGGTTGTAATGTTTATCAGACGAAGAAGGGATTTTTCAACCTTTTGACCGGACACCTATCTAAGCCGTAACGTTCCAAACGCATGATTCGCTTATATCCAGATGCCGGGCATGGGTTGTTTGCAATCCATGCAGGCATTGTCTTTAAGCCGGTTTTCCATTATGGAGAAACCGGCGCGTTTGATTACGACGTGTTGGCAGTGCGGACAATAGGTATTTTCGCCCTCGTGGCCGGGGACATTGCCCACGTACGGAAAACGCAGCCCAGTATCCAGGGCAATTTTTCTTGCCATTTCAAGGGTTTTTACGGAGGTCGGCGGCAGGTTTTTTAGTTTGTACGTGGGATGGAAGCGGGTAAAGTGAATAGGGACGTCCAAACCGAGATTTTCCTTAATCCAGAGGCACATATCCCGGAATTCATTTTCCATGTCATTGAGGGTTGGCACAACCAGCACGACGATTTCAAACCATATCCCAAGCTTCTTCAAGGTTTGAAGGGTATTTAAAACCGGTTTTAATTCACCACTGCACGTTTCCCGGTAAAATTTCTCGGAAAATCCTTTGAGGTCAATCTTCACGGCATTTAGGCTCCGGCACAGATCCGTCAAGGGTTTTTCCTGGATGTAACCATTCGATATCATCACGCTCTTCAACCCGTGATCCTTTGCTAACCGGACGATATCGTACATATACTCATAAAAGACCACAGGCTCTGAATAGGTAAAGGCAATTGCCTTGCACCCGTTTGCTTTTGCATTCTTTACCACGTCTTCCGGCGACAGCCTCATGCTTTCAATCTGTTCCGGCCTGTATTGGGATATCTGCCAGTTCTGGCAAAATTTGCATTCAACGTTACAACCGGCCGTTGCCAAAGAATAAGCCTTTGTGCCGGGCAGGTAATGAAACAGGGGTTTCTTTTCGATGGGGTCGACGTTTAAGGCGCATACGCGGGAGTGTACCAGGGTGTAATACGTGCCTCCGCGGTTTTCCCTTACGCCGCAGTATCCGCGTTCCATGTCGGCAATCGTGCATTTCCGGGGGCAGAGTTCACATTCGACCCGAAGGTCTTCCCGTTTTTTGTAATACATAGCCTCTTTTACCGGAAAGCCCTGATTGATGCCTTGAAGCGTTTCCGGGGTGTAAACATCTTCTGCCCATGACGTGATCTTCTGTCCCAGACAAAGTGTGCACGCGCCCAGTACACCGGTCTTTATTAACGCCCTTCTCGTTATCATAAAATGCAAACCCGCATAAACAAAATGAAAATTCCTGTATAATTAAATATCGGTGAAATTTCCTGTAAATTATAGTAAATTATACCATAGGTCACACCTTTGCGACAGGAGAAAAAAGGGAGGGCAAGGTATTGTACACGCCTTAAAAAGGGCGAATACCCCGGCAACTGCCGGGCAACGCCCCAAAACTATTTCTCTCTGTTCGTAATGACGGTCAGCATTTTTTACTTACGGTAAACGACACATCACCAGAAGGGGATACCATGCCGAAAATGTTTTTATATATCGTGTTTTTTGTTTTATTTACAAGCCGGACAGTCCTCGCCCAGGGAAATCAGGGAAATATTGTAGATTATTTTTTGAAGAACCCGAATGCCTGGGATGATACCAAAAGGATTATCCATAAGACACCGGCAAGGGTTATTGTTGCAGATGGATTGGCCGGATTGGGATTTAACCTCGCCGAATTAACCGAGGGCGATGAGGTAGCGTTGGTTTTTCTTGAAGCGCGGAAGGCCGAGCGTTTTAAACGAGCGGGATTCTGCGGGGCGGAAGGCAACCTGGCGCCGGGCATCAACAGGGTGGTTGCCGTTATTACCAGGAATTCCGGTGATCGTAAGCGATTTCACTATAAATTCCTGCTTCAGCGAAATATTAATAACGTGCCGGTGACTATTTATAATAACGGTAATACCCTTTTGGAAAGCTTGTATGATGGAAGCCTGCCCGTTAAGGACGCTTCGAATCTGGCAGGGATTGAACTGTGTGAGGTAGAGATTCGCTAGCGGCAACAGTTCTGCAAGTATCAAGGAAACGTCCGGCACATAGTCCCACCGATAAATCGGTGGGTTGTTTCCATCTGTCCCTACGGGACAAAACACAAATTTACAAATAGATGGATGCACCCTGCCGGAATGGCGGGGTGGTATCTGCGTCACGGACATAAGGATACTCTTTGAGGACTAGCACATGGAACGCATCGTGCTTATGTATGACGATACATGCAGCTTGTGTCGTGGATGTATGAGATGGATTGAACTACATGCCATCCGGAAAGGCGTCTTTGAATTTGTTCCTTGCCAATCGGAGGAACGGAGAAGGCGTTTTCCGGAGATCAAAGATGCGGCCTGCCGGCAATCACTCCTGGCGGCGCTTCCCGGTAACGTAATACTTTCCGGTGACGCAACGATGCCTGAGATAATTGCCCGTTTGAGGGGTTTCCGCCGGCTTTCCGTACTATTCAAAATACCTGTTGTAAGAGGTCTTTTATACATCCTGTATCATTGGGTTGCCAACAACAGGTACATTATTTCACACGCAATAAAACCGCTCGTCGATGAATAGGAACATCCGGGTTGGTGCGGCCTTCTCACACACACCGGAAATCATGATCTGCGTTTTGTAGGGAAGGGAGCATAGCGTCTTTTTTGGAAAGCTTCGGGTTTTCTATGGGCCAGTTAATTATGATAGTAGGGTCGTTCCAAATTATCCCGCGTTCATTTTCCGGAGAATATTCTTCGGTACACTTATATATTACCTCCGCAACGTCACTCAAGACAACGAACCCATGGGCAAAGGATGATGGAATATAAAGCATGTGGCCGTTTTCACCGATTAATTTAGCGGCAACCCAAAGCCCGTACGTTGGAGAGTCTCTCCTGATGTCTACGGCTACATCAAAGATTTTCCCTTTGACGCAACGCACCAGCTTGCCCTGCGCCCTGGGATTTTTTTGATAATGAAGCCCTCGCAAAACACCCTGCCGGGACAGGGAATGGTTGTCCTGAACAAAGTATTCCGTTATCCCTTCCTTTGCGAAATCCGAGCGCTTGTATGTTTCCATAAAAAAGCCTCTTTCGTCCAAAAGGCGTGACGGCTCAATCAGTATGACTTCCGGAATAGTAAGTTTTGTAAATTTGAATGGCATAAATTAACCGGTATTTTCAAATTTTCAGGTATTGAAATAGTAATAGCGCTATCACAACCCAAGCGCGTCGGAGGAATGCCAAAAGTTGAGCAGTGTTAAAATTTGCCCCAAAGCCTTATACAAAGCAGCATTCAAGATTTCACAAAAAATATTTTTGCCGAAAATGTAAAAATGTATCTCTGAAGATACTAAACCGGCATCCTGGCATTTAAAAGGTTTAAGAGGTACTGCCCGTACCCATTCTTTTTTAAAGGTTCTATGCAATATAAGAGTTGTTCTTTATTTATATAGCCCAATCTGTACGCAATCTCTTCAATACATGCTATTTTCAATCCCTGCCGTCTTTCTATGGCAGCGATGAAGCCGCCTGCATCTAAAAGGCCTTCGTGTGTCCCCGTATCAAGCCACGCATAACCTCTTCCCAGAAGTTCAACCCTCAATTGATTATTGTTGAGATATTCTCTATTTACATCGGTTATCTCAAGTTCATTTCTCCAGGAAGGTTTAATGCTTTTTGCAACTTCAACGACCCTGTTATCATAAAAATACAGCCCAGTAATTGCATAGTTTGATTTTGGTTTGGCAGGTTTTTCTTCTACCGACAAGACGTTGCCGGCGGTATCAAATTCTACCACTCCGTATTTTTCCGGGTCATTGACGTAATATCCAAATACGGTAGCCCCTCTTTTCGTTGTCGTGTCATGGACGGCCTTTTTCAGCATATCCGTCAGTCCGTGTCCATAGAAAAAATTGTCGCCCAGAATGAGACAAACGTCGTCGTTGCCTATAAATTCTCTACCAATAAGAAATGCCTCCGCAAGACCATTGGGATGGGGTTGTTCTTCATAAGAAAAATGTAATCCAAGGTGACGGCCATCTCCAAACACACTCTTGAAACGGGGTAAATCCTGCGGGGTGGAAATGATCAAAACGTCCTTGATACCGGCAAACATGAGCACGGAAAGCGGATAGTAAATCATCGGCTTATCATAAATAGGCAGCAACTGCTTACAAACCGCCAGGGTAATCGGATAAAGCCTTGTGCCGCTTCCACCCGCCAATATAATGCCCTTCATAGACATACACCTCTTATTCTTTTCATGGTGAACCCCAAAATTCAGACTGTATGGCTTTTGACGTAATCGTCAACCACTTGTTCCGTGCTTCCCAACATCCTGATTACGTGGTTTTCAATCCAAAGTGTCTTGTCGCACATCATCTTTATGCTATCTAAAAAATGGGAAACTAAGACCATGGTAACGCCTTTTTTCTTGAAATCCATCATTTTGTCAATACATTTTTTTTGAAACTCGATATCTCCGACGGCCAGTATTTCATCGATCAGCAGGATTTCAGGGTCCAGGTGGGACACCACGGAAAAGCCTAATCTTGCAAGCATTCCGCTCGAATACATCCTTATCGGCTGATCGATAAAATCTCCCAGTTCAGAAAATGCGATTATTTCGTTAACCTTCCTCAATACCTCTACCCGTAAAAGTCCCATAAGGACTCCGTTCAGCATAATATTCTCTCTGCCGGTGAGTTCAGGATGAAATCCTGCACCCAACTCAAGGAGTGGAGAAATCCTTCCATGTACGGTAACCGTCCCTTGCGATGGGCTTAAAACGCCGGCAATAAGGCCGAGCGTCGTGCTCTTTCCCGCGCCGTTTCTGCCGATAATACCGAAGGTCTCCCCCCTGGCAATCTCAAAGGAAATATTGCAAAGCGCGCTAAACCGCGCATGTTTTAAGGAGTGTATCCCTTTAGGGAGATTGAGAAGGAAATGCTTGAATCCGCCCGTTACATGATGATACAGAGGATAACTTTTACTTACGTTATCGAACGTTATTGCCGCTCCACTCATAAAACTTCTGCGAACCTCATCGAAAGCTTTCTGTATACCCCGTATCCTAGGGCAACAGTAATACACGCATAGACAAAGCTCAATAAGAGGTGGAGTGGATGTAGTACACCCTCTAAGAACAGGTCTCTCCAACTGATCATTAAAGGCGCCAATGGATTACCATGTATAATAGCCCGGTATTTTTCCGGCACCATCGTTTCCGGATAAAGAATAGGGGTAAAATAAAAAAGGAGCATCGTGGCCAAACTCGTTAATCTTTCAAGGTCTCTAAAAAATAAATTTACCGAAGAGATAATAAGGCAAATGCCATAGGTCATCAGAAATTGTATAAACAGTAACAGGGGAATCCCGTATAACCACGAGAATGCAGGCGTCTTATGATAGATAAGAAGAAAGACTACGATTACCGGGATTGCAAAGATTAAATGAATCATATCCTGAAAGACCTGCGAAAGCGGCAGCAAACTTCGGGGGAAAGATATTTTTTTTATAATTGAGGCGTTTCCAAGAAATACTGTGGAAGAAGCGTTAACTGAATTGGAAAACCACTGCCAGGGGAATAATCCCGCAATGATAAAAATGGTGTAATCTTCCACCTGCACCTTCATCACAATCTTAAATGAAATAAAAAAAACAATGGCAAAAGCAAGTGGTTGTCCGATTGACCAGAGATAGCCGAAAAAGCTATTCTTATAACGAAGCTTTAATTCTTTTTGAGTCAAAACTATCATCAAATCAATATACTGCCGTACTTTTCTATTCATAAAACGTGTCTTTCAGTGCAGGGGCGAGAAAGCCGGTTGATTCGATAAACGTGTCTTATCGGTAGCAACGGATACTTTACCGTAAACCGCCGCAAGAATGCCTTACAAGTTGGCAAGAAGAATGGCAGATATTCAAAATTACCGGGTTGCCGATACCAATTGTGACTCGCCGTGTCCAAGCCAAACACGACGCCCGCACATTCAAAATTACTGGGTTGCCGATACCAATTGTGACTGATTACGCACGGTACCGTATTTTTACCATCAGGGATTGAATGGGAACGGCCAGGAGGTTCATAAGCAATATGGAATACATCACACCCTCAGACAGTGTGGTAAAGTCTCTTATCAACACCGTGATAAACCCGCAACCGGCGCCATAAATCCACTTTGCCGTCTGATTGTAAACGGTCGTTATGGGATCCGTCGCCATAAAAAAGGCGCCCAGGATAAGTCCGCCGCTCATAAGCTGGAAAATAGGCGGCGCTACTGATTTGCCAAGAATGAGGGAGAAAAACAGTGAAAAGACAAAGACGCTGATCAAATAAGATAACGGGAGTCTCCAATTTACCACCTTTATTTTAATCAACCACAGGCCGGTCAGTATCAGGAGTATTCTACAGGACTCTCCAAGCGACCCGCCGGACGTCCCCAGCAAGAGGGAAAAGAACGACGCCACCTCTCCATTAGCCTTAAATGCCGTCAATGGCGTGGCGTGGGTAACGGCATCAAGCCCGTACCGTAATGAATGTAGGTCAGGGACACCGGTAAAAGGCGTCTGATAGCCCATCACAAGGAAGGATGGGAAGCAGATCGTTAAAAATAACCGGCTGAAGATAGCGGGATTAACCAAATTGTTTCCAACGCCACCCAGGACATTTCTAAAAATAATGGCCAGCGCCGCGCCTAAGCCCACGAGCCAGAGTGGCGCTTGCGGGGGCAATATGGCGGGGACAAGGAGGCAGGAAACGAAGCCACCCTCACTGATATGGTCTTCACGCGCAATAACGGCCCAAAGCACGTCAACCACAAAGACGCCAATGATAAATGAGGCCATAAGCTTGGATATAACGCACTGCCAGCCGTAAAAATAGATCGCAGGAAATACCCACCCGATTACTAACGCCACGAGGACGGCGCCCATAAATCTTTTTACATCGTAGTTGTTTCTGATAAAAGGCTGCGTCGCCGCCGTGTCTTTGCTGCTGCGGAGAAGGCCGTCGAAGGCGGAAAAGAGCGCGCCGAAAAGAAAGTTAACTTTTTTGTGGGAATGAACAAAGGATTCCATCCTGTCAAAGGTCTTATCTAACATACGTTCAATTGGCTGGGGTATTTTTTTCATGTTTATTTATCCAATGCCTTACATGCCTTTATTGTTTGCAGGAGTTCTAATTTGGAGGGGCAAATGAAACTGCACAAGCCGCATTCGATGCATTTCCCAAGATTATACGACCTGGCCTTGTGACCCTCTCCCCTGGTATAGCAGTGGTAATAGAGCGCCGGTTCCAAATCCATCGGGCAAATATCATCGCAAAAGTTGCAATACACACACCGTCTCACCTCGCCGAGGATATTGGTGGTAAAGGACATCTCCTCTTGCTTGATCATCGGAAACATAACTTTCACATTCAGGGCTTCGAGGACTACGATGTTATTTACAGACCAGTCGATTTCCTGCGATAAATCCGTTATTTCCCTGCCACATAAGGGTCCATTTATAAACACGCGGTGAGTACCGTTTACTTTAAATCGGTTTCCGAGCAACTTCCCTACGGTCGTTCCCAGTTCCACCCGAATTACTTCGTTTTCCTTCAAACCCGTGCCGGAAATGGCTACAAAACGCAAGTAAACCTTGTTTCCGAGTATGTTGCTTTCATAAGCGGCAGCGATTGTCTGCGCATCAAGTATGAGGATACCCTGTGTTGTGGTATCAGCACCGAACTCAACTTTGGCATGTAAAACAACCCTGGAAAGGACGACGGGGTCGTTTTGCGGATATTTCGGATTTAAGGCAAGCACCGTCATCCAATCGGTATTGCCGGCATATTTTATCGCCTCAGTAACATGCTTCCCTTCCTTTTCACTAATTGCAATGGCAACCCTTGCAGCCGGAAAGTAGCGTGCCCTGAGGGCGGCCAGTTTGTCCAGGAATGAAGAAGTGTCATGCCCCAGCGTCACCCAATTGGGCAATGACCAGGGTTCCGTCGGACAAAGATTGACAATAACTTGTTCAACCTTTTGTTGCGGAATGTCAAAAACAAATTGTTTCGGCGCGCCGTCTGAGGAAATTTTCTCAATAACGTTGCAAAATCGTATCGGATAGGCATCAAGGATATTAAATCCTCCCCGAAATCCTGGAACTTCTTTCTTCTTACCTGTATTAAATAATTTCATACCCGGCACCAACCTTTAGAAACGTCCTTTGAAGAATCTTTATCCTTTTTGTGCCCTCAAAAATAGCAATAAAACCTTCAGATGTCAAGTAGTAGTTTGTGTCGGGGTTTTATTTAACTCGTAAGTCAGGGGGATTTCTCCACAGTCCGGGAATTTATGGCACTTAACACATTCAGACCATATCTTGTGTGGAAGGGTTTCCTTTTCTACCCTGTGAAATCCGCATTTTTCAAAAAATTCAGGCACGTAAGTAAGAACAAACATCTTTGCTATGCCCAGTTTACGCGCCTCACGTATGCAGGCGTTGGCAAGCTTTTTGCCAATACCCTTGCCCTGGAAAGATTTCATGACTGCCAGAGACTTAATCTCCGCAAGGTCTTTCCAGAAGATGTGCAGGGCGGAACATCCGACCACCGTGTTATCCTGGACAAACACAAAAAAATCCCTGATATTTTCATACAGTTCACTCAAGGAGCGCGGCAGCATTACGTCTTTTGCCGCAAAGTCATTGATGAGCTTATATATCTTTTCTACGTCGTCTATCGTTGCTTTTCGTAACATGTATCTCTCATACGCCGCGCGGGTGCAAAGACACAGAAAATCACGTTCTTCGCCGCCCGGCTGCTTTCTCTGTAGAGCGAAGCGCCTCTTCGCTCTACAACCCGCTTAAATAAAATGAAATTTCCTAAAACGTTACATTATTACGTTTTGCACGTGTGATTGAGCGCATTGTTGACAGCACGGCGCCTTTACGCTATCAAAACCAGGGTTCAGGTTGCAAACCCGTCGGGCGTTAACCCAACACATCATATTCCCTTACCCTAAAATTCACCCCAAATTCCTCTGCCATTTTCCTACACTTCTCTTCGTCCACGCCGGGAATTCCCACGATAGAGACCAGGACGTTGGGTATAACGCCTTTTGCATCTTTAATAAATTGCAGGAGGGCCGGATACGCCTTTTTGCCAAACACCGGTCTGCAGATAGCTTCATATTTTTCCGCCGTCTCGGCATTCAAGCTGATACAGATCGTGTCAATCAGCCCTTTTAACTCCTGGGCAATAGGCCTGCCATTGATGAGGTCTCCATGACCGTTGGTATCCAGACGAATGCGCTTCCCCTTTGACTTCAAAAACTTTGCAACGGCAATAAGGACGTCAAGCCGTTCCGTTGGCTCTCCGTAACCGCAAAAAACCACTTCATCATATTTAGCCGGGTCGCCAATGGCGCTGATTACTTCTTCCGCAGTCGGTTCTTTTTTTAATCGCAGAAGATGTCCCTTAACGACGGGATAACTTTCCCTCATGCAAAATGAACACATACTGGAACACCGGTTGGTAAGATTTATGTATAATGAATTTCGTATGGCATAAGCAACCATTCCATCCTGCCCTGCCTCACCGATACCAAAGAGTTTCTGGGCGTTGAAGGTTGTGATTCTCTCGATATCGCTTGTCGATAACCTATAAATATCGGCCAAAACCGGGATAACGAAGGATAAATATGACGGTTCGTTCCGTTCGCCACGTTTCGGTTGGGGAGATAAAAATGGGCAGTCTGTTTCTAACAGGAGTCTTTCGACGGGGACAGATTTGGCTACCGCTCTCAGATTTGCCGCATTTGAAAAGGTAATCGGCCCTGCGAAAGATATATGCAACCCCAGTTCCAGACATGCCTTTGCCACGTCTTCCGTCCCGCTAAAGCAATGCACGACACCCTTTAAAACCCCATTTTTATAAGTATTCAATATTTTTAAACAATCACTGCTTGCCTCGCGACAATGTATGATGACCGGCAGGTTTCGGGACTTTGCCAGGGAAAGATGTTTGCAAAAAACGCGTTGCTGGTCTTCGTGAGGGCTTCGGTTCCGGTAGTAATCCAGCCCGGTTTCCCCAATGGCAACCACCTTCGGATTAGTGGCAAGGGATTCCAGCGCCTGCCAGGTTTGATCCGAGACCCTTGCTGCGTCGTGGGGGTGAATGCCGACGCTGGCGTATATGTTGCTGTACCGGCTGGCCAGATTGACACTCTTTTCGCTCGCGGCAAGGTTTGTTCCCACGTTAATAATGTATCCTACGTTGGCCTCGCGCGCGCGGGATAAGACGGTTTCGAGGTCTGACTTGTAGTCGGGAAAATCAAGATGGGCGTGGGTATCAACAATCATCTTTGGTAAAGGCATTCTGAAAAAGTGTTATTGTTGGAAACTTCGCATCGGGCGAGTGGAAAATGGAAACCACGTCAAAACGCAGGTCCACGCCTTCTATCTTTTTCTGTGCGGTATAATGTGATGCCGTCTTTATAATTTGTCTCCTTTTTGTCTCGTTAACGGCGAGTTCCGGAGCGCCGTAAGCGTTTGAAAACCGTGTTTTTACCTCTACAAATACAATGCAACCGTGGTCGTAGCAGATAATGTCTATTTCTCCACCCTTACTTCGGTAATTCCGCTGTAATATTTTGTATCCCTTTTTTTTCAGGAAGCGAACGGCAACCTGCTCGCCTTCCGCCCCAATGGCCTTCTTGTCGCCCTTGCCGGGCGGTTCTTCTACCCGTCGCGTAAATACGCCGAGTACCGCGCTAAGTAGTCTTTTCGCCCGTCCGAGTTGTAGCCGCATCAGCCGTTTTTGGAATTTCCTTTACAAATTTTTCCTGCAACCTTGTTCCCTTACCGGTTCTGTCACGCATGTAGTAGAGCTTCGCGCGCCTTACCCTGCCCGATTTTATTACCTTGATATCGGCAATCTTCGGCGAATGAATGGGGAACACACGCTCCACGCCCTCGCCCTGCACAATACGCCGCACCGTGAAGGTCTCTTTAAAACCGCCGCCGTTTTTTGCAATTACCACGCCGGTAAAAACCTGGATGCGTTCCTTATCACCCTCAACGATCTTTACCGACACGTCCACCTGGTCGCCTATGGTAAATTGCGGTGATGCTTTTTTCATCTGTGATTTTTCAAACGTGTCTATGATATTCACTACCCTCATCTCCTCACAAAAATCTTTGACTATGTATAGATTATAATTTACAAAATACTTTCTTATCTTTCCACCGCCGGATTAAGACTTGTTTACCAAATCCGGCCGGTTTTCGGCGGTCTTTTTGATGGCATGGATTTTCTGCCACTCCTTTATTTTTTGATGATGGCCTGACATCAGGACGTCCGGCACCTTCATACCCCTGAACTCTGCAGGACGGGTATACTGCGGATGCTCCAGCAAGCCATCAAAAAAAGATTCATTTTTTGCAGAATCGATATCCCCCAGGACGCCCGGTATCAAACGGACCACGGCGTCAATAACCACCATTGCGGGTATCTCGCCGCCGGAAAGGACGTAATCGCCGATGGAAATCTCCATGACGTCCAATCCCATTCGTATCCTTTCGTCAAAACCCTCATAATGGCCGCAAATAAGCATCAAATACGGCTCTGCCGCCAGCATCCCGGCAACAGATTGAGAAAATCGGCTACCCTGCGGGGTGAGCAATATCTTTTTCGGACGCATCCCGGCCTCCGCTTCGACCGCTTCTACGGCCTGGAATACCGGCTCTGGCTTCATTACCATGCCGGGCCCGCCGCCATAAGGACGGTCGTCAACACATCGCCTGTTATCGGCATAATCCCGTATGTTGAAGAGATGGTACTGCACCAGCCCCTTTTCCCTGGCAATCCTAAGCATGCTGTGTTCCAGCACGTTTGTAAAAACCTCAGGGAATAACGTCAAAACGTCGAGCCGCATGTCTTACTTCTTAAAGGGTATACCGAGCTTTTTAAGCACACTGGCAACCGACTCCGTAGGCTTAGCGCCAACGCTTAACCAATACTCCACACGATCCTTCTTCAAGACAACCTGCTTCTCATTGTTTGATTCCAGCGGGTCGTACGTCCCCAGCCTTTCGATTACCTTTCCATCCCGTTCCTCATGCGCGTCAAAGGCGCCAATCCTGTAATACGGTCTGTTTTTGCGCCCCATCCTCATCATTCTCAGCCTTACTGCCATCATCTTCTCCTTGCTAATTTTTTACTAAAATCACGGACAAACGAAGTTTGCCCATTCCACTCAATCATCGGCACAAATTACCGCAACATCCCCTTTCCCAGCGGAAATCCCTTGGGCAATTGTCCCATTTTTTGCCCCATTTTTTTGAGACCTTTTTCGCTTCCCTTCATGAACTTCATCATTTTCTTCATGGAACGAAACTGTTTAAGCAGTTGATTCACATCCTGTATCGTAGTTCCGCTGCCTTTGGATATCCGTAACCTTCTGCTTCCGTTAATAATATCGGGTAATGAACGTTCCTCCAGGGTCATAGAACGGATAATTGCTTCAACCCGCTTCAGTTGGTTTTCATCCACGTCCAGCCCCTCAAGCTTATTTCCGAGGCCGGGGATCATCCCAAGCACCTCTTTAAGAGGCCCCATCTTCTTGATTTGCTGAAGTTGGTTGAGAAAGTCGTCAAGACCTATCGAATCATCACTTATCTTCTTGCTCAGCTTTTCGGCCTCTTCCAGGTCGATGGCCTGCTGCGCCCTTTCTACAAGGGACACAATATCTCCCATACCAAGAATTCTGGACGCCATACGGTCCGGATGGAACTCCTCCAACCGGTCCAACTTCTCGCCGATACCCACAAACTTAATCGGTTTTCCGGTAACCGCGCGTATCGAGAGGGCGGCGCCACCGCGCGTATCGCCGTCGAGCTTCGTCAATATAACGCCGTCGAAGCCCATCTGGACGTCGAACTCCTTTGCACTGTTGACTGCATCCTGCCCCGTCATTGAATCACAAACAAAATATATCTGATGCGGGACGATATTTGCCTTAATTTCCTTCAGCTCCGTCATAAGGTCGTCATCAATATGCAACCTTCCGGCGGTATCGAAGATCACGACGTCGCTTGCCTGCTCTTTGGCATGTTTCAAGGCGTTCTTACATATCTTTACCGCCTGGGAACGATCCTCGAAGTAGACGGGCACGTCAAGCTGCTTTCCTAACACCTTCAACTGTTCAATAGCCGCGGGACGCTGAACGTCTGCCGCTACCAGCAACGGCTTTTTCCCCTTCGATTGAATAAGCTTTGCAAGTTTGCCGGCGGAAGTGGTCTTACCGCTACCCTGCAAACCCATAAGCATAATCAAGGTCGGTTCGCCATCCTTAAAGGGTATCGTCGTATCGGACTCGCCCATCAGCCTGACCAGTTCATCATGAACAATCTTGATAACCTGCTGTCCCGGCGCAATACTCCTGATCACCTCTTCGCCAACGGCGCGCTCCGTAACGTGTTGGATGAAATCCTTGACAACCTTATAATTTACGTCGGCCTCAAGAAGCGCCAGCCGTACTTCATGCAGGCCATCCTTGATATTGGACTCGGTAAGACGCCCTTTTCCGCGCAACTTGCGGAAGACATTTTCGAAATTATTGGTAATCGCTTCAAACATACCGTCTGCTAATATAATTTAAAATGAGAAATATAAACGGTTTATTATATAAAGTTATGGACAAGATTCAATTAAATTTATTTGAAAACCCACAGCAGTTCACAATAACGGCTTTCAAGGAAGAGGACAACCCATGTTTCGCGCTTTTCCAGGATGTGCTTCGAAAACCCCCATTAGGAAAGGGGGGTTGGGGAGATTGTATTCCAGGCTTTTTTAATAACACCTGAACTGTTATGAAAATTTCCAGATGTTTTTATACGAAGATTTTTCGAATGGTTGGTTAGAAAATTTTAGCAATAGCAACGCCAATACTGGTACAACCGGCGGCAATTGCAAAAATCTTCAATAAGTACAATATATCAGGCGCAAATAAAAAAGAAAGGCACAAACACGGGTTTGTTAAGGTAAACATCGTGAAACGGAATTCACCGGTACTTATGGGGTAAACGATGGTGGAATGCCTTAAAACGGGGAAGTCTTATCTGAAAATTTCTATTGCAGAATGATTACCTGTTTGTTAGAATTTGCCTTAGTAAGGCGATAAATAGCTGTCATATCTTATCATGCGTTCTCTGAACGCATTATTTTTTTAGGGGAAAAACGTTATGAAAAAAGACATACATCCGGAGTATATTGAAACCTTAGTTACCTGTGGATGCGGAGAATCCTTTAAAACCAGGTCAACAAAAGCAAAAATTACCGTGGAAATCTGCTCGAAATGCCATCCATTTTACACGGGTAGACAGAAATTTACTGATGCTGCAGGCCAGATCGAGAAATTCCAGAAGAGGTTTCAAAAGAGCCAGAAGGCTGAAGAAGCTGTAAAATAACAATGAACGAAAAGCTATTAAAAAAGCTGGAACAGATGTACACGAGATACCGTGAGCTGGAGAAATTACTGTCGGACCCCGAGGTTATTTCCGATACCAGCCGTTATACGGCGTATATAAAGGAGCATGGCAGTCTCTCAAAGATGGCGGGTAAATACCTGCAACTGTCGGAAACCATCTCAAGGAAAAAGGAAACCGAGGGACTTCTGGCGCAGGAAGAAGACAAAGAGATGTCCAAAATGGCCAGGGATGAGCTGGGTTTACTGGTAAAACAGGAGGAAGACCTGTTTGACGAAGTCAAGGGCTTGTTTGTCACCGAAGATACCGTTTCCAGTAAGAACGTAATTGCAGAAATCAGGGCGGGAACGGGCGGCGGCGAGGCGGCTATCTTTGCCGCAGACCTGTTTCGCATGTACACCCGATACGCTGAAAATCAGGGATGGAAGGTGGAGCTTTTTGACAGCAGCGAAACCGACCTGGGGGGGTTCAAGGAAGTGACTTTTTCCATCGAAGGACGCAATGTATACCAGAAATTGCGCTTCGAAAGCGGCACCCACCGCGTTCAAAGGGTGCCGCGCACGGAGGCCAGCGGCAGGGTACATACCTCAACGGCCACCGTGGCCATTCTGCCGGAAATTGAAGAAGTGGAATTTGACATTAACCCAAACGATCTACTCGTGGACACCTTCCGGGCGTCAGGCCCGGGGGGACAAAAGGTTAACAAAACCAGTTCGGCGGTCAGAATCACCCACGTGCCTACCGGATTAGTCGTTAAGTGCCTCGATGAAAAATCCCAGCACAAAAACCGCGCAAAGGCCATGCGTATACTACGAACCAGGATGTATGAAATGTTTGAAGGGCAAAAGAGAGACGAAAGAGACCAAATCAGGCGCGGTCAAATCGGGACAGGTGACCGCAGCGAAAAAATCCGCACCTACAACTACTCTCAAAACCGGGTCACCGACCATCGGATAAATTTCTCCGTACACAACCTAGAACAAGTCATGATGGGTTTCCTTGACGATATCATTGATGCCCTAATGAACTATTACAAAGAAGAGCAGTTGAAGCATTTGGCGGCTAGTTTGTAGACAACAATAAGCGCAACATTTTAGAGTATTACCCATTAGTATGTTCTTCCATCTTCATCCCCCTTATTTCCTGTTGAAACCGTTTTCCTGAGATAACAATGCTGCTGCAAAGTATGAGAAATATGGACACCGATAAAGGCACCGTGTCCGGCCTGATTCAGTGGGCAAGCGCATTATTAGACAACCATCATATCGACAATTCCCGCCTGGATGCTGAAATTCTTTTATCCCATCTCCTGGGTTGTGAACGCATAGCCCTTTATACGCACCCATCCAGACCGGTGAGGGATGATGTTATCGGGCAGTATGAATCCGTTATCCGGCGGCGCGCGCAGCGGTTTCCCTTGCAGTACATCACGAACCGGGTGGAATTTATGTCGCTTGAATTTTACGTAGACGGGCGGGTGTTAATACCGCGGCCGGAAACGGAAGTATTGGTGGAAGCCGTTATACAAAGGGCTCAGGCCTTACCGGAAACCAGTGAGATCGTTATAATCGACATAGGAACGGGCAGCGGCAACATTGCAGTATCCCTTGCAAAGCAACTGAAAAACGCCAGGATATTTGCTATAGATATCAGTCCTGACGCCCTCGCCGTTGCAAAAATCAATGCCCAAAGGCATGAGGTGTCAAACAAGATCACCTTTCTTTGCGGCGACACATTCAGGCCGCTTGAGGGGCTAGGAACCGCTGTGCAAGCGCACTTCATTGTATCGAATCCCCCTTATGTGGCAGACGATGAATTCCCCTTGCTGCAGGAAGAGGTAAGGGATTTTGAACCCTATACGGCGCTGGTCAGCGGACGTGACGATCTGCAAGCATTTAAACGTATTATCGCAGAACTTAATCCCTGGCTTAAACCCGGTGGATTCATTGCCTTTGAGGTTGGAGAAAAACAGGCGCAGAGAGTATCTCAATTACTGCAAAACACCGGTCGCTTTACTCATATTGAATTTTTAGTGGATTATCAACAAATACCCCGCATAGTCGTTGCTCAAATGGAGGAATATTGTGGACAAAATCGTCATTGAGGGAGAACACCGTCTCGAAGGCAGAACACGCATCAACGGGGCAAAAAACGCCGCGCTGCCCATCATGGCCGCTTGTATTTTACTGAACGGCACTTCCCGCATAAAGGGTGTGCCGAACATTATCGACATCCAGACACAGTCGGAAATATTGCAAAAACTCGGCGGGAAAATAAACAGGCTCGACGATGGCACCCTCGAAATCACCTTCCTGGACGGTGAAAATGACGGCGCATTCACCGCCCCGTATGAGCTTGTCAGCAAGATGCGGGCGTCGATATGCGTGCTGGGTCCGTTGCTGAGCAAAAGACGCAGGGCAAAGGTTTCGTATCCGGGCGGATGTGTAATCGGCCAACGCCCCGTTGACCTGCACATAAAGGGGCTTGAAGCCCTCGGCGCGCGGATAGAAACGTCGGAGGGATACATAAACGCCACGGCGGACGCGCTGAAAGGCAGCAACGTTTCTTTCCCCGGGAAAACCGTGCTGGGAACCTGTAACGTTATGTCCGCGGCGGTGTTGGCAGAAGGAACAACAACCATTGACTACGCAGCCTGTGAACCGGAGGTGCAGGACCTCGCCCACTTCCTCAACAAGGCAGGCGCTAAAATTTCCGGCATTGGCGAAAGCAAGCTGACCATTAAAGGCGTGCGTAAGTTGCACGGCATCGATTATGAGATTATCCCTGACAGAATAGAGGCGGGGACATTCATGATTGCAAGCGCTATTACCAAAGGCGACGTCACCCTGGAAAATGTCCGGGTAGACCATTTAAGCGCTGTAATTGAAAAACTAAAAGAAATCGGTACGGAAGTAATTGCTACCGGAAACGAAATACGGGTGAGAGGACATGGCCCATACCGCACCACAGATATCACAACGTTGCCCTACCCAGGCATGCCTACCGATATGCAGGCACAGTTTATGGCCTTGCTATGCACCGTAGAGGGTAAAAGCATCATCACCGAAAAGATATTTCCCGACAGATTCATGCATGCGGCGGAACTGCGGAGAATGGGCGCTGACATTCGCATCGAAGGGACAAGCGCAATCGTCACGGGGACGCCTCATTTATCAGGCACCAACGTCATGGTTTCTGACCTGAGAGCGGGCGCCGGGCTGGTACTTGCAGGCCTGGTGGCAAAAGGCGCAACGCACGTACACCGCATCTATCACCTTGACAGGGGATATGAACGGTTGGAAGAACGACTCTCGATGCTGGGAGCAGCAATCAAGCGGACAGAGGAATAGGAAACAGTTTTTTACTTCTTTTGCGTTTTTAGGGAGACGTTATTTTGTTTAGAAGCCGGGGGCGGGGAAACCCCGCCCCTACGGTTGTTGATTCCTCTGCGTACTCCGCGTCCTCTGCGGTAATATCTTTTACTCCCCGCAGGCGGGGGACAAAGGCTTGCCATATTTTTCACCATACACAATCTTCTCAAGAGGAAATCGCGGCCTTTGCGGTGGGTCTTCATCGGGGTAGCCTACAAGGAGCAGCGCGATAATCTCTATGTTTTTAGGGATTCCAAGCAATTCTTTTACCCTATTATCATCAAACCAACGCACCCAACAGGTACCTAATCCCAATTCCACCGCCTGAAGGACTATATGCTCAATAGCAATGTCCGTATTTCCCGTGGCGGCAATCAACAAATGCCACTTGATATCGGCGCTCATTCCACCCTTCTTTAATGACGGAACAAAAACCTCGCGAGTCTTTGCCGGCAGGGCGCCAGCCGCAATGAGTTCATCAATCCGTTCCGGAAATTCCCCGAATGCCTTGATATCAGCGCAGCAGGCGATAATCACCGGCGCCTGGCCAACGTGACGCTGATTATAGGACGCGACTTGCAATTTCAGCCTCGTTTCTGCGTCCTTCACTACCATAAATCTCCAGGGTTGTGTGTTGGAACCGGACGGCGCGAGCCGGGCGCTCTCCAACAACTGCAATATCACGTCGTCACCTATCGGATCAGGTTTAAATTTCCTGATACTGCGGCGTCTCATAATGGCATCTCTAACATTCATAATTCAATCACACCTGACATAATGGTCTCCATCAACTAAAAGGACGTTATCGTGGCGTTGGCGGTTATGAAGAATTTTCGTAACACTTTAGTTTTTTGAAGAAGTAAGGGCGAAGCATTTGCCGGCTTGTGGTATGAACACATTTAAGCCCATTTGTGGCAACCAAAAAGAATTTAACCACGAAAGACACGGAAAAAAGAACTACCGGAACCACAGATCTCAGCGATTACACAGATTAAAATCGTAACAACATTGTTAATTCCATTTTACTCCCCCCATTTTCCTTTATTAAGACTGTACGCGGTCGCTAAAGGCGGCCAGGGACTTGAATCTCTCCATGCCGGCGGCACCAGTTACCAGGTGTTTTCCCGCTTTGAGCCAAGCATGGGCGTCAAGGCCTCCCGCGCCGTTTTTTGCCACCCCCAAATAGACGGCGCTGGGAATGCGGCGACGCTTTAACATCGCCTTCCCCGCTATCGCGTTAACAAGACACTTGCATTCCAATGGGAGATAGCGGCTTCCTCGCCGTAATGCGTTTATCAAGGGAAGTATCCGCTCAATTCCCACCTCCCCTTGCACATGGATATCCAGGCTAGTACCTTTATTACCCAAAAACCACGCATACCAGCGAAAGGGAAGCATGTTTTTCACGAGCGTCGCTGCAATAAGCATCAAACAGGCCTCAAAAAAGAGTACCATCTCGGCGAAACGCATTTTTCCTAACTTTCTGTAACGTGTCTTCATGGAGCGGTAACGGTAACCAGTTTTTCCTGAGCCAGCGACTGCACCGCTTCCAAAACCTGTTTTTCGCAAACGTCACGCGCCACTTGATACTCCTCCATAAGGGAATCGCAAAGGGCGGATAACTTGACGGGTTTCCCGGCCAATGTCCAAATACGGCTAAGAACACTGTTCATGCTGTAATAGTTGCCCTGCTGAATACTCATGAGGACAACCTCCCCTTCAAGATCAGTGGAGACCTGATCTTCCGACTGTGCTATAACGCTTTCCAGGGTGATTTCCATGATTATACCTCCTCAAAAATTCCATGGAACAACTGTTCGTCGCCGTCGTGACAACGATCTGGCGACGCACAAAGATGATGAACTCTATCGAAAATTGATTCATTATTTATCAGGATACCTCGCCGTGATATTGCGAATAACGTCCAGATTGCTAAAAAAGGCATCTATCATATCGGGATCAAAATGGGTGCCTGCATCCTTACTCAAGGTTTCCAGCACCTTGGATTCATCCCAGGGTTCCTTGTATACCCTGCGTGAGCATAAGGCGTCATACACGTCTGCAATGGCAACCACCCTGCCAAAAAGCGGAATCGCCTCGCCCTTCTTGCCTATAGCCCCACCTTTCTCGTTTACATTGCCGGGCAAGGGCGTGCCGGTTATCGGGTCAACATAGCCCGGATATCCATTGCCATCCCACCGCTCGTGATGATTTAATGCCACCTGTAAGGCAGCGTCGTCGAAATCAGAATATTTGTCGGAAAAAAGCCGCGCCCCCAGAAAGGTGTGCTGCCGCATAATTTCGATTTCGGGAGGATCAAGCTTTCCGGGCTTTTTCAAAATAGCGTCGGAAATAGCCACCTTCCCTACGTCGTGCAACATGGCAGCCATCCTGAGGATGTCCTTGTTCTTGTCAATCTCCTTTTGCGGAATACCCTTTTTCAACGCCCATGTCTCATATACCTCAACAGAATACGATGCCACACGGTTTACGTGCGCCCCCGTTTCCTTCGGATCTCGCAGTTCTGCCATCCTGATCATCCTCAAAATGATAGCCCTCGTCACCTGTGCGCGTTCAATGGCCGTAGCCGCGCTATGGGCAAAATACATTATCAAGGGTTCGTCTTCCCTTGCAAAAGGTATGATATTTGAGCTTTTATCTTGCGCATTTATCAACTGCAGCACACCGATGACGTCTCCCCTGTGGGTTTTTAAAGGGATGGCCAGCATTGACCGCGTGCGGTATTGTGACAACGCATCGTAACGTTTTTCGAATGAATAGGGAACTCCTTCCGGCAAGGCGTACACATTTTGAATGTTCTGGGTACTACCCGTGCAGGCCACATAACCTGCGATGGACTTGTCATTTATCGGAATGGCAAACGTGGCATAGATGAGCTTTTTACCGTGAGGCAACTTTTTCTGTAAGGTTTCATTCTGGGTATAACTAAACTTTAATATATCATCTTCTTTAACATAAATAGAGCCTGCATCGGCATTCACAAACTGCCGCGCCTCGGTAAGAATTCTTTCCAGGAGCAGGTCTACATCCTTAACCTGTGAGAATTCCAGCCCAAGATTGATTATTTGCATGAGTTTTTGTTTTTCATCCAGCATACAATCACCTCATCGTCGTAAGACAGTTAGTCTTCCATCGTAAAATTAGGGTAAAAGTTCACCGCAAAGGACTTGACAAATGTTAACGCCATTAGGTGTGCTTCTGTACCCAGCGGAGATGCAAGGTATCTCGTTTGTAGTGGTGCAGCACCTGCACCTTGTGGTCGGGGAAGCCGAGGAAGTTGCTGAAGTAAAACAGGAATACCAGCAACGTGTCCACTTTAATGATAAAGAATCCCTTCACGACCATGTACGGTGAGACCTGTGCAGTATAGTGGATGAGATATTCCCAAGCCAGGACAATGCCGAGACCCGGCACGCCCACGATGGCAAGACCGATGGCAAACAACAGTAAATTCGCCAGGGAAGAACGAGAGAGTTTCGCGGTATAGCTTGAGTGATTTCCACCGCCATTTGAGAAGGTATATGCCGTGTAGAAAGTAATCCCCGCAAAGACAACAGCAAGGACAATTAGAGATATCCAGTAAAGCAGGTTTGAGGCGTCGGTTTGCTTTGCCAAGAGTAACGTGTGTTCGATTCCTACCGTGGCCGCTGAGCAAGCGAGTGTCGTAAAAAACATGCCCACTTTGCGAATATTATAGAGGCATAAAACGCTAAAACCCACCGACAGGGCCAGTAATATCTCATCAATTGGGTTGAGATATTTCCAATTAACAATGAAGGCAGTGATAGTATTCCCGCGGCCATCGGCGATATTTTCCACACCGAAAAGATTCCCGTTGAGTAGGAAGATTATGAGGCTAAAGGCTACCCATGCCGAGGCCACCATGATGGCAAAGCGCCGCGCCGCTTTCCTGTCATAACGGAGAAATTTTAAGCCAAGAAACTGATCAATGAAATCAAATGAGCGGGGAAAAAAACCAAACTCATTGATCGTGAGTGTGTAAAGCCAATTTCTCAATCGCTCGGGAAGTATCGCTTTAAAATGGCTCCCGGTAATCGTCGTCCTGGGGCGCCGAGTCTCCATGGTGTGGTAAAGGTGTAACAATGACGGGGTGCGCAAAAACTCAAAGGTGCGATAGATGCCGTGGGACACCACATGAATCAGCGCCAGGGTACGTAATCCGAAAAATATCTCGATGTAGATGATCGCTAACTGTGTTATGACGGCGTACGCAATGGCATTTTTGGCGTCGGAGACCTGCCGGCTCAAATGGGTCGTGATGAAGGCAGAAAACACACAAATGGCAATGGCAACGGCAATGGCGTTGGCCGGATGTGAAATCGTCCACACTTCAGGCCAATACGCCGGAAGCGACCACTCCTGGGGCCAGAAGCGTAAGAGTAGAAAAATAGGGATATGCGTTGATAACGAACCATAGAAAACCGCACTCGAAGGTGTGGGTCCCTCCATCGCCCGCGGCAGCCATATCCACGGGAAGATACCCGACTTGAAGAAGAATGCGATAATCAATAAGACCATCGCCCACGCACAGCCTTGTTCCTGAATCAATGCCAGTTTGGTGACGTCTTCGGTATGAAAATAGAGCAGCAGCACGATTAGGGCGCAAAAGAAGACGTCTCCAAACTCGTAAATAAACAGTATCCGCATGGCGTTCTTAAGCGGGTTGGAACGATGCTCATAGAAAGCGATCAGAAGCACCGACGAAAAGCCCAATAGTTCCCAACCCATGAACAAAAAGGAGGAGCCGGAGCTGAGAACAATAAGTTTTATGGACAAATGAAAGATAAAATAGAGGGAAAAGAACTTATGATAATACGCGTCGCGGTGCAGGTAGAAGAGGGAAAAGTGGCCGATGACCGCAATGATGATCGTTGTGAAGGTCAAAAAGATAAACGTAAGGAGGTCCCAATGCACGATGAATGGCCAGCCAAGGAAGCAGAAGTTTTCGATCTGCACCGTAACCGCACGAAATCCCAGGAAATACAAGGCAATCGCGACGTGAATAATATCACTGGCGTTTCCCCAGTGTACTAGTTTGCGAACCATGTACTCACCAGGTTCCTGCTTGCTGGTAAAATACCGGATGTTCACAAATAGTATCTTGGCAATCGGGAACAATACAAAGTAATACACAAGATAGGTAATTAAAGAGTGTTCCACCGGATACTCCTAAGTAATTTTGCCAAACAAAAGATGATCCTGTTCGAGGAAAAACCGCGGATCGTCGCCCTTGTATTCGGGCACAGCCACCGTTTCTTCGAATGGCACAAACCGGCCTTCCATCCCGCCCTTCCACAAAAAGAGCTTTTCCTGCTCTTGACCATGAATTGCAAGGGTAATCCAATTGTGTTTTACCAAACACTGAAAGTGTCCGGGTTCGTTGGTGAAATCAAAGGTCTTACCGAGGAGGGATTCCATCGTCTCGACCTTGCAGCAAACGAGCAGAATTAATCGGATGGGCTCGTGCACTTCGACCATCTGCCATGGTAATCCCAACTGCAAGTCACTAAGATGTCCATTCATTACCCCTACCAGGGAGGTAATATTGTGGGGCAGTTTGGTGCCGCAACCGTAATGCTCGTTGTCAACAAAGCTAAAATAGTACTCAAGATTAATTCCCGCACATACCGGGCCAACTGCAGCGAGGATGGTTCTCAGGGACTTTCCTGCGGGGTCCTCCTTGTAATTGTAGGAAACCAGAAACGAACGCCTGTCCAGGAAAAGGTTTCGTGTCAGATACCTTGGTCCTACAATGGCCATTGCATTGGTGCAGTGTCCGTATTCGGGCCGCGGCTGGGTAAGGTCCATCGCGCGACCGTGGGCATAATCGGCAAAGGCCTTTTCCGACAGTCCCGTCTTCACCTCGTCAAAGCGCCGGCAGCGCTCTTTTGCATCCAACGCCGCCGCACGGCGAATCGAGTCTATATATTTTTGCAGGCGCGGCTCTATGGGATCGGGGAGATCGAATAAAAGCACCTCGTCGCTGCAGGTGTTGTGATATCCGCCGATGAACCGGGTCGAATCCGGTATGATTACACCGTTTTTCGCCAGCCCCGCGCGCACTTCCGGCTCATTACAGATAGCTGCAAAAATACGTCCGTTGGGCGCACCGCGGCCCCCCGCACAAGCCCCACAGTCGTGGGCGGCTTCGTGGGGGTTATTGAGGCTGCTTGATCCATGGCCCAAAACGAATACGTATGACGCAAAGTTGTCGGAAAACCCACTGCCTTTGAGTATGGACCTGGCGCGGGCAATCCGTCCTTCCAAATCCCATCCTTTTTCATTCTCCTTATTTTCCTTCTTGTAAACCAATCGCGTCTTGGGTTCGTGGGATGCCAGATACCTCCGGAACTTGGAACTGTACTTCGGAGAGAGGACATCCAGGGTATACGGCAGGAAATTCAAAAGGCCGCTGAAAACCGTGTGGGCGAAGCTCCCCAAAAGGGTCTTTGACGCTTGTGTAATTGCCCACTGTACTTCTCCATAGATCTGTAGTTTTTTGGGCATCGCATCCTCAAGCGTCACGGCCTCTTCGTAGACCTTCGCCGATGGCGTTACCAAAGGATGGGGACACATCTTACGGAAATGCTTCTCAGGCACGGCCTTAAATTTCATGTCAAGGCCGAAATGCCCGGCAGCGCCCAGCGTCTCGGCGCCGGGGTCTATTTGTTCCAGATGGCGACGGAAAGATTCCTCCCGGTCGTCAATGCAACAAAAGACTTGATAATTCGGAAGCTTGTATTTCGGCTTTGCCTCGATAGCGCCCTGACGGTACGCCGAAAGGAATTGATTGTAGAAGGTGTCCTCGTATGCGTGCTGCCAAATTTCCTGGCAATTTTCGCAGGTAAATTGGGTAACCTCTCTGGGGAACGCACCGTTATTTTTGACGCCCAAAGCGCTCACGATGGAGGCGACAAAATACGGATCATACAGAGACTCCGGTTTGTAGACAGGGATCTTCAGTCCATACAAGTCGCAGATAGATTCGATAGCCGCAAGTTCAAGGGCGAGAATAACGGAAACAAGTTCTCGAAAGGACGCCTTGATTTCGTGTTTTGCTATCCATTCCGGCGTCACATCAAGCGCCTTAATAGTTCCTACCCATCCCTTATAACGGTATAAGGTGCGGAACATATAGTCTTCCAGGTGTTCGTCGGGGATGGCCAGCCGTTGAAGCAGGAGGGCGGTAACATCGTCGCATGGGCAGTGTTTTACTTCAGCAATAATTCGATTTAAGGTCTTGAGAAATCTCGGTTTTAAGAAACCGCCCTTCGAGTACATTCCACAAAAGCACGACCACAACCCCTTCTCCCGGTTCGGCATGGGCCAATAGGCCAGGCCGAAGTCAAAATAGGAAGATAGAAACCGAAAGAGAACCGGCCCCATCAGCTCGTCGATATCACGATTGTGGGTAATTTGAATCGCCTCTTTGTAGTAACCCGGTCGCTGATATGCCGTGTCGTTTACGAACTGCAAAATCCTCTCATCCGGCGCCGGGCGGGTATGAGGTTTCTTCGTCATGAGCTTAAACAGGAGATCCGGCTGGATATTGAGTTGGTGATGGGTAATATATTCTTTGATATTCTTCTGAAGCACGTCCGCCGTAATGCGGCCACGTTCAAACGACAAGAGAAACTCTTCTTCTGACATAAAAGCCTTGGCGCCATAAGCGCGCCCGGCCTGTTTAACGCCTTCGAAAAAGTCGTATGTTTCGAAGTGATGAATGGTGTTGTGGTGAACAAAGAATGGCAATGGCCCTTGATCGGGCATCAAGTGTTCCGCGTGTTCAATTGCGTGTTCAATCTTGTCAGACGTCATTTCCATTGATAACTGTTACTCATTTTACCCGAAATCTGCAAAAACCGGTAAATACATCAAAAAAGACCGTATTGTGTTTACATAATGAACTATCAGATTATTAGTTTACTTAATATAGTAATCGTACATAAAAGTAAAGTATGGTACCAAAACAATTCCGAAAAGCAAGCATATTTTAAAAATTAGGAGAATGTCTTTTTGCGTAGCAAAAAAAAGCCCCAATATCCTTTTACTGATATTGGGGCTTTCACATCGTAATGGTAATAATAAGCTAAGTGACTACTCCATATTTTTATAAAACATATCCATTGTAGTTAATTATCTAACAAAATATAAGAGTTCTCTTTTTGTTATAAACTTATAATTTGACTACGTTTGAGGCCTTGTAGCCCTTTGCGTCTTTCATGACGTCGAACTCAACCTTATCTCCCTCTGCAAGGGTTCTAAACCCCTCGCCCTGGATGGAAGTCTGATGCACAAAAACATCATCTCCGTTATCCTGAGAAATAAAACCAAAGCCCTTTTTGTCATTAAACCATTTCACGGTTCCGTTTGCCATAGTAAATCATCTCCTTAACATTTTATAATAAACTTACAATTTGACTACGTTTGTAGCCTTGTAGCCCTTTGAGTCCTTCGTAACGTCGAACTCGACCTTATCTCCCTCTGCAAGGGTTCTAAACCCCTCGCCCTGGATAGAAGTCTGATGTACAAAAACATCGTCTCCATTATCCTGGGAAATAAAACCAAAACCCTTCTTGTCGTTAAACCATTTCACGGTTCCCTGTGCCATACCAAATCACCCCCTCTTACATCTAAAAAAATTCCCAAAAAAAAAGGCCACAAAGTTGTAACTTTGTAGCCTTAATATAACGCGAATATATATACGACCTTAAATTGCAACTAAACAACTGATTAAGATGATATCAGATATTGTGTAACAAAGCAAAGAATAAATAAAATATATTTAATAAATACCGGTTTTAATTGAAAAACGAGGCTACCGTTTCTTCTTTGCTTTCTTCCTAAACCTTCCGATGGTCAGATATGCGCCTAGATTTGCGTTGCTGTCGATGTAGGGAATTATTTTGCCGGTGGATGAGGTAAATAACGTTGTTACCCCTGGCCCATGTCCCGCCGTTACACAATTGCTGTGGACAACTACGCCCACGCTTACCGCCCCGGTCTTGAATATCCTGCCGTAGGTATGGTCGGTATCCGTAATGGCTACAATGTCTCCAAAGCGCAGTGACTGCAAGTGATGTTTTGTTGCTATTTCATTATCGAAGAGCTGTATATCGTAATCGCCGCGATAACAATGCTGGGCGCCCAACCCTGAGCCCATAATGGCTGCGGGGATGATGTGGGTGACCGGTATGTGCAATTCTTCTTTCGGCTTGTCTTCCCTGATGGGCATGGCCTTTAAAAGGGTTGGAGACATGTTGAGGAGCGTGATGTGCGGGTACCTAGTCAGCGCCAGGCCGACGCCGACGCCCCGGATGTGTATTTTGTCCCCAATTACAAGCTTATCCAGCGCTTCGTCGTCAAAGTCAGTCAGCACGTTTTCAATGCCGCCGTGTTTTCCGGTAACAATGCCCGTATCGCCTTTTGCGTCGCCGGTGATGATCTTTGCCGTATTTCCAATGCAGGCAAGTAAGTTTAATGCGCCATTTTCGTCAACGTCTTTGTTTCGCACGGTTACACAGGGTTCTACGTGGTCGGCCTCCCACTGAATGGCGTTGTCGCCTACTTTGACGTTGTACGTAATTCCGCCCAGTCCCGGTAAAACGACGGGCTTTCCTTCCGGCGTAATACGAAAAGGCTGCCCGCCTGACCGCGGACTGGCAACCTCACCGACAACTGATATTTCTACAAGTTTTTTTTCGTTTGTTTCCATAGGGAGTTGAATAGCTTAAAAAAATTAATGAGGTAAAGACAGGGAACCACAGATTTCGCTGATTACACAGATTTTTGTTTATTCAACTTCACGTAACAATTCACCCGTCCTTTAAAGTGCCAATACCCTGTCAGGGTTTAAAACCCTGACAGGGCTATTCGGGCAATGTACCGATTCCCCTCCAATGAGGGGTAAGGGGTGGGTGAACTGTTACCAAGTTTTTAATGTGTTTCCACCGGATAACCATCCGCCATCCACTGGCGGATGCCGCCTTCAATATTGTAGAGAGCCTTTAGTCCCTTGTTTTTTAGGATTCCACAAGCCCTGGCGCTACGCTTTCCGCTTGTGCAATAGACTACGATATTTCTGTTTTTGGGGATTTGGTCGATGTTTTGTTCAAGTTCCTGAACAGGAAAAAGATGGGCAGTTTTAATATGCGATTCGTTATATTCCTCTTTTGTGCGCACGTCTAAAAGAAATACATCATTTTCATTGCCAATTAATTCCTTTGCCTCTTTAGGCGACACGTTCTTTATCGCCATCTCTGCTTGAAGCTTAACGGTATCTGCAAGAAGTTCTTTATCGCTGGATATCCCGGACGTAATATTCGAGAGTAAAATCACACTGACAAACAAGGCTGCTGCGGATAGCACGGACAAATATGATAAATCTTTTTTGGCTTTCATGGTTTATAGTTTTCCCGGAATATTTCCAAGAGCCGAATTGCTACCATCTAAAACAATCGGTGAACTCTGTGTAACCGGTGGTTTCAAGTAGTTTTAACAAACCGGACAGTTACGACCCAACGTGGAACTGGCAGAATTCTTCGTAATCGATGAGTTCTTTGATGGTGGCCTTATCGCTGCAAACGGGGCAGTTGGGATTCTTGTGTATCTTCACCTTTTTGAAGTCCATGCTTAGGGAGTCATAGATAAGCAATTTGCCCTTCAGTATCTCTCCCTTGCCGAGGATGAGCTTTACAATTTCGGTTGCTTGTATGGAACCAATTACGCCGGGCAATACGCCAAGCACGCCAGCCTCCTGGCACGAAGGCACCAGGCCGGGGGGAGGAGGGGCTTCGTACAGGCAACGATAGCAGGGGCCGTCAAAAGGAACAATCGTTGTGACCTGGCCTTCAAACCTGAAAATGGACCCATGCGAAAGGGGCTTTTTAAGGAACACACAGGCATCGTTTACCAGGTACCTGGTGGGGAAGTTATCCGCGCCGTCAAGCACCACATCATAGTCTTTAATGATATCCATGATGTTCCCTGAAGTGAGGCGCTCCGTGTAAGGCACCACTTCAACGTCAGGGTTCAACGCTTCCAGGGTCTCTTTGGCCGAAATCGCCTTTGAACGACCGATATCGCCGGTAGAGTGTAGTATTTGACGCTGTAGATTCGAATAGTCTACGATGTCGCTGTCCGCAATGCCGATCTTGCCAACCCCTGCCGCGGCGAGATAAAATGCCGCCGGAGATCCAAGCCCCCCGGCGCCCACCAAAAACACCTTGGCATTGAGAAGTTTTAATTGTCCCTTCCCGCCTACTTCCGGGAGGATGATGTGCCGCGAGTAGCGCTTTATCTGCTCTTCTGTAAACGATGATGACATCTTATTTTCCTTGAGTTAGCGTTGAGTTATCAAGATTTTCTTCAAAAACCACACGTTCTTTTTGCCTGCATAAAAAAAGGTCATGTACAACAACATGACCCTATATTCTACAAAAATTACTGCATCTTTTAAGAATTTCCCCCTTCCCTGGAGGGGAATCGTTCTATTCCCCTCTAGGGAGGGGTTAGGGGTGAGTTCCTTTACTTGGTTCAAAGTGAGGGGTTGAACTGTTACAAAGTTTTTAATAACACAAAACAACATTTTACCAACAAATACGCCGTAATTCAACAAATTTTGGCGCTCATACCGGGACAAGCCTGATTTTGGAGAGGTCGTCTTCCCCTAATCCGAGCCGGGCGGCAGTGGCTATGTATTTGGGTTCCCGGTGCGCCTGTTGTAAAGAGGGCAGCTTCATCTCTCTTCGTTTTTCGTCAATGATACGATGGCACACCCTGTCCAATGCCACCGGGTCTGCGCCAACGATTATTCCCTTATAATTCCACGTCCATTGCGGCTTATAGCCGGGACCGCCGTTGTATTGCGCGAGTATCGCATCGCATACGATCAGCCTTACCTTGTCCCTGATGTAAGGATGGGTACTCAATTCCGCAACGAAGGGATTACAATTATCGCCATGATATTTGTTGGGATTATGAATAACACCGAAGAAGTTTTTCATGGCCGCGCTTACGCCTGCAAGGTCATGGTCTTTTAATACCGGGACGTTTATTATGGCGGTGCATAGCCGCGATACGATCTTGCTGAAGCAGGCGCCGACGCTGCCTGCCATCTGCGGTTCGGCATCATAACCACCGCCGGGTAGTTCATTTGTGCCAAAACATTGAACGCCTTCCGTCATGCGTCTGGTGCGGAAACCCGCCGTTTCAAGTTCCCGGTTCATCCGCTCAAAGACAATAATGTTGCCGTCCTTTACCCCTGCCATCTTTAGCCCCTGTATGACAGCATCTACAACCTCAACGTGGGGGGACATGGTCTTTCCCGAAAGGCAATTCAGTTTTATGCCAACAACGTCGTGTGGCTTAAACAGGGATTGCCACGCCTTTTCCCGTGACGGCGCGCCTGTTATCAGCAATACGGACTTGTGTATCATGTTGGAAACGGTTGTCGCGTTTATCCCTCCCGCGCTGGTATGAGCGCTATCGTCTTGCGCAAGAGCGATAGTAGGCGAGGGTATGCCGTCGTCCCCCAGCGCTAAAAAACCGGGATAATGCAGCAGGTATTTCCCGGCTACCCCGGTGGCGCAAATACCACTGCCTATCGTTAACGCCTTTTTGAGAAACAACCTCCGCTCATTGTTCGTTTTGTCCATAACAATCTATATTAGAAACAATGGGGGAGAAAGTCAATCACGTATCTTTAGGCGTAATAATTTGCGTATATAAAATCCAGTATTATTTCACCTCATTCCCAGGCTGAAGCATGAGAACAAGAAGATGCATGGCGCGGGTGGCTTATCCACCGCCAGCGGAGGACAAGCAGCCTCTTTATCCAATCCGCGTCCATCCGCGTAAATCTGCGGCTAGTTCATTCTTTTAATCAATCCACATTCACCCGCGTCTACCTGCGGCACTTTTCCTATCCACCACGTTCCAAAGCCCCGGCTTAGGAACAAGGGACATTTAGCCGCGGATTTACGCAGATACCCGCGGATTTTGTTTTTTATCATTTTAACCTAAAGGTGGGCAATGCCCACCCTACTGGTGCTGCCTCACTAAATACTTCCTTGCAATACCTCATATCTTTTGTTTTAATTAGTCAAGTTACATCGTTTCCGAGTTCAAAGAGACCATTTTCAGGCGACCAGTGCGCCCTTTCCTAAATTCATGAATATTTCCAAATGTTTTCTTCACCGTATGTTTCCCCTTATTGCTATGACCCTGGTGGGTTGCTCAACGGCAAATTATTACCCCCCTAACTTTGTGGAATCGTTAAAGCACCCCACGAAATTTCCGGAGGTTTTTACCTTCAATGTTCAAAATATTGAAGAAGTTATTGAAAAAAATCCGCTAGGCGAAAACGAAGAGGTAAAAATTACCGATGTCGGTGAAAATAAAAATTCCAGCATGCACCTGATTCAGGTGCGCGCAAACGGAGAAATACAACCGCACTACCACAAACGGCACGACGAGGTTATCTACGTTAAGAAGGGAAGTGGCATAGCCACCCTCGACGATACCCGATACGTGGTTAAACCCGGCTCTATTTTGCAGGTACCCCTTAAGACAGTGCACCGGTTCCTCAATACCGGCAACGAAACCTTTGTGGCCGTTTCAATCTTTTCTCCCCCCTTTGACGGTAAGGACGAAAAGAAAATTAAGGTTAAGAAAAAACGTGAAAGGGCTGCGATAGAAGAGAAGCGGCTGGTTGCAAAAAAGACTGAAACGAATGAAATCGAGGGGGATACTTACGCCGTAAATGAGTACCGTCCAACCAAAACCCGTAAGTTCCCATCAAAACCACAGAAAGAGAAACGCATAGAAAGCGCGAAGGCGCCTGAACCCGTTCGCGAAGATTTTAATGCTGAGGTTGAACCGCCGGGTACTCTAATTCCTCAGAAAAAGCTTTCCTCTTCAGAAGGCAAAAAGAAGCCGAAGAAGGAACCGCCGACGGAAGGAGCCTCTGTAGATATTAAAGATTTGCACGAGAACCTGACTAAATTGGTTGCCCTAAAAGAGGAGGGTGCTATTACGGCAGAGGAATACGAGCAAAAAAAAGACTTGTTGGTTAAGGGTGGGGATCTCGGGGTGCTGCCTGAACCGAGAAGCTACAGAAAGAAAAGGCAATTGATCTTAGAAGACGACGAAACCTTAATGCAGCAGTTAGAAGGCATCAAACAGCGCCCTGCAAAGGCAAACAGCAATGCTCATGATACCCTGGCAAGCGCTGAACCACCACCGCTCAAAAAAGAACTGGTGGTGACTGAGATTCCCCCGGAAGAAAGCAATTTAATGCCGGAAGATAAACTGCAAACGTTAGATGAAATGCTGCAGGAAGGAATCATTACGAATGAAGATTACAACGGCAAGCGGGAGGCCTTCGTTGGCGCTCAAGAGAAGACCATAAGGGAGCCTCCGGAAGAAGCCGGGGTTATCGCCGAAGAGAAGCATCCTACAACGCCCGCCACCGCCAATAACATCCTCTCGACAGACGACAAGGTACAAGACCTGGGAGAACTTTACCACGAAGGACTCATAACAGAAGAGGATTACCGTCTTAAGCTCAGTGAACTGCTGGATGCACAAACACAACCTACTTTACCGGAAAACCCTTCTGAAGAAATAACTCCCGTAATACCTGCCAATAAAGCCTCCTTATCAGATGAAAAGATAAGAGACCTGGAAGAGCTTTACAGCGAAGGACTCATATCGGAAGAAGATTATCAACATAAGCTCGGCGAACTGCTGCACACACAAACGCAGCCCCCCTTTTCCAACAATCCATCACAAAAGGGGATTGATAGCAGCAAGTTATTAGAACTTGAAGAAATGCTGGATGAGGGTATCATCTCTGAAGAGGATTACAACTTCAAAAAAGCACAGTTACTTGGCAAGTAATTCCCAAATTCAAATCTTGGGATTGGTGCAGGGGTGGGTTTCCCTGTCACATTGCCAGCACATCCCTTACCGTTATACCCACCCGCAAACCCATATAGATAAAATGAAAATTCCGTTACATACATCAGTCCTTCAGCGGCTTGTTTGTGTCCCTACAGTCGTGCAGGCTTCCAGCCTGCACTACGAGATTACTTTAAAATTCCTATACTTAAATATATCATGCCTACGGCATTTATATTTGTATACCCTTATTATTTTTACCGCTATTCAGTGGCCTTGAGCCACGCCTTGTTTTTGTGGCATATATTTTGCTGCTTTTACTAGGTTGCTTTTCTTAATGAAAATTTTTTTTGAATAGCACTTTTCACTTGATATTTATCGTCAAATGGAATATATATATCCCTCGATATTCCTTATTAAAGAACCCAAAGGAGGTGACACACTGCCTTATTACCGTTTCATTACGTAACTGATTTGTAGTTGGTATTATTATCGTTTTGGCAAGGTGATAGATATTAATAAAGCTGAAGTAAATATGGCAAAGTGGCGGAAATCAGACACAATTTTAAAACTTATTTTCAGAAAAGGAGGGACAAGAGGATGGCAATAAAAAGGTTTTGGAAGTTGTACGCCGTAATATGCGTTGGTCTTTTGTGTATGCCTTTATTGGGAGCGATAAAAGTCGCTGGCGCTGTTGAAACGTTAGAAAGTAGCGCCGTAGACCATTCATTGGTGGCAGAAAGTGGTGACTGGAACACCTGGTCTTCGGCGGATCAGTCATCTGCCGATATTATCGGGGAACAAAACACGCTGGTCGCCGGCAACACTGCCGGGTCACACGCCCAGGCAGCAGCCGGCTATGCCCCAGCCCACAGCGAACACCCCAAGGGTGAGGTTAGTGCGGCTATGATAGAGGAGTTCCGTGAATTAACGAAATACGGCAAGGCCATACACGTAATGGCCATGCTGATGGTCGGTTTCGGATTCTTGATGGTTTTTGTTAAACGGTACGGTTATGGCGCAGTTACCGCCACGTACATAGCGGTAAGCGTAGTTATTCCCTACTATATGTTCTTAAAAACGCAGGGAATATTTGGTGAACCGGCAGAGTTGAAGATGGACCGGTTTATCCTTGCAGAATTTTGTGCGGCAAGCATACTGATTGCTACGGGGGCATTTTTAGGCAGATTGAAGATGTCTCAGTACATCATCATGGCGATGCTGTTCGTGCCGTCATACATGCTTAATGAATGGATCATGCTGGACAATGGAATGGGGTTCATTCCAAAGGGACAGTTGATTGACACCGGCGGTTCCATTGTTATCCACCAATTTGGCGCCTATTTCGGATTGGGTGTTATTGTCCGGATGACCACCAAAGAGGATTTTACCAAAAAGATAGAGTCAGACAAGATCAGCAATCAGTTTTCAATGCTGGGCAGTATGGTACTGTGGATATTCTGGCCATCCTTTTGCGCTGCGCCGGCGGAGATATCAAGGATGCCCACCGCCGCGGTAAACACCGTACTGTCACTCTGCGCCGCAACAATAGCAACCTACATTGCAACCACCATGATCAGAAAAAAGATTATGATCGAGGATATTGCAAACGCCGCCCTGGCCGGTGGCGTAGCTATTGGTTCATCCTGCGCGCACACAACGCCGGTAGCGGCTCTTATACTCGGTTTTGTGGCAGGAATTGTCAGCGTGTTCGGTTTTGCGGTTCTCCAACCCCGCGTACAAAATGCCCTCAAGGGCGTAGACACCTGCGGCGTCCATAATCTTCACGGTATGCCGGGTATGTTGGGCGGTTTGGCCGCAATCTTTATTGCGGAAAACGTTGTTCCCGGATTACAGATAAAGGCCGTGGTGATCACCTTCATCATAGCGTGGATCACGGGGCTTGCCTCCGGAACGATGGTATCACTCTTTGGATACCGAAAAGACTCATACGAGGATTCGGTGGAGTTTATCACAGAAGAACATCACTAATATCAGCCGGTTGTTAGTGGTATTGGTTGTCATGAAAAACCTCCTGTAGTTTTTACGATTACAGGAGGTTTTTTTGTAATTGCTATCCCCGGTAAATTTTATTATCTTAACTTATATCATGAAAAAATACATCATTATTGGACTAATCTGCCTGGCGGCCATTATAGCAACGTATTTCACATTATTTCGCAATGGCGAAACGGTTCAATATAAGACGGCAAAGATAGAAGTTGGCACCATAGGCAAATATGTTACCGCAACGGGCACGATAAATCCCGTGAGGACAGTGTTGATCGGCAGTCAGGTCTCAGGCCTCGTGTCCAAACTCTATGCCGATTTCAATTCCGTCGTTAAGGTGGGTCAGATTATGGCACAAATCGACCCCGTCCCCTTCCAACACAAGGTGAGAATGGCGGAGGCAGCCCTTGCCACCGCTACGGCATCTCTTGAAAAAGCAAAGGTAAATGCCGCAAATAACAGAAAAAACTACCTCCGCCAACGAAAGTTATTCGCAAAAAAGATTATCTCCATCAACGATCTTGATGCAGCCAGGACGACTTACCACGTCAGCCTGGCCGATGTAAAACTGTCAGAGGCGCAGGTGATGCAAGCGACGGCCTCCCGTGAGGTCGCAAAGACGGACCTGGAACACACGGCCATCGTCTCCCCACTGAACGGCATTGTCATATCCAGAAACGTGGACGTGGGCCAAACCGTGGTAGCCAGTTTCCAAACACCCACCCTCTTTAACATCGCCGAAGACCTTGTTCACATGCAGATAGATACCAACGTTGATGAGGCGGACATCGGCATGGTCGCGGTAGGTCAAGAGGTAAAATTCACGGTTGACGCCTTTCCGGATGACGTTTTTGAGGGTAAGGTAACCGAGATACGCATGTCGCCGATTATATTTCAAATGGTCGTAACGTACGACACCATCGTCAGCGTCAACAATTCGGCGCTCAAGCTCAAGCCGGGAATGACGGCAAACACCTCTATTCTCGTAGCCTCGAAAGAGCAGGTTATGAAGGCTCCCAATGCCGCGCTCCGCTACACACCTTCAAGTATTTTAAAAGGCGAATCGGGCAAAAAAGCGCCGGAGAGTAAAAAACCTTCAGAAAAGGCAGGCGCACATATATGGCTGCCCGAACGGGGTAAACTGAAGCAGGTCGTAGTAAAACCGGGGATTGCCGACGATAATTTTACTGAAATTTCATCGGACGAGATAAAAGAAGGGATGGAGGTGGTCATTGCCGAGATATCTTCAGGGTCAGCCACAAAAACCCAGCAAAAGGCTCCTTGGGGGCGCGGCACACGTTATTAAAGGGGTATCTGTTTGCGTAAGGGTAACAATTCACCACAGACGGCGCGGAGAAACAAAGGAAAAGACTGCATAAATTTGCATTTCAAAGTAGGGACACGGTGCCCGTGTCCCTGCGCATGAACAAAAATGTCGCCAAAGACCTAATTTAACACTAATAGCGGGTAGTTGAACGTACACCCCCCTGCCCCTGCCAACGGGGGACACGCAGGATACAACATAAATAAGGTAACGTATGGGTGATAATATCGTATTGTTAGAAACGGTTTGTAAGACGTATTCCCTGGGCGAAGTCGAGATAGCCGCCCTGAGCGGTGTTTCTTTGGCTATTAAAAAAGGCGATTTTGTGGCCATTATGGGACCGTCCGGCTCCGGCAAATCAACCCTTATGAACATTATCGGATGTCTCGACAGCCCAACAAAAGGGGCGTATTATTTGGAAGGTGTCGACGTATCGCGCTTTTCAAAGAACAAATTGGCGGAAATCCGTGGCAAAAAAATAGGCTTCGTGTTCCAAAACTTTAATCTGCTAAGCCGAACTACGGTGCTGGAAAATATTGAGCTACCCCTTATTTATCATAAGAATGCGTCCAAGACCTATCTGGACAGGATACGCCAAATAATGACGACCCTGGGGCTGGATAAACGTGAAAAAAACTACCCCAATCAATTGTCCGGCGGACAACAACAACGGGTCGCCATTGCCCGCGCCATTGTCAACAATCCAACCTTACTCCTTGCAGATGAGCCTACCGGAAACCTCGACAGCGCCACCAGCAAGGAGGTTATGGATGTCTTTCTATCCCTGAATCAAAAATTGGGCATCACCATCCTGCTCGTTACTCATGAAGAAGACATTGCAAGATACGCGCGCCGGGTTATTGTTTTCAAGGATGGTAAGATATTAAAAGACACTCCCACACTGGAGAGTAGGGGTACGCTGATGTAGGGACACGGTGCCCGTGTCCCCTCACATTTAAAGGGGTTGATTTTGTCTGAATGGATTTATGGGTTCGGGGCGCAAATCTGAAACAGCCAGAAAATATGAATGCAAATGTTTTTTCGTGTTCAAACAGGAACACGGGTGTCTTGTCCATATATTGGTGATTTGCGGATGTAACGTTTTCCCGAGTTCAGGCAAGGACACGGGCACCGTGTCCCTACGTTTGCGACTGCGGCTATCCAGGATAATACCCTCTTGCTAAAAAGGATTTTTTTATCTATGACGGTGCTTTTGAAAATAGCGCTTCGCGCAATTACCAGAAACAAACTGCGTTCCTCCTTAACGATACTTGGTATCGTTATCGGCGTAGGCGCCGTAATTACCATGGTGAGCATAGGACAAGGCGCCAAGGTGATGGTTGAAAAACAGATAGAAAGCATGGGCACAAACGTACTCCTTGTCATTCCCATCAGCACCACACACACCGCCACAAGGGGCACGACGGGTACCATTACGCTAACGGTGGAAGACGCCCTGGCTATAGAGAAGGAATGCAGCGCCGTCAGTTATGTTTCTCCCGGCATCAGAACAAACACACAGGTTGTTTTCGGAAATCAAAACTGGACGACTTTTGTGTTCGGCGTAGGAACCGATTACCAGATCATCCGCAATTGGCCGATAGAATTGGGGAGGTTTATTGCCCAGAAAGACGTAACGGCTATGACAAAGGTGTGCGTCCTGGGGCAAACCGTTGTAGCCAACCTCTTTGGAAATGTAGATCCCATCGACAAGTGGATTCGCGTCAAAAACATACCCTTCAAGGTTGTCGGGGTGTTGAGCGCCAAGGGGGAATCCGCCACGGGACAGGATCAGGACGACGTAATCCTTATGCCGTACACAACCGTTCAAAGAAAGATTATGGGGGTAACGTATATTGGTATCGTCTTTGCCTCCTCGGTTTCTGCCAACGACCGGTTTGAGGCGATAAAGCAAATTACCACCCTTTTGCGGCAACGCCACCGGTTAAGGCCGAGGGAAGAAAATGATTTTACCGTTATCAGCCAGCTTGAATTTGCTGCAACCATCATGGAGACAAGCCGCACGATGACCATCCTCCTCGGCAGCATCGCGTCGGTGTCTTTGATCGTGGGCGGCATTGGTATTATGAATATCATGCTGGTGTCAACCACCGAAAGGACCAGGGAAATTGGCATCCGGATGGCGGTTGGCGCCAGGGAAAAGGACATCCTCTTTCAGTTTTTAACGGAGGCTACGGTTTTAAGTTCCCTCGGAGGGGTGATCGGCGTTATTTTCGGCATTGTATTGTCAAAGGCGGTCTCCTATTTCGGGGGATGGCCTTCATTATTGTCCACTCCTTCGATAGCTATTGCATTTTTATTTTCAAACATGGTTGGCATCTTTTTTGGTTATTATCCGGCGAGAAAGGCATCCCGCCTCAACCCCATCGAGGCGCTTCGATATGAATAAAACGAAAGCCACTTCAGCGGCATCCTATATCAGACTCCTGAGCTATTTGAAACCTTATTGGCGAAAGGCAATTGTCGTACTCATCCTATCGGCAATCAGCGCCTATATTAGTGTTTTACCGACGCAGATACTGGGTATCGCCGTTGATGAAATCAGGGTAGCGGACAAAAACGGGAAAAACACGAATATCGACGGGAATGATACGTCCGTGCCTGTTGAGACCCATGCCCCCAGACAAAAGAGCACCATTCCGCTTTCAAAACCCCTGACCTCCGCGGCTCATTACATTCACAACCGTTGGTTTGGGCAGTCCAGCGCCCCCTTAGTAACCCTTGTTTTTCTTGCCGCAAGTTTTATGCTTATCCATGCCACCAGCAGCGGCATCACCCTGACGCACGGCTTTATGACCACTGAATTAGGACAACGGCTTATCTATGACATGAGGAACCAACTGTATAACCACATCCAGCATTTCCCGATCAGATATTTTGAAAATAATAAGACCGGCGACATCATGAGCCGTCTTATGAATGACGTTAACTCCCTGGAGCAGGCCATCGTCGGACCGGCCATCACCTTCCTTACCGATATGCTGAAGTTCGGATGGATACTCTATTTTTGCCTGCAACTTGACTGGCAGCTTACCAGTATCGCCCTGTTCGTCTGCCCATTTATTTCCCTCTGCACCTATCATTTCGGCAAAAAGATAAGAAGCATCTTTCGTTCCGTGAGGGACACAACCGGTGAGCTTAACGCCCTCATCCAGGACAACGTCTCCGGTATCAGGATTATTGCCGGATTTGCGAAGGAGGACGAGGAGATGGATCGTTTCAGGAAAAAAAATTTTGAGAATTATGCCCTCTACGTAAAGACGTTAAGGATTGTCGCAACGTTACGGCCTATTGCGGACCTCATAACCGAGGTGGGGGCGGTCTTCGTCATTTGCCTGGGTGGTTACAAGGTGTTGCAGGGACAACTTTCCGCAGGGGCATTTGTTATATTTTTCCCCTATTTGCAGATGCTGTATAACCCTATTACCGGCCTAACCCGCTTTTACAGCATGGTGCAGCGCGCCATCGCCTCCACCGAACGGGTCTTTGAGACGCTCGATACGCCCCATGAATTGAAAGACGCCCCTGCGTCAATCAATTTGCCGCCGGTAAAAGGGACGGTGGAATTCAAGCACGTCCACTTTTCTTACGTCGAAGGCATGGAGGTTTTGAGAGATATAAATGTAGAGGCGCTTCCTGGACAGATGCTCGCCTTTGTCGGTCCCAGTGGCGGCGGTAAAACCACCCTCATAAACTTAATTCCGCGATTTTACGACCCTACAAAGGGGGAAATTCTGATTGACGGCCACAATATCAAGGACGTTAAGCTCCATTCACTCCGCAAACAAATGGCGATGGTGCTTCAGGAACCGTTTCTCTTCAACGATACCGTTCGGGCAAATATCGCTTATGGACGCACCGGCGCTTCTATTCAGGAAATTGAGGACGCAGCACGCGCCGCGAATGCCCATGGGTTTATTAAAGACCTGATTAACGGATATGATTCAGTGATAGGCGAGCGCGGCGTAAAACTTTCCGGCGGACAAAAACAGCGTGTTGCCATCGCCCGCGCCATCCTTGCCAATCCACGGGTACTTATCCTGGACGAGGCGACGTCTTCCGTAGACACGGAAACCGAACAACTCATCCAAAACGCCATTTATCACCTGGTAAAAGACCGTACAACCTTCGTAATCGCACACCGGCTCTCAACGATCCTGCACGCGGATTTAATCGTTGTCCTGGAAGAGGGACGCATTGTTGAAATGGGAAAACACCGTACCCTCCTTGCTCACGGGGGACTGTACAAAAGACTATTTGAGATGCAGTTTCTCGTCCAGAGAAAAACCGCCGAAGAATACAGCGAAACGGCAACGGAGAAAACAGCCGTATCTCAGGCTTCCATGCCGGAGTTGAACGAGTCGCCTCAACCGTCAAAATGGCTCTAGTAGCAGCAGGCTTCCAGCCTGCTGCTCGTATCTGGTGCATTCCCACATTTTTGTAAATGTGCATTTTGTCCCGTAGGGACAGATGGAAATAGCCCACCGATTTATCGGTGGGACCGGAGGGCAGGATTTTTAGTCCCGTAGGGACGGCTGACTGCATTGCCATTTCCAGCCGACCTTCCCAATTGGGTTACGGATTTGCCGGTACCCTCTTTTGTTTCATCGGAAACAGGGTAAATCGTTGTTAATTAACCTGTCTTTTGCAGAGTACCGGTTGGTATAATAATCGTGATTGGGCAATGTGTTTGGTCTTGGCTATTCTTCCATAAGTCCGTGAACAACCAGCATTGGAGAAAATCAGAGAACACATGAGTAATAAAAAAGAGTTGTCAGAAAGAGATATATGCACACAGTTTATCCTGCCTGCGCTGGTAAAGTCCGGATGGGATATTGAGAGGCAAGTCCGTGAAGAGGTCTTTTTTACCGACGGACGAATCTTTGTTAAAGGCAACAAGACCGTCCGGGGCAAAAGAAAGCGCGCCGATTTTATTCTCTACCTCAAGCCAAATATTCCAATTGCTGTTATTGAAGCAAAGGACAACAATCATTCCGTAGGCACAGGATTACAGCAGGCATTAAACTATGCGGAAATACTCGACGTTCCGGTCTCATTC
>CAYJPZ010000004.1:0-3073 GCA_964372185.1 uncultured candidatus Brocadiaceae bacterium
TTCTCTGCATAATTTGTTTACATATTTCCATAATATGCTTTTTATTAATATTGATATTATCATCCATAAAAGAAAAATGTTTCTGACCATATTTATCATAAAGTAATTGTATTTCATCAACAACATGGTCGGGTGATCGGGTTCTTATCTTTGTCCCCATGACCAAAAACATAGAGCAAAAATTACATTGCATTGGGCAACTCCTGCTGGAAATAATAGGAACTGTCATGTGGAAGGATAACTCTTTGGGATTGTGCCAATGAGATGTATCGTGATAGTAATCTTCAAAATCAATTAAATGGTAAGCTGGAAATGGGAGGTCGTACGGTTTTTCTATAAAAGTTTTTTTGGGATTAACCACAATTATTCCGTTATTTCGGTATGCAAAACCTTCGATTTGCTTAAAAGAAGTACTCTTTATAGCACTTGCCAAAGTTACCATCTGCTCCTCACCCTCACCTATTACCACGTAATCAATGGATGGACAATTCTTAAGAATTTCAGCCGGATAAATAGTCGGATGCATCCCCCCGATCACAATGGGAATGGTGGGAAAGCGATTCTTAATTGACTCGGAAAGTTTCAGTACTGATGGAAATTGCCCGGAAAAAAGGCATCCTATTCCAATTAAGGATGGTCTTAAGTCAGAAATCTGCTCAGCAATAAGGTTATTTAAGAATATATCCGTATTATCAGTAACTATTTCCCACGGTTTATAGGTATTCAAATCCAATATAGTCACCTGAAAATCCGCTCTCTGTAAAACTCCGGCCAAATAGAGCAATGATGGTGGAGGTATAAATTCTTTATTTGGCATATATTCAGGTATTGGTGGATTGATTAATATAATCCTCATTTGAAATTCCTTCTTACTGAGAGTATATATAAACTTTTCATCATTTTTTTGATATTAAGTCGGCTATTCAATTACTGCATAAGACATGGTAGAACCAAAAGGTAATCTTTCTATCCTTAGATTGTTTATACCTATCTCCTGCATTACCGCAATTGTTTCACCAGGCCAAACCTCATGATTTAGTTCGTCAAAAGCAACAATGCCTCCCTTGGGAATCCTCGGCATTAGATGCTTAAGGGCAACAACTGTAGGTTCGTATATGTCAAAATCAAGATACAATAGGCTAACCACAAGATGTGGATTTGCCTCTAGAAACTTAGGGAGAGATTCGGCTACATCACCTTTAACCAATTTGACTTTTTCTATGTGGTTGAGAAAACGGTTTTTGTTATACAAGGTAATGCTTTTTAGCAAATCGTCATAAGTATCTATTGCCAATCCTCCATTTTTCCCCTGAAAAGCAGTGCCGGTATTATCCATTTCAGAAACTGATACAAAACCTGTAAAAGTGTCAAAACCAATGATATTTCTCAGATGATTCAATGGTTCAAAAATTTCACTTAACTGCGCCCATGCCATTAAACCGCCTCCATAGAGAACACCACACTCAACGATTGAACCGTGAACATGCAGAATTTTTCTGAAAAGCTCATACCTGCAAAGGAATTTCCTCAAATCCTGCGTCGGTACATATTTGGTAAAATTCTGCAATTTCTCGACATTGTTACCAATGCTGTTTGAAAAATAATCTTCCAAACTAACCCGAAATTGAATTTCATTTGTTGTTGTCCTTGATGGTTCCAAAAACCGTGATGGATCTTGAAGAGTCATAGTTTACCTTCTTTGTTTGGCAGTATTGTCATAAAAGATAGTGTTTTCATATATCAGTTTAATCCTTGCCATTTCTTCGGCATTCAGTGCTTCAAGACTGCTAGCCAGGATATTTTCTTTGACTTCGTTACGATGCATCATACCAGGAATAACTGTTGAGACGCTTTTGTGGTCAAGGCAAAACCTCAACGCTAATTGTGCCGGAGTGCGATTTTTCCCTTGATTCAGGAACGAAAATAAATCAGGTGCCTTAGCCCATCTTTGCAGTTGTTCTACCGGCCAATTCGCCCGATGGTCGATTCCCTCAAATTTTTCGTTTCCATGTAACTTGCCTGTTAAATATCCAAAACATAAAGGCGTTCGTACAATAATTCCTACCCTTTTCTCAAAAGCTAAATCAAAAAGACCATTATCAATAGTTCTCTGATCAATCATGTTGAAATTTACCTGGACTACTTTAAAATCAAATTCCTGGATCGATGCAAGGCAATCATCAGGAGATCTTGCTGAAATCCCATAAGCACGTATTTTTCCCGATTCCTTAAGGGTTTGCAGTGTGGCAACAATTGCGCTATCATCTCTCAACATTGCAATAGTTGGGCTGTGCAGGAGATAGATATCGATATATTTTGACCTCAATCGCCTTAAACTGGCTTCCAATCCTTGTCTTATATGAGATGGTGAGAAGTCACATGGCATTTCGAAGCCTGTATGGGGGAGCAAACCAACTTTTGTAGAAATGATAATTTTATCTCTGACGTCGTGCAGTGCGTCACCCAGAACTTCCTCACTGTGACCGTTGCCATACAAATCGGAGGTGTCATAGAAAGTAATCCCGGCATCAAAAGCAAAGCGCAGGGCAGCTTTGGAGATATTATCATCGACCGGACCGTATGCATTGCCACCTAGCCCCCACGTACCAAACCCGATTTCTGATACTTCTATTCCAGTATTACCCAGTTTTCTGTACTTCATTGATTATTTCCAAATAATAGTTGCGGCTTAGTTGCTTCTGCATTTACCTGCCATTCTTATGCTTCCGGGGGATTTCTGATAGGTATCACAAAACCACCTGATGGTGTTTTCCAAACCTATCTTAAAGGGTGTGTATTGGAATTTTGAGATACTGATAAAGCGGGAATTATCGACACTCTTTTTGAATATTCCCTTTGGTTTTGTTGTGTCAAAATCAATACGACTGGCGTCAATATTCAAGTAGTTGGCGATAAGATATGCTATTCCCTTTACAGAAAGCTCCTCTGTAGTGCCAATATTCAGTACTTGCGCATCATTGTAGTTGAACAGGCACCACATGAAGGCCCTGGCAACATCCTTTGCATAGGTATATTCCCGAAGGGGAGTGCCATCGCCCCAGATGACTATTTT
>CAYJPZ010000004.1:3173-50317 GCA_964372185.1 uncultured candidatus Brocadiaceae bacterium
CCTTTGCATAGGTATATTCCCGAAGGGGAGTGCCATCGCCCCAGATGACTATTTTTGAATTACCATCCCTGTTTTCATAAAAGCGTCTGATAAGCGTTGGCACCATGGGGGCATCGTCATAATTGAAGTTATCGTTTTCACCAAATATTCCGTTTGGCACCAAACCTATGACATTTAAACCGTATTCGGCCCGATATGCCTTGATGGCAGGATCGACCAGTCTCTTGGCGAACGAAGAACCGTAGTTCGATTCGTGGGGATAACCGTTGTGAATGTAGTCTTCCTTAAGGGGAATCGGCGCATTCACAGGATACATACCGGTGGTAAGGGTCATAACAATCTTTTTCACGTTGCACAGCCGGGCTGCTTCAAGGATGTTAAAATTCATCAGCACGTTATCCCGCAACAGAGTCGCCGGGTATTTTATACTCAGACCTATACCGCCGCTAATTGCCGCCAGGTGAATGATGGCATCCGGCTGTAAACCACTTACATAAGCAATGGTTTTATCCCTGTTGGTCAGGTCACAGTCCTTTGAACTTATGAAAAAAAACTCGCATTCCGGGTAGTCGCCTGTTATGGATTTTAAGGCGCTACCAGCCACAGCAGAGCCACCTGTTACTAAAATCTTGCGATACATCATTTCCTCCTTAAAGATTTTTCATTTTTTCTTCCACAACAAGCGGCAGGTGTTTGCTATCGCATTGGCATCAAAATTGAGACGCCGCCTAAGTTCATCTTGCCGTAAATTCCCAAGTATAAAACTGTCAGGAGGACCGAGCCGAATTATTCTAGGAGTCGTTTCGGCACTTACGTGCCATGCGCTTACGGCGGCCCATAATCCGCCATTGGGGACATGCTCCTCAACCACGACCACGGTGTGGACTTCTTTTGCCAGAGAATTCAACGTGTTCGTATCCAAAGGCTTTACTGTGTGCATCTGATATGCGGCTGGAAAAATCTTTTCCGATTCAAGCAGTTTCAATGCCTTCAGCACTTCGTTGGCTATTTCTCCAGTACCAATAACAGCTATTTGCTCTCCCTTACGAAGAAGCCTGGCACACCCCAGAATTGCTGGTTCAGAGGCTTCATACGACGGCTCACCAAAGCGGCCAACGGTAAAATATGAAGGCCCTGGCAGATTAAAGAGTTGAGGAAAAAGCTGTGCTACCTCGTTCGGATCTCCAGGTGCTACTACTGTCATCCCAGGCAGCACGGACATAAGTGCAAGGTCATCTGCGGCGTGGTGTGAAACACCACTGGTTGAATAAAGATATCCCCTGCCTGCGCCTATAATAACAACCGGCAAATTCGGGTAACTTACACAATAGCGAATCTGCTCGAAAGGTCTGGCTGTTGCAAACGAAGCGATAGAGTACGCTACTGGACGCCAACCAACCTTGGCAAGTCCTGCGGCTGTGTAAATCATTTGCGCCTCAGCAACGCCAACATTTATATAGCGTGGGCCAAATCGTGCGTGGAATTCATCAAAGACCTGGAATCCGAGGTCGCCCGTAACAAGAACAACACGAGGATTCCGCTCTGCAATCTGTGTAAGTGTATCTGCAAATGCTTTTCTCATACACTTAACCCCGTGCATAGGGGAAATGCTCTTAACTCTTGCAAAGCTTTTTTAAGGTCTTCGCCGGATGGCACCCGGTAATGCCAAAGCACCTGATTTTCCATAAAACTAACACCAGCGCCCGCTACGGTTTTTGCAATAATTGCTGACGGGCGCCCTTTTTCAAAAGGGAATTCCTTTAACGTTTCAATAATCTCTGAGATATTGTTTCCATTTATCGTTCGGGTAGCCCAGCCAAAGGCCTTGTATTTTTCTTCCAGTGATGTGAAACCCATCAGGTTATCTGATCGACCTACCGACTGTATCCCATTATAGTCTACAATGAGCAACAGATTATCGAGTTTATTTGCCACGGCAAAAGTAGCTGCTTCCCATGTACTTCCCTCGTTACATTCTCCATCGCTGATAAGAACCGCCACCCTTGCTTTTATTCCATCCATACGCAAACCATAACTCATGCCAGTAGCTATACCAAGCCCATGTCCCAGGCTTCCGGAAGAGCTCTCAAGAACCGGAAGGGCGTGAATACAGGGATGGCTTGGTAAAGGGGAATCATTTTGGGCATACCTGGATATCCACTGTTTGGGGAAAAAGCCACGATCAGCCATTACAGCATAAAGAGATGAACACGCATGTCCTTTACTGAATATGAAACGGTCTCTGTCTTTTCTTTTTGGATCTTCAGGTGTAATATTAAGCCAGCAGTAATATAGCCCGATCAGTAAATCAACGCAACTTAAAGCCCCATTTAAATGTCCCTCTTTGCCGTCATGAGCCATCTTAATACAGGTTGCTCTGATACTTCTGGCCTTATTTTCAAGCATTTGAATATCTGTTTGATACAATGATTCTTCATGTGGATTCTTATGCATAATTAAACTCTGCTACAAAAATTAAATTTTTTACAATGCCTGGCAGTTATAACTTTCAAGTTCTTGCGATGTAATGATAGTTTGATGGTCCCGTTCTTTTTCAAGGATTGAATAATCTTCTTCAAAATTATGGTAGATAATCTGACTCCCGGAGAAATCAAATTTAAAAGGTACGTAAATTAAATTGTTTAACGCTTCCTTGACAGCTTTGCGTTTATCTGGTGGTGTAAAGAGTAATAAGAACCCCCCACCTCCTGCTCCGGTTAACTTGCCGCCAATTGCACCAGCAGCAATAGCGTTTTGATAAATTCCGTCAACATGTGGGTTAGATACATGAGAACTTAAACTGCGCTTAACCAGCCATGATTCGTGCATCAGTTCTCCAAAAGCGGTAATATCATTGCCGCTATTAAGGATCGAAATACTTTCTTCCACAATATCCTTCATAACGCGTAACTGACGTTTGCGCTCTTCTATACCATTAACATAGGTGCTTGCAACATCAGCGGCAGTGCGTTTTATACCCGTATAAAACAGCATAAGATGTGAATTAAGCTCGTTAAGCCGTTCCAACGACAAAACTATCGGACGAACGGATATTTCACCGTTTTGCAGAAAAAGAATCTGGTTGAATCCACCATAGGCCGCGAGTACCTGGTCCTGCGAACCAACAGTTTCTTTCAGGAGTTCTTGCTCAACAAAAATGCCTTCTTTTGCCAATTGATGTTTGGAGGGCATGTAACCTTTCAGTGCATGGAGGGCATGAAGTAACCCAATGGTGAAGGAAGAGCTTGAACCCATACCGCTTCTGGCCGGCAAGTCGCCAACGTGGTGTATCTCGATACCGCGTTCGAGTTTCAAAAAATTCAGGATTTCACGCACAGCAGGATGATTAATTTCCTGAGTATCAGAGCAATTTTCAATTTTTGACCAGACAATACGAAATTTGTGCTCAAAAAAAGGAGGAAAATATCTGCAGGTAAGATAGCAATACTTGTCTATGGTCGTAGCCAGCACAGCCCCACCATGTTTTTGATACCATGCCGGGTAATCAGTCCCACCGCCAAAAAAGGAGATACGGTAAGGTGTTCTGCTTATAATCATTTTTCCCTCCTGAGTTTATGGATGATACCTACCCACTATTCTTAAAAAAACCCCCTGCTGCTGCATAATCTTGTGGTATTCCAATATCAATAAAATTTCCTTTGCTCCGAAAGCCATAAAGCCCCTTGTTAATCCACGAGGGAAACATCTCATGCTCCAGCGAAACACTTGTGTTTTTTGGTATTGATTCTAGAAAGGTCTGATTTAAAAGATACACCCCGGTATTTATTAATCCTGTCCTAGTTTTCTTTCCCTTTTCCTCAAAAGATATGATTTTTCCATCCATCGACAACTGGACGGAGCCGTAACGACCAATATCCGGTACCTCCGTCAAAAGTAAAGAAGCGGTCGCCTTCCTTGTAATGTGTTGGTTCAGAAAATAAATAAAGTTGGCTTGGCAAAATGAATCACCATTTAAGACTAACACGGGTTCTGATTTTAACAGTGGGAGCGCTATTCTAAGAGCGCCTCCGGTTCCAAGCGCTGACTGCTCATGGGAATATGAAAGCGCAAGACCGTTATAGGACTTGCCGAAAGTTGTTTTTACCTGTTCTCCTAAATAGCCTGTACATAACACAACTTTTTTAACTCCTGCTTGACTTAACTGATCCAGCAGGTAAGCCATAAAAGGACGGTCATTTACTTTTGCCAGTACCTTCGGTTGGCCGGATACTACCGTGCGGAGACGTGTCCCAAGCCCTCCTGCAAGAATGGCTGCTGTAATTTTCGATAAGTTATTCAATAGTGTTAGCCTGTTATGTCCCGTAATTTAAATCCGTGCTTCTTTAAACATTGCTATATCTGCTGTTTGTAATTATTCTGTATCCTTTGATGAGTTCTTTTATTCCCATTTCAAGCGAATAGATTGGCTTAAATCCTGTCTTCTCTATTTTTTCATTTGATACGATGTAGTCTCTTTTATCAGGGTCTTCACCCACTGGCGACTCTAAATACACAAAATCAGGGACTTGTTCTTTTATCTTTGCACAAAGTTCTAATTTAGATAGATTGGCATCTGATAAACCAATATTGTATGGTTCATTTTTCATGGTATCAAAATTGTCTATAGCATGAATGAACGCCCGTACCACATCACGAATGTGGATGTAGTTCCGCTTAAAATGCCCTTCAAAAATCACTACAAATCTATCTTTAACAGCTCTATAGGTAAAATCATTTACCAATAGGTCGATTCTCATTCTTGGAGACATGCCAAATACTGTAGCTAATCTAAAACTTATGGAATTCCCTTTATCCAGTACGATTCCCTCTGCTTCAACCTTTAGCTTTCCGTAAAGTGTAATTGGGTTTAACGGGGTTTCTTCTGTGCAATAGACACCCTTTTGGCCTACACCATAGCCACTGTTTGTTGTAGGTACAACGATCCTTTGTTCATTCGAAATAAGTTTTGTTAAAGAAACTATTGCGTCTCGAATAATACTTTTAGCACCTACTTTGTCTCTGTTGCAGAGTGGAGCGCCCACCAATGCCGCCAGAGGAATAATAAAATCAGCGTTTTTCAGAAGAGGTTTTAATACATCCTCATCTCTTGCATCCCCTCTTACAACATCAAGGTTTTCATACATACAGCATTCAAGTAACGAATTCTGCCCAAACATAAAATTGTCTAACACTATTACTTTATGCCCTAATTTTAATAATTCAGGAACCAGTACTGAACCTAAATATCCAGCACCGCCAGTAACTAAAATTTTGTAAGTCATTAATCAATTTTCTCCTACCGATTCAAAATTATAGTATTTCCTACCAAAAGTTTTCCCGCTACCTCAATAAACCAACTGTGTTGAAGCGGGTAAACTTTTTGATTAAAGTTTTGCAAAAACCTTGTAACGGGTAATCACTGCTTGTGCCAAAGAAAAGAGAAAACGCATCGGAATCCATCTTTCAACTACCAAGTCAAATAATAAAGTTTGGCGAAAATGCATTGTGACTTACCCAAATATCGCATCTAACGCCACCTTAAACCCAGCCAGGACTTCAGAGCTTATACTTTCACCTTTACGCGCCTTTGTGGCCAACAAAAAAGCGCCGTTATCGTTTTTATACAACTCAATCCATTTCCCTATGGGGTCAACTATCCAATATTCTTTTACTCTATGCCTTGCATAAACTTCTTTTTTATACACCAAATCGTAATAAGCGGTTGATGGGGATAATATCTCTATGATTATATCCGGTGCCCCTTCTATTTTTTCTTTCTTTATTATGTCAATCCTCGTGTTTGAAATAAAGATTATGTCCGGCTGATAGGCCTCCACATCCTCAAGATATACATCAACCGGGGCATAATAAACTCTTCCCAATTTTTGCCTAAGCTCTCCGTATTCATAGAGTAAATATTCGAGTCGTTTTGATATTTCCTGGTGATAAATAAGCGGTGCAGGCGTCATAATGAGTTGTCCTCCAATGAGCTGATACCTCACCCCTTCCGGAAGTTTTGCATAATCCTCGTACGTATAACATTTCTTTTCAAGCAGCACGGGGTCTATTTCTGCTATTCCTTTCATGAGAATCAACTCCTTCTTTTGGTATGCATGGGCAATTTTGAGATTATTAATGAAACGGTCCGCCTTTAGATGCTATCCTTAATCCTTTCCAACAAACTCTCCATAAGCAAGAAATACGCCGGTATCTTACTATAGATAATTTGAGACACTTCTTCCTTATAGGTATGAGAGGTGTCGTTTCTCCGGTCTGTCATTTCAAGGTATTTAACGCCCTTAAGGCGTCTCTACCTTTAAGGTCTAATCTTTCCATTGAATAGCATCTTTCTGAATCTCTATTTTAAAGGCTTCTGCTTTGAGGAACTCCAAGATTCTTTATTCTTGCTATATGCATTCCTAAATCTACACACGCCTGACAGGCTCTTTCAAGATTCAAAACAACGGAGTCCTGCTTAGTATAATTTTCTTCAAATATATCTTCATGTCCGACATATTCTTCCTTAATCCTCTCTATGCATTTTTCGATTATGGAAGCTTTATTCAAGACAATATCATCCATAAATAGAGCCTCTTTTATAAATATCTTCCAATATGCCCTTTCTCTGTTCATTGAGGTCAAGGTAAAGACTGTAGACTAAATCTTCAAACTGTTCAGCTTTTTTCACGTCTTTTACAAATATTCTTACTCCCTTATTAACAATTTGAAATTTCATCACATCAGTTGCTGTTTTTAATGCGACCAAGTCAACGTCTCTCATCAGCAAGGAAGCTATCTCTTCCTGTATCGCCCATCGTTCGACGTTAGTAATCTGCCTGTCTGAAAGATAAGCTATGTCCAGATCGCTTTCAGGAGTGGCAAAACCCTGCACACTGCTGCCAAAACAATAAACGGATATCAGGCAAGGAATCCTTTTTTGCAACACTTTAATTCCCTGCTTAAGACCGGCAATGGCAGGTATTTTCTTAGAAATTATCATATCTGTCCTCACAAAAAAGCAAAGACGGTAGAAAGCCTTATCCTCAGACAGGGAAAAAGTGGTGACACGAGTTCGTCATTTTCAGAAAAAGTGTTGTCAAGAACGAATGCCCCATTCTTAAGGGAATGGATTTCTACCGTTTTTCCACCAGGGTCTACCATCCAATATTCTCTCACTCCGAATTTTGCATACAGCCTCTTTTTTTTCACCAGATCATAGTATGCGGTAGACTCCGAAAGTATTTCAACTACCAGGTCGGGAGCGCCCTGAATATTCCTTCTACCAATTACGCCAGCCCTTTCTTTTGAGATAAACAGTACATCAGGCTGCAGGACGTTTTCATTGTCAAGGAACACGTCGAATGGCGCGTTAAACAACATGCCTGCGCCCGTTTCTCTGGCAAATTTTTCTATCTCATACACTATATTTTTTGATATCCACTGGTGGTAGGGAATTGGTGATGGTGTCATTATTAATTCTCCATCAATTAACTCATACCGCTTGTCGTCCGGGATATTAAGGTAGTCCTCGTAGGTGTGCTTTATCTTCTGAGAGATTGCTGTTGTCATGATAGAATCCCTTTGAACGTCCTATGGGTATTGCTTAAAAACACGCCGGTTGGCGCATGTTTTTTCGGTAGCATGGCATAACGCTTCCACTCACGAACAAAAAAAGCTACTCAATCACCAGGCTGATCTTTTTGTGGATGCGGGTTGGCTGCGGCAACTGGGCAAGTTCATTTTGTATTTCTTGCTGCTGTGGGCGCACTGACAATGACTTTTCCCACATAACTCGGGCGCTTGTGAGGTTGTTCGTTTGTTTGTAGCAATAGCCTAAAAGGTTGTAAAGGGGCGCTATCTCCTCGGAGCTTTTAACCGGAGTGTCTGACCAGATTGCGTTAATGCTGTCGGAAGCCTCTTTTGTTTTCAGATATTCTTCCAGATAAGGGATTGCATCGGTATATCTTTTCTGTTTGTAATAAAGGTTTCCAAGGTTGACGAATGGATTGATGTAGGACATATCCAGTTTTAATGCCATAACGAAGAAAGATTCCGCTTGTTTATCCATATTCATTTCTACACAGCATTCTCCCAGCAAGTTGTAGGCCTCAGCGTTGTCTTTATCCTTCAGCACAACCTCCCTGAAGTGATGCACTGCCTTCGGGTATTTTTGCTGCATTTTGTAGATAAGCCCCAGGAGAAAGTGCACTTCAGGTTGAGAAGCATCCTTTCTCAGGAGAAAAAACAGGGTGTTTTTAGCCATGGTATAGTCCTGCTTTTTAATCAGTATCTTACAAAGGTTTATAGCGGCCGGCGCATAATCGGCTTTTAACCTGTTGGATTCATAAAAAAAGGATTCGGCATCTTTTTCATTGTTATCGTTAATACAACATGTCCCCATAAGATAGTAGGCCTCATAATCACCGGGTGAAGCGTGCACAACCTCCTTGAAATGGGAAAGCGCCATAGCATATTCCTTGCGTTCCATGTACACGTTAGCAAGGTTATAATGCGCGTCTACGAAGGCAAAATTAATCTGCAATGCCTTTTTAAAGCTATTGATCGCCTCCGTATATTTTTTGTTTCTGGTATAGTAAACCCCAAGATGGTTATGCCCCTCAGCGTAATTAGGATTTATCTCTATGGCGGTCTTTAAATACGAATAAGCTACATCCCAGTTCCCCTTCTCGATATTGGCGTTTGCAAGCGTAACGCTCGCTTCAAAGGTGCTCGCTTTTTCCTTGGAAAAATTATTGCCGGGAACGGAATCAGTTAAGGTGTTTTTTATTGTGTCTGCCATAGCCGCTTTCCTTTTTTCAAAATGTTTTAGACAAAACTCCCCTTACAAAACACATCGCATGAAACCCATAATACCCCTTACGCGCAGAGTTATTAAAGGTTTCCCGGTAACCGGGAAGATGCTAATGGGTATATCTCATCATAAACATCTTCCCATTTCCAGAATGTTTTACAGCAAGTCCGTCAGGTTAGGAATCTCCCCGGTAACTTTCATGCGTTATTTTCTAACGAGTGGATGATGCAAGCTATAATAGTCCTCTGTTCTTACTATCTGTTTTCCTATTTTCTTTTCCATATCGATAAGGAGAGGACCCTTAAGATTCATCGTGGCGTCTGCAGCGCTTTTACCAAGCGTTACGATACAAAACGTTTCAACGTTCTTTGCATCTCCAAAACCAAGAGAAGCAATATCCAGAGACTCCAACGGGCTATAATCAGAAAAAAACGGGGCAGGATTCAGAATGGTAAATGAAACAAAGGGGTTATCCACGGAAACCAACCACTCAAAAGGACGGCATTCCTCCATGTGAAGGAGAACATACTGCTTCACGTCGCCAAAGCCTAATATACCGTCTTCAAAAGTAATAATGTTTTCCTTATTTATACTTAACCTATTACATTTCTCTGCAAATAAATTTGCTCCCTTGCCTTCTACTGCCTGACCATTTTCTTTCATTAACATAACATATCTCCTCTAATTTTTAAAGGTTTTATTAATATTATTCCACAAAATCCCTATTAGAGGTTTAGCAAACATCATACCTTTATAGAGGAAACAATGCCATATAAAAAGCCAAAACAATCATACATTGTTTTTAATCAATAAGTTAATGATTATTTAAAAATAATTATTCTAGGGGGAAACTTCAGGAGGAAAGACTTTTCTCCGTGCATAACAAAGGCATAACACATCATGTTATGGGGTAGTTAAAGGGTATGTGCAAAAAGTTCTAAGTAGTTTGCTACAAAGCCATTTTGACCAAGGTGGGGCTATCATAAAGCGAGGCAATAAGGTTTGTTGTTTTTTTATACAGCATCTTAATAGATATCACCATTGTTACACAATAGGATTAATTTTTATACAACCTCTATCTCAGAAAATTGAGCAATGTAGGCTGAATAATCCTTCCCCCCACATCCAGCGAAGATTGGAGAACCGTTTCCTGGTGTTTAAGGTCCATAATCAAGGCGGCCACATCCACGTCCTCTGTATAGGAAATCATTTCTTTCAAAATAATTTGTGAGTTTTCAAACCTGCTTGTAGTTATGTCCAGCCTATTGAGCTTTGCGCCAAATTTGGTAATCTCCGTTGACAGGGTATCTGAAGCCGTATCCAACGTTTTTTTCAGCCCCAAAAAGGCGTCATGGTCAAACGTTTGTGCCTTAAGGGCATCTCTCATCGATATCAACGTCGAAAAGAACTGATTGTCCTGAAAAAAAGCACCACCCGGCAGGTTAACTTGCATTTGTGTGCGTGGACCAATTTGATACTGAATAGCCTCATTATTACCGTTATAGGAAACTGCGGTTACATTTCCCACGCTGTCCCGTGTCGCGGCAAAAGCAAGCGTTTGGGTTTTTGTGCCGGAAAAGACATACCTGCCGCTACTATCCGTCGTATTTGAAAACTGTATAACCGATTCTGTCAACTGATTTATCTCGCTCGCTATAATCTGTCTTTCCGGCTGTCCGAGTGTATCGTTCCCTGCCTGAACGGCTAACGACTTAACTTTCGCGAGTAGTTCATGGATGCCGTCCAGCGCGTCAGACGTATAATTTATGTTTTCCTTTGCAATGGCCACGTTATTGAGAAATTGCTGTATCTGGAGGTCTTCCGTCTTTAATCCGAGGATTTTTCTCGTTGCAGATGGATCATCAGATGGACGGTTTATTTGCTTTCCGCTGGACAACTTTTCCTGTATATCCTGCATTTTCTTTAAGTTCAAGGTAATATCGGAAAGGGTGCTGCGGTTAATGCTCTGTTGGGTTATTCTGACTGACATGGTTGTTTACCTCATAATAAATTTAACGCACAGGAGTTTTGTAGAGACGCATTGCATGCGTCTTGTGTAATGCAATTAATGGGTGTACGGAGAAGAGACGCATGCAATGCGTCTCTACATTAACATCGACAACAGAATACAATCGCTGCCAAAGGCAGCCTAAATTTAGCCAACGCTATTTATTAACCTGTTCACCAGCTCGTTAACCATTGAGATATATTTTGCAGATGCATCATACGCCTGCTGGAATCTCACCAAATTAATCATTTCCTCATCCATATTGACGCCGGACACTTCATCACGTCGATTTTCCAGGCTTTTTTGCATAACGGTATAGTTTTCCTCCAGTTTATAAGAGTTGCGCGCTTCTTCTCCCAGACCTGAAGTTATCTGGTGCATGTAATCGGCAAATGTGGTGTTAGACACTGCGCTGGTGGAATCCTGCAATTCGGCAATACGCAAGGCATTGGTGTTATTCCCCACCTCGCCCGTTGAAGCCGCAATGAGGGACACGTCGTCGCTTATGGTATCGTTTACCGCAATATCAGATGCATCCGTGCCGCTGAAAAAGGTGTTTATCCCCAGCGCCGACAGGACGTCCGTAGTGTCGGAATCACTTACAACGTCCAGTGAAAACTCATCTCCCACAGCAATGACGCCATCTGCAAGGGAAAGGGTAATTCCATCCGCGACGCTCAGGGTAGTTCCCGCCGTATAACTACTACCCACATCAAGGGTTGTTACGGTATCGCCGCTATTATTCTTCACTTCAATCTGAAGGCCGCTCGTTTGCCCAATGGTGCCTGCTCCCAGGGCGGTAAACGTGTAAACGTCATTTACTGTTCCCGAGTATATGCCGGATACCGATGCCACACTTGTTCCCACCGATCCTGGATTTGGGTCCAACGCGTATGAAAAATTAAACTCATAACCACCCTGTGCTACAATGCGAAGCTTTTTATCGGTAATAGAGGCCGTAATATCACCGGCAAGACCGCTTGTGCTATTATTAATCGCATCCTGAACGTCCGTAAGAGAATCTGACGCGGGGTCAATAGCAATCTTGTTCTTTGTTACTTCACCCGTTGTTGTATCGGTTACGGTCATATAAATGTCGCCGCTGGTCATGTCAAACGACAATCCAGCGTCGTTGAGCGCGCTACTAACGTCCGTCACGGCATTTGATGCCCTTATGGTGCTGAAGCCACCTGATAATCCCACACCTTCACTATGAAGCTCGTTCACCTTGCTTATTAAGTTGGAAGCCAGGGTGTTAACCTTTGTATTATAGTCAACAATTGTGGTATTGTACAAGTCCAGCAAACCCTTCATTTCTCCACCATTGAAAACGTATTTGGCCATCCCATTCGAGTTGGTAATGGTAATTTTTCCATTATCATCCTCGTTATAATAAACTTTTATTGCGCTTGCGCCTGTAACAAGCGAGCCCCCTCCGGTCGAAACGTCCACCGTCCCATCTTCTCTAAATTGCACCGTAATATCGGTAATACTGCTAAGATCTTGCAATAACAGTTCCTGTTTGTCAAGCAAGTCATTAGAATCAAGGCCTTTAATCTTGAGGGCATATACTTGCATATTTACGTCTACAAGATTTGCCGTCAAGGTGTTTATGTCCTCAACCTTACTTTCTATGTTTTGCTTGATAAAGGTTTTCATCTGGTCAAGTTCGGTCGGTATTCTATTAAAGGCCTCCGACAAAGTATTGGCTTTTTCGAGAAGCACTGCCCGGGAACTGATACTCTCGGGGTCTTGCGATAAGCCGTTAACGCTTTCAAAAAAAGACGACATCGCGTTGTTTATGCCGGAATCCGTTGTCTCGTTAAAAAGGGTCTCCAACTCCCTAAGGTACTGGCTTTTCGTGGATACGTTGCTCATTGACGACGAAATTTCTCTCAACCGGTTATTTAAGTAGGTATCCTTTTGTCTTATAATTTTTGCCAACTCAACACCCTGCCCTACCGTACCTTTTGAGGTGACCGCAGGAAGACGTGCCGCCAGAAGCGCTGTCTGCCGTGTATAACCTTTGGTATTCGCATTTGATATATTATGGCCAGACACCAGCATGGCGCGCTGGGCAGTTAACAGACCACTCATACCAATTTGCATATCAGAAGACATAAACTCCCCCTTATTTCTTAAATTTCCGTATCGATTAAAACGGTAGATAATCCTCTGCCCTGCATCTTACCGGTAGCATGATATATCGGATATTGAAAGTCTTTCGGACTAAATACATCCAGAATATCCTCCGTAACCTCCAGTGAAAACCGGGTTAAGGCCGCATTTCTCTCATTCACCGTCTGTATCTTTTGTATGGATTGTGTTAATCTGTCAAGTAATGCGCTGACCTTTTCCCTGTGCAGGCTGTCCATGCGAGTCATCAGTATTCTCATGGTAATTTTATTGCCCAGTATGCCCTGCTCCCTGCAATATCTACCGAAAACATGCTGCCTTTTCTCTTCAAGGAGTTGGACAATTTCTATCTGGTTTTTTTCCTGGTACAAAACCATTTCCAATCCTTCGATGTTACCGGACAAGAGATGGCGGTGTTTTGTTCCGGCAATCTCAAGAATCGTATCATACGTGGCTGCCAGGCGTTCAAACGTCTCAAGTAATTCATCCAGTGGTTTCATTTTATCCCTCGCAATCTCTTTTAATGCTGATACCATACGCTTTTTTTACCTCCTCAGTCTGATTGGTTCGGCCATTTTCTTTTACCAAAAAAGCCGGCAATATATCCTTCTGCAGCAACCCCTTTTCACGTATCAATTGGTTATAAAGTGTCGTAGCAATCCCGAATCCCCCCTTTGCCGCAATATCCTGCGAAAGGGCTGTTTGCATAATATCGGTGTAGGTATCAGATCCTGAGCCTTCTTCCTCAGACAAACTGGTTTTTGGAACGGCATCCCACATTGCCTTTAAGGTAAAGTTTATCAAAACAGACTCGAAATCCTGAGCGGCCTTCCTGAGGGCGGCAAGGTCTTTCTGCGCATCCTTTTGCTCCCCTTTTTGCTGCTGTATATTTTTCAGCGCGTCAATACTCGGAGACTGAGACATAAGCAAGGGATTGATTGATGAATAATTTTCCATACCAGACCTCCTTTTAATACCGTCTTTACATAATTACCAGTTCAGCATGAAGCGCCCCGGCCCGCTTGATGGCCTGGAAAATAGAGATCAGGTCTCTCGGCGTTACCCCTAACACATTAAGGGCGTGTGCTACTTCAGAAATCGTTACCCCTTCGTTGATGATGTGCAAGCCTTTTTCCCCTTCCGAGACGTTTATATTCGTCCTCGGCACCACTGTTGTTTCACCGGTTGTCGATAACACATTTGGCTGGGATACTTCAGGCTTTTCGGTAATCGTAATCGTCAGACTCCCGTGTGCAATAGCAATGGTGGACAACCTAACGTTTTCCCCGGCAACAATCGTCCCCGTCCGTTCATTAATAATCACCTTGGCTATGGCATCAGGTTTGATATACAATTCTTCAATGTTAGCAATGAATTTCACCACCATCTCTTCCGATTGAAAATCCTTCGGCAGCGTAACATTGACGACGGCAGAGTCTATCGCCTTTGCAGAATTCGGATAGAGATTGTTGACAACCTCCACCAACCTGGTTGCCGTTGTAAAATCAGGAGCACGCAACACGACACTCAAAGACTTGCCGATTAAAATAGATGACGGTATTTCCCTTTCCACAATAGCGCCGTTGGAAATGTACCCGGTGGTAGATATATTTTTACGGGTAGACTGGGCCTGCCCCGCCACATTATAACCGCCAATAGACAACGGACCCTGAGCCACTGCATACACCTCGTTATCAGCGCCCTGTAATGCAGTTTGAAGTAACATACCCCCTTCCAGGCTCTTGCTATCGCCAATGGAAGAGATAGTGACGTCGAGCTTGTCTCCACTTCTGGCAAAGGATGGAATGTTGGCCGTCACGATAACCGCTGCAACATTACGTGAAAAAAAGTCTGTTTGGGGAATGAGCATACCTAATTTTTCAAAAATGTTTACAGCCATCTGCCTGGTAACCTTGAATATCTGGCTGTTATCCCCTGTCCCCTGGAGACCGACCACCAATCCATACCCGTAAAGCTGGTTTTCACGGACGCCTTGAACGTAAGCCGCGTCTTTTACGCGCACAACCGCATGTGTCGTACGGCAGAGCAAGGTAGTAAAAGGGCCGGTTAAGGTAACTACCATTGCCAAAAGACATTTAATCCAAAACTGCATCTCAAATATTTTATGCTTAATCATGTTTATCACCCTTCTGTTAACCATCACTTAAAATGGCCATACCACCTCGACAACCCGATTCCACCACCCTCGTTTGCCCGCCCTGGTCAGAAATCCCTTGCCCTCTAGTATTATATTGGCATTTGCAATCGATGATGAAAGCACCATATTTGTAATACTAATATCTATGGGACGAACAATCCCCGATACTTTAATATTGTATTTTTCATCGTTAATATTTACATCCCGATTCCCTTCAATAATCAAATTTCCGTTGGAAAGTATCTCCGTAACGACCGCGGTAAGCTCCAAATTAATGTTCCGATTGCTCTCGTAAGCACCCTGCCCGCTAAAACTGTGACTGGAATCCGCCGTAAAATTTGGCATGTAACCGCCTACGTTTTTTGTTATTTTTGACATAGGTTGCGTAAGAAATTGTGACGGGTCCACCTGCACGCTGTGACTGCTCTGACTATCGGCACTGGAGTCTTCATTCCCCGTGATTGCCGTTGATTCGTTAATGATTACCGTTACAATATCACCAACACATCTCGCCCTGTTATCCGTAAACATATTAGAGTTGGTGGTGATCCTCTTCTTCCAAAGCGAATCGGCATGTACGCCTGAACTGAAGGCCACAATTACCATACCTGCAAAAAAACAGTATAAGAGTGTGTTCTTCATAAGTAAGCCCTTTACGTTAAGTGTTTTTATATGCCATTTTTGAATCTTCGTACGTTTTATTCCGGATTTATTATTCCTGCCTTACATTATCACTTTAACCGTTGATGCGTCCTCAACCCTGCCTTGAATTTCCTTTTTCGAATCTATATTCTTTACCTTGATAATTTTCCCAAGATGGCCGTCTTCCTTAGCCACACCTTTTGCAACGACAATGAGATTACCTGATTGAAGTAACAACTTGATGCACTCGCCTCTTTTAATAAGGGGGGGATTATCTATTATTTCCGGTGTGATCGGCGTGTATGGTTGAATTAAGCGGGTGATACGCTTTCCGACCAGATCGTCAATGGAACTAAACGTTGAAGCCAACAACTTTGTCGTTTCTATGCTCTCAACCACCAGGTCGTCTTCCGCCAGAATCTCCCCTCTGCCAATCTTCCTGCTGGCAGCAACAACGTTCTCATACACGCGAACGTTGAAAAACACGGGTATTTTCAGGTATTGTTTATCCTTAATGAATATGCGAACAAAGACCTGGACATTACCCCTATCCCGATTCCCCTCAGCCGGTGACACCTCGAGCCTGACGTCTTCATCGTTAGCGGGTAGTATCTTGTCTGCCGGTACCCGGTCAGATTCAATAACAATTTCATTGCCATAGGAAGGCATCTTTTCCGCAAGATATTCCCTTGCCTTCTTCACCATTTCTTCTCCTCGCACCGTCGTCGATTTCACGGACACTAAAGTGGCCGTTGCGCTTCCGTAAGTAACTTCATTCAGATTGATGCCCTCATCCATAAGGCGCGCGGCGATGATGGCCGTTTCAATCCTCCTAACGTTCCCCACATTAGGCGTGTTTCCGATAAGAATATTATTAGCCCTTTCCAAAAGTACCGGATCACCGCATGAAACATAAGCAATGTCTCCCAGTACCATTTGTTTTTCAGGCAATACCACCCTATCCTGTAGTTCAATGGTGATCTTTCCGCCATATACATTATGGATAGCGAAGAGCGCTACGGCAAAAAAAGCGACTATTATATGTACTTTCATAAGCGAAAAATCCCAATATTAAAGTTTAAGTGTTGCCGAAAAAAAGCCCCTTTTCACAGATAATCCATTCAACCCCGATTGTTAACGGGAATCGAAGGAGGGCTTGCCGTACTAAGTAAGCTGGTTAATGGTAGACAACATCTCATCGCTTGCCTTAATTGCCCTGGAATTGATCTCATAGGCGCGTTGCGCCGTAATGAGATTGACAAGCTCGGTAACCGTTTCAACGTTGGAATTTTCAAGCACCCCTTGATAAATTCCGCCGGCGCCCTGTTCACCGGGCGTGGTAACTATTGGGGCGCCTGATGCAATAGTTTCAATATACAGATTCTTTCCGGTGTTCTCTAACCCCGATGGGTTGGGAAAATTGGCCAGCATTATTTGCCCCACATTTTGAAGGCTGCCGTCTGACCCCTTTACAAACACCGTTCCATCCGTTCCAATGGAAATCTCCACGGCGTCCTGGATGGTAATGGATGGAGATAACGGCAAGCCATCTGCCGTTACTATTTCACCTTTGCTATTTAATTCAAACGAACCGTCCCGTGAATACGCAATAATACCATCCGGACGGTTGATTTGGAAGAAACCATTCCCTTCTATGGCCATATCCAGGGAGCGTCCGGTAGTTTGTTGGTTCCCTTGTGTAAATATCTTTGACGTAGCAATCGGCCTTACACCACCGCCCAGCGAAATTCCCGAAGGAATCTCAAATCCCTGCGTAGATTCGGAGCCGGCCATGTATTTCTTATCATAGAGCAGGTCCTGAAAACAGACCTGGCTTCTTTTGAAACCCGTCGTGTTAATATTCGCCAGGTTGTTTGAAACATTATCTAAAAAAAGCTGCTGTGCCTTCATACCTGTAGCTGCTGTGTAAAGTGAGCGTATCATAAATAGTCTCCTTGTTGTTTTTATGTAGCGAGATTAATAATCTTTTCCAGCGATTGGTTAATGGATTCGGTGACCTTGCTGCCCGCCTGGTAGCTTCTCATATTTGCAATCATAGTAACCATTTCATCGACCGCAATTACATTGGCCTTTTCAATATGATGATGCGCTATTTCTGCCCTGGTTGAAATTTCCGGCTCAGAAGCCCTGTCAGACAACTTATAAAGACAACCCCCTACCGATTCCAGATCAGTTACGTTGGGGATTTCCACAACCTTAACCTTGTCAATTTCCTTGCCGTCTACTGAAAAACCGCCGTTCGCTTTTACCGTAATGCTCTGTGCGCCTTTGGGAACTTGAATCTCACCGCCGTTGCCCATAAGCGGCCACCCTTCGTGGGTGACGACCTTCATATCACGGGAAAGAGTAAATTGCCCCTTTCTCGTATAGCGGACACCATCCTCCGTCTGGACGGTAAAAAATCCATCCCCCTTTATTGCCATATCAAGGTCGTTACCGGTATACTCCAACGAGCCTGAGGAAAAATCTATCGCTTCATTACCTAATTTATTTCCAATGCCTTTCTTACTTGTCACATCACCCTCTTGCATATTGAAAAGATACGCCTGAAATACCGGAACGGCCTTCTTGTATCCGACGGTATTTACATTAGCAAGGTTTCTGGCGATAATTTCCTGGGCATTTCCCTGGCTCACCAAACTACTTGCGCCAACATATAAACCTGTAATCATGGACAACCTCCCTTCCTGCACAGATAAAATACTTTTATACGCCAGTTGAGTGAAGCAATCCTAATACCAAACAAACAATCCAAATCTAACCAATGTATCAGTTATACACAACATCAACATATACAACAACTTACATATATATAAAAAGTGATGTATTTTTAAATAAGTAGGTGGTACCGCATCCATTGAATGAGTATATATTTCCCACAAAGTTGAATAAATTTTCCTAAAACAAAAAGAAATGTTTAAAAAATTTACATGAAGTGATTGCAATGGCGGTAACCATTGGTAGATTAATCGAAGTGAGATGTTCTTTCATAGTAATTATTTCTTTAACATCATTATTTCTCCTCTTGACAATATTCGTGGAGAATGCTTTAATATTTCCTTTATCAATTTGACAAGGATTGGTTATAAAGTAAGATGATTGTAGTATTTATTCCGTTTAAAGCGCTTGGAAATATAGTACACAGATTCATAAGAGAATTGGGGAGGATGGGGTGTTTTTTCGCAGAATCTTTATTCTGGATGGTTTTTCCCCCATACCTCATTGGAAGGGTTATTAAACAAGTCAACTTCATCGGCGTAAAGACCATTTCCGTCATTGTTTTGACCGGTGCGTTTACGGGTATGGTTCTTGCGCTACAGACGTATTATGCGCTGGTTAAATTTGGCGCAGAAACAAGTTTGGGCCCCGTCGTAGCATTATCGTTGATTCGGGAATTGGGGCCCGTGATTTCCGCCCTGATGGTTACGGGAAGGGCAGGTTCCGCGGTGACAGCAGAAATTGGCATTATGCGAATTACCGAGCAAATTGACGCGATAGATGCTATGGCGTTAAATCCCTACAAGTATTTAATTATTCCCAATTTACTGGCGGGTATTATATCGCTCCCGCTCTTGAATGCAATATTTGTGGTGGTTGGTGTTTTTGGTGGATATAGCGTTGGGGCAGGGCTTACTGGTATATCCAGCGGAACGTATTTTGGTGGAATCAGGGATTTTGTCGAAGCAAAAGACGTCCTGGAAGGTATCTACAAATCACTCTGTTTCGGTTTATTAATATCCTTGATAAGTTGTTGTAAGGGATATCACACCGGCTATGGCGCAGAAGGTGTGAGTAAAGCAACAACCCAGGCGGTAGTAATTTCTTCTGTAGTCATCCTGATATGTGATTACTTTTTGACTTCTATTTTGGTCACCTGATGAGCATCATGATTGAGGTTATTGATTTACATAAAAGTTTTAATAGTTATGAGGTGCTTCGCGGCGTTAACCTAAAAGTCGAAAAAGGGCATATGCTGGCTCTGATTGGAGGTAGCGGCAAGGGAAAATCCGTATTGTTGAAGCACATTATGGGCATGATGAAGCAGGACAGCGGGCAGGTGATGATTGATAATCAGGACATTCGCAGACTGAGAGGAAAAGCACTGAGACGGTTAAAAGAACGTTTCGGAATTGTTTTTCAGGGTGGAGCGCTTTTTGATTCCCTGACCACCTTTGACAATGTAGCGTTCCCCCTCAGGGAAAAGACAAAGATGAAGGCATCCGAAATCCGCGTTGCAGTGCTTCAGGAACTGGCCAGGGTTGGGCTTTCCGGAGCCGAGAACAAATACCCGGCCGAGATAAGCGGTGGCATGAGAAAGCGGGTGGCACTTGCCAGGTGTCTGGTGATGCATCCGGAGATTGTTCTCTTTGATGAGCCGACGACGGGCCTTGACCCCCTGATGGGCAAGGCAATCCACAACCTGATTCGGGAATGCCAAAAGAGCCTCCAGTTTACTGCTATCGTCGTTACCCATGAAATACCGGCAATTTTTTCTATCGTTGATCAGGTCGCAATGCTCTATGAAGGAAAGATTATTGCCGTTGGCACACCGGAAGAGGTACAGGCGTCGAAAGACCCGGTGATACATCAGTTTATTTACGGAGAATTGGAAGGGCCCATTTCGGTAAAATAAATATTTTCCAAATAACCAATGGTAGAGAAAGTGACAAATAGTTATGAAAAAGTTTGATGCAGAGATTGCGGTAGGTATTTTTGTGTTTATTGGTATAGTTTGTATGGGCTACATATCGGTAAAGCTCGGAAAGATCAACCTCTGGGGAGATAATTATTACCAGGTAAAGGCCGTTTTTAGCTCCGTAAAAGGACTGAAAAAAAATACTGTTGTAGAAATATCGGGCGTTGAGGTCGGCAAGGTTAAGGATATCAAACTGGTAGATTATCAAGCTGAAGTGGACTTGTTAATCCGGGATAATATAAAACTACAGGAAGACGCTATCGCCTCTATCCGCACAAAAGGACTTTTAGGAGAAAAATACGTAGAAATTACGCCGGGAGGATCGGACGAGCTGGTTGGTCCGGGAGGAGCGTTGCATGAGACGGAACCTCCACTCGATATTGAAAAATTAATTGGGAATTTTATTTTTGGGAAGGTAAAGGATTAAGGGAAATGAAGCACAGGAAAATAGCATTTATTGCGTTATTGGTCTTTGTTTTTTCTAGCTACACCTCATCTTTTTTGTGGGCGGGAGACGCCGCAAACCTACTTATGTCTACGGTAGATAAAGGCTTGACCGTACTAAAGGACCCCGCCTTAAAGGGAAATGACAAGGTACAGGAGCGCAGGCAAAGATTGTGGGAAGAGATATCGTTCATATTTCATTTTGAAGAAATGGCAAAAAGAGCCCTCGGCGTATATTGGAAAGACCGCTCCGCAGAAGAAAAAAAGGGGTTTGTTGAATTATTTACCGACATTCTCAAAGAATCCTATATCGGAAAAACAGACACCTATTCCGGTGAAAAAGTGGTTCTCATGAGTGATAAAATGGACGGCAAATATGCCTGCGTGCAAACTAAGCTGGTTACCAATAAAGGTACCGATGTCTTCGTAGAATATCGTATGCTCAATAATCAAGGCGCATGGAAGATATATGACGTGATTATTGAAGGGGTTAGTCTGGTTAATAATTATCGCAGTCAATTTAACAGTATCTTAACAAAATCCTCGTATGCGGACCTTGTCGTACGCATAAAAGAAAAATCCCAATAATTTTAGGAGCAAGAAAGGAAATGAGAACATCTACGGTATTAAAATACGTCATCCTTACATTTGCATGTTTGTTTTTGGCATGTTTTGGCGAAGGAACACTTCCCGCGGCGCGGGGAGATTCTGAGGCAGCAGAGCGTGACGTCGTCCCTTCCGATGAGGATGCGTCCAGTAAAGCCGTGGAAAAAGAGGCCGCAGCCGTTGGAGTAGTGATAGATGCGGCCTTTGACAAAGAACCATCTCAAATCTTGTCGTATTCGTCAAACGGCGAAAACGAAGACGGCGGAAGTGTTACAAATAAAGCTGTTACAGAAACCACGCAAGAGGAAGAAAATGGTGGCAAAGCAGGGGTGGTGGTGGTATCTTCAGCGGCAAACGAACAAATCCCTGCTAAAGAGGAACAAGCTAGCGGTCTGTCGGGGAACAAGCAGGCCGTAGCTGGCGTTGCTGCGAGCGAAGGTAGTGAAGCTGGTGAAGCTGGTGAAGCTGGTGAAGAGCCGACGTTCGGAGACACGGAATCGCCTCCCGTAAAAGATTCATTGCCGTCTTTCAATAGGACGATGTATAACGTTAATGATAAAATCTATTATTATGGATTAAAACCCGCTTATAAGGGGTACAATTTCATTATACCGGAAAAAGCGCGTGTAAGCGTCAGAAATTTTTTCACTAACTTAAAAATGCCGGTACGCTTTTTTAACTGCCTTTTTCAGGCAAAATTCACAAACGCCGGTATTGAAATTTCCAGGTTTATGATAAACAGCACCGTTGGTTTGGCCGGTTTTTTTGACCCTGCAAAATCACAATTTAACATGGAAATGCACGATGCAGATTTTGGCCAAACCCTAGCCAAATACAAGGTGGCATCCGGCACTTACATCAACTGGCCGGTCATCGGGCCTTCAACGGTGCGGGACACAGTAGGATATGTAGGAGATCTAGCTTTAAATCCGACAACGTGGATTTCGTTTTTCTTCCTCACCCCGATAGAAAGTGTTGGAAGGGGCGCCTACGAAACGGTTAATGACGTTTCGATTGACAAGGGAACCACGTATGAAAGCATAACGGTTGGCGCTGTCGACCCTTATGTAGCCTTGCAGGACGCTTACGTACAGAACAGGAACAAAAAGATAAAGGAATAAGACGTGGAAGCGTCTACTTGATCATAAGGGCAATAGAAGGCTGTTACTATTGCTAGCAACAATAACATTTTGGCAACCTTTGTTTGCGGCCCATGTAGAGACGCATGATTGTGCGTCTCTACAAAGGTTGAAAAGTTCCAAAGCAACAAATTAATCAGCCGCTGCAAGCAGAGTTTGCCTATGCCATCCGAAAAACCCGCTTAGATAAAATACAATTCCCTGTGTCATCAATACATAGTTGGGTCGTTACACGCATAAAAACCTTGCTGAAGATTTCACATCCTGCATCTATAAAAGTCCCCTTAAACAATCTTAGTGTGCCAAATATCATGGAAATGAATTTCACAAAACGAATATCGGGTAGACAATGGATTTGTTTGTTCCGGATACTGAGCCTGCTGGCATTTCTTCATTGCACCGGATGCTCCACAACCACCAAAAGCACCTTAGACGTCAACCTGGACGATTCCTTTCACCAAATTAAGACTATTGCGGTATTGCGCTTTGATGACAAATCCATCCAGGCTGAAGGGGTACAAGGGTTTGTCATTCAATCAATACCGAATCCAGACGCAGGTGAAATGCTCGCGGACATTTTTTCCAATGAGATGTCAAGAATAAGCGCCTATACCGTTTTAACCCGTACAGAGGTGAAGGACAAGGTTAAGGTAGGAGGGGTAAAAGAGAAAAACCTCGCCGGAGAGAAAGATTATGCCACCATACAGAAGACACTAAAAACAGACGCCGTCGTAATTGGCAAAATAGACGCATTTGGGATAAAAAACATGCCCATTTATGAGCGGGGGACAGTGGCTTTTAGCGCGGAATGCATCGACGTCAGAAACGGAAACGTTGTATGGTCCATTGAAATAAACAAAAGCGAGCCATACAAAAACGAGCTAGAATTGGCGAAAGAAACGATACGGAAATTGATGGAAGAACTAATCAATGCAAATTCACTTAGATAAAAATAAACAAGTATTAAATTCCCTTGAATGCCTTGAAAAGACTGATAAAATAAAAGCACAATAGAATAACGCAAAAAGGATAAAAACAGGCAAAAAAACCCTGTAAATTTTGTAAGATAATCAATAACAAGTACCGTATAAAAACTTTTTTTAGTCGTAGTGTATGAAAATTATTCATAATAAATTACCCCCGTGGGCGCTTGCCACCGTGTGTATAGTTACCTTTTTCCTTATCTATTCCAGGATTTCCATGGGAGAAACACTGGGTAAGGACACCTCAATAGACGCCCGGGAATTGTGGAAATTGATAACGGTTGAAAACCCATACCAAAGCTACGCTTCGTGGCCGGGAAAAGAAGGCTTTTACGACAGCACCATGCCTCCGGGCAATATGCTCAAACTGTACGTAAATGATACCGCGCTGGAGACCATCCGGTGCAAAAATGGGGTTTTCTCCGATGGGGCGCTCTTAATCAAGGAAAACTATACCGAAGATAAAAAACTGTTTTTAATTACCGTAATGTACAAGGTAAAGGGTTTTAATCCACCGGGACACGACTGGTATTGGATAAAATACAGGCCGGACGGAGAGGCGCGTCTGGCGGGCAAGGCCGATCCCTGTATCAATTGCCACGTTGGCGTGGCAAATAATGATTATGTGTTTACGGGCAGTATAAAGTAGCAAGGTACTTATAAGTTAGGCCTATGGCAACTTTTATTTTTTACCAACGTAGGGGCGTATTGCAATACGCCCCTACAACGGCATTGAATTTCCTAAACATTGAATTAACCAGGCACGGTTGAAACCGTGCCTACAAACTGACTTGTCCGGGCCAGGAGTTAGAAGGGAAAACCACCATGATTGAGCTTGCATCAAAGGATGCAATAGAGAACGCCCATTCCATTATACAAGAGGCCTTACGGCAAGGCCATTTTCAATTGCTTGAACCGGAGGCAAGGGAACTTGTTAAGGTGTTTGGAATAACAACACCCGGATATCGGGTTGCAACCTCTCCCAGTGATGCGGTTCAGGCAGCGGCGTCAATCGGTTTTCCCGTCGTCCTAAAGATCGTTTCCCCCGACATCAGCCATAAGACCGACGTTGGCGGCGTTAAGGTCGGCATACACAACGAGAAAGACGTCAGAGATGCTTACACGGAGATCGTAAATAACGTCCAAAAAAACCGCCCGGATGCAAAGATAATCGGGGTGATCGTCTCAGAAATGGCCCTACCTGCCCCGGAGGTTATTATTGGAGGTCTGAGAGACCCGCAATTCGGCCCCGCCGTGATGTTTGGAATGGGCGGCGTTTTTGTGGAAATATTTAAGGATATATCATTTCGTATCGCCCCTCTTGAAGAATACGAAGCGCTCGAAATGATTGGTGAGGTAAAAGGGTCTGCCATTTTAAGAGGTTTTAGAAATAGTGAACCCCTGGATATTTCGTCCCTGGCACAAACCGTTTTAAAAGTGTCGAAAATGATGATATCCCTGTTAGAAATCAAGGAAATAGACATGAATCCCGTCCTTGTGTACCCAAAGGGCGTTAAAGCCGTGGATGTGAGGGTCATCCTGAACCGGGTGCAAGAGACCCCCTGACGGGGAAAAGATTTACTTTAAAAAAGGAACCATTCCATTATGGAAAAATTGATTAAAAATGCCTTAAAATCAGTGAAAGCCGACTACGCGGAAATAAGAATACAGGAAGGGGTAAGCACCAGTATCTCTTATGTCGGAAAGGAACTCGAAAGTATCGGTGAAAACAATGCGCTGGGTGGGTGCGTGAGGGCATTGATAAAAGGGGGCTGGGGATTTGTTGCATTTAATGATATTGAAAACCTTCCCCGGTACGTCGAAATGGCCTGTGAACAGGCGCGATTCGTCGGCTCGGAGGAAAGCAAGCTTGCGCCGGTCCCGCTTATTTACGACCACACAAAAACAAAGGTGGACGTCGATCCGGCGGACGTGCCGCTTACGGACAAGGAGGCTATCTGCAATAAATACAACCGCATCATCCTCTCTTCACCGCAAATACAGACCTCCAACGTGCGATACGTGGATTCCCATGGAACGGTATATTTTGCGAACACCGAGGGAAGTTTTATCACACAGGAAACGATATTCTGCGGTATGTCACTCCTTGCTATGGCAAGGGACGGGATGAACGTGCAGCAGGCGTATCACTCCGTGGGTGACTTGCGCGGTTTTCACAACGTCCAAAATCTGGAACAGGAAACCGAAATAGTTACCAGGCGTGCAATCGACCAGTTGACGGCAGCGCCGGTAAAGGGCGGCAAATACACGGTTATTATCGATCCGAAACTCTGCGGGGTTTTTGTCCACGAGGCGTTTGGACACCTGAGCGAGGCCGATTTCATTTATGAAAATGCCAACCTGCGCGATATTATGGTCATCGGCAAACGGTTTGGAAGCAACGCCCTTTCCATAATAGACGACGGCACCCTTGTGGGTGAAGCGGGTTACAATAAATACGACAGCGAGGGAACCCCCACCCAAAAAACAGCCCTTATCAGCAACGGCATCCTGACCAATCGGCTCCATTCAAGAGAAACGGCCGCTAAGATGAACGAAAAACCCACGGGCAACGCACGGGCGATTAGTTACGCCCACGGACCGATTGTGCGTATGACGAATACCTATATGGAGCCGCGTGACTATACCTTTGAAAAAATGCTTTCCGAGGTCGATAACGGGATTTATGCGATTGGGGCGCTGGGCGGCCAAACGAACATGGAAATGTTCACCTTTAGTGCGGAAGAGGCCTTTATGATACGGAATGGAAAACTGCAGGAAAAGGTGCGGGACGTCGTTCTCACCGGCAACGTTTTTGAAACGCTTATGAATATCGACGCCATTGGAAGCGACCTCCAAATACACGGCGGCCTTGGCGGCTGCGGCAAAGGTGGACAATCCCCACTGCGCGTCAGCGACGGAGGTCCGCACGTCCGAATAAAAAACGTTGTTATCGGAGGAAGGTAAATGGACATTTTAGAGCTTCTCCTGTTTGCGAAAAAGGAGGGCGCGTCGGACGTTCATATAAGCTCCGGAGAACCCCCCATGATCCGTATCCATGGAGAAATGAGAAAACTGGACGCCCCTCCGCTCCCCAGAGAAGAAGTGCACAACATGTTGTATGGAATTCTCAATGACCAGCAACGCAAGTCGTACGAAGAATTTCACGAACTGGATTTTGCCATTGCCCTGACCGAAGCCGGACGGTTCAGGATAAACGCCTTCCTGCAGAGCAGGGGAGAATCTATCGTTTTCAGGACCATACCTACGGTCATCCCGTCATTAGAACAGCTTAACATGCCAAAAATCGTCGGTGATTTAACGAAAAAGGAAAAAGGGCTGATACTCGTTACGGGTCCCACGGGCTGTGGGAAATCCACAACCCTGGCTGCCATGATTGACCTTATTAACCGTGAGGAAAAGTGCCACATTCTTACCGTTGAGGACCCCATTGAATTTGTCCACCAATCAAAAAACTCACTCGTTAACCAGAGAGAATTAGGGACTCATACCCACAGCTTTGCAAATGCGCTGAGGTCTGCATTGCGTGAAGACCCGGACGTTGTCCTGGTGGGTGAGATGAGAGATTTGGAAACGATTTCCCTTGCGCTTACCGCCGCTGAAACCGGACATCTGGTCTTCGGCACCCTGCATACCTCCAGCGCCCCGAAGACCGTAGACAGGATCATCGACGTATTTCCGGCAGAACAACAGGCTCAGGTACGCACCATGTTTTCCGAATCCATCCAGGCGGTTGTAACCCAGACACTTTTAAAACGAAAAGATGGAAAGGGAAGATCTGCGGCGCTGGAAATCATGATTGGCACGTCGGCCGTGAAAAATCTGATCCGTGAAAACAAGATAGCCCAGATTCCTTCATCCATACAAACGGGACGGCAGCATGGCATGCAAACCATGGATCAGGCATTAATCGATATGTACCAGAAAGACATCGTTACAAGAGAGGCGATTGAAAAACTGGTTAGCAGCCCATCCTCACTGAGTGGAATCAAATAATGGAAATTACAGAACTATTACAAGAGATGGTGCGTCTGGACGCCTCAGACATCTATATTACCGTAGATATCCCCCCAATCTACCGGAAAGAGGGCGTCAATACCCCTTACGGCGCAAAACAACTATCGCAGGATGATACCCGCATACTTGCGGAAAGCATCATGAGCGAAAAGCAGAAAAAAGAATTTTATGAAAAAATGGAGATGAACCTTGCCCTGTATTATCCAGAATTAGGGCGTTTTCGGGTAAACGTCTTTTTTCAGCGAAAAAACATCGGCATGGTTATCCGGCAAATAAAGATCAATATCAAGTCCATCGATGACCTGAAGCTTCCCCAGGTCTTTAAAGACGTGATTATGACCAAACGGGGGCTGGTCCTTGTTGTTGGCGCAACCGGTTCAGGAAAATCAACCACCCTGGCCGCAATGATTGATCACCGGAATGCAAACAGCACCGGTCATATCATAACGGTGGAAGATCCTGTGGAGTTTGTGCATCAGCATAAGAAATCCGTCGTTACCCAGAGAGAAGTCGGCTTGGACACCCTGTCATTTGCCAATGCGCTCAAAAACACCCTGCGTCAGGCCCCCGACGTAATCCTCGTCGGTGAGATTCGTGACACGGAAACCATGGAATCTGCCATCACCTTTGCCGAAACAGGCCATCTATGCCTGGGCACCCTCCATGCAAACAATGCCAACCAGTCCATAGAACGCATTATAAACTTCTTCCCTGCGGAGCGTCATGAGCAAATATACCTTCTGCTTTCCCTGAACCTCCGGGCTATTATTTCACAAAGGTTGATACCGGCAAAGGACGGGAAGCGCGTTGCATCCTTTGAAATATTGCTCGATACCCCGCGGGTAAAAGACCTCATCCTCAAAAAAGAAGTCGGATTGCTAAAAGAAACCATGTCAAGGGGAACACAGGAAGGCATGTTGTCCTTTGATCAATCGTTGTACAGCCTTTACAAAGACGGTAAGATTAGCTACGAAAATGCCCTTGCATACGCGGACAGCGCTAACGACCTGCGTTTACGCCTGAGATCGGAAGGGCTTGAAGAGGTAAAGGAAGACAAACCCGCCGGTTTCAAGTTGAAGTTGTAACAGTTTTTGCTCGTAAAAATTGATAGATCGCGATTGAACCAACTTTTTCACCGTGTCCACAGACATCTAATCCAAAATGAGCAGGCGGCATGTGCATAACATATACCGTCTGTTGCATATTCGCAGGCTGTGGTAACTGCTGTAATTCACCAGCGATAGTCGGAAGTGTATTGGCATATTCACACCAATTATCAAGTTCTTTCCAGCCGTTTACGGTTGATAATAACCCTGTTCCAAATTGTTGTTGGAAAATATAGTCGGGAGTATCCTTCCGACACCGATCTTTCAGGCGAAATGGATAATCAACAACCCAATTCATGCCGATGAATTCTCTATCATAAATCATCACTTTATGTTGTGCAGGTTTCTTCAAATATCGGATCGAATATTTTGAGATCGTCATTCCCTAAATAGCAGAGGTAATGGAGCTTCGCTTGTTCAAACCGTTGAAAATGTTTGTGTAGATACCGAGTAATGAACCGATCTTGTTGAAACGGATTGCCATTCTTCGGTAACATATCACCGCCATTCACGATAATATCAACATGATGTTGTTGAGCCGTTTTGTATAATTTGTCATATTTCCGTGAATCACCATGTAAATCGGTAATGAATAACAATCTCATTTTTACTGTACTCTTTTATACTCTGCCTACACCGCAAGAAACCGAACGACCAAGCTCACCGGCGGCAATGGAGCGTAGCGGAATTGCCGTCCGGTGCAGCGCCTTGTTATGCGGAATGTTGACTAGCTTCTTTGACTTTCCGGTTGCCCAAAAAGCAAATTGCCTATCCACCAAACTGATCGTTCAAAGTTGTAAATGAGTTGTTCACCCTGTCTCATGAACGAGCTGCTCTCGTCAATTCCAGCAAGCATTAAGGCATCTCCAATTTTTGATCCGGTCGGATGTGCATCACCTACTCGCATGTCATATGCGCCAGCGACCGCACCAAAGATGTGGCGAGCTTTATCAGCCCCAACCTTCTGGGCCAATACATCCTGAAGAAGCTTGTTTGAACCAAGCTTTTCTTTCTCTGCATGGGTTGAAAGCTTGCGAAGCTCGCGAACATTAAGCCGATCCGAGAACACACGAACAAGCTCTTTCGCCAACCGCAGTAATGAGGCTTGATCCTTGCTCGCGAAGCGGGAAACCTGCTGCATAACTGCTGCATCATCTATGTCGTGAGTGAACAAAGAAATGCTGAACTCTTGACGAAAACCCGCCTCTAGCATCCGCATACTCCCGAATAGCATGTCTTCAACAGCATGTGTAGATGCTGGCTGAGTTCTAACTTGTGCTGCTAGCAACTCATTTGAAACTTTCCCATCCGGGACAACGTTATGAGCGGCCCAAATGTGCTGCTCCCATGCGGCAAGGCGGGCAACATCACAGGCGTAGACCGTTATCAAATCCGAAGAGTTAATGCCGAAGTGCGTCACATACCCAGACGTAGAGCGAATACCACCGGTTTCCGCCGTATACCACACAAGAGAAAAACCGCGATGACCGAGAAGATCGCTAACTACGCTAGAACGGAACCAGAGCCATCGACCAATGTCTTCATCGTCTAAGTCGATAGATGCCATTCGCGTCCCGTCGGTCTCCACGATGAATTGAGGTAGCGTCTGATCCGCATCTCCTCGAACACGCACGCTTTGCCCTTGATGATCGATCCATTCGTCTCGCCGGAACTCGCCCTCTACCCGCACACCTTCGTAACCACTCCGATGCCCTTTCGAGCTTTCAAATGCGGTGTTGTCATCGCTTTCCGGCCCCATCACTGGGGCATCTTCATCCGCATCAACATCAGTTCTCCAGACTCGGAACGAAGCCCAACTTCCGCCATAGACATCTTTCAAACTGCGAATCAGTAGTTCAAATCGCCCGCCGTCTCGCTGTTCTTGTCGATTCTCTAGATTTGCGTATTCGCTGCCTTCAAGTGCCGCGACATTTTCTACTCTTTGGCGGTAATAGGAGAGGCGAAGTGAAAGGTTCCTTGCCGCCAAATAGTCGATGAGAAATTCCCGCTTGATCTCGATTAAGCGATGATTTCCTTTTTCATCAAGAACCTCACGAGCCACGACAACGAAATTCTCTTCTGGCCTTACCCAGTCGTTTCCCTCTTTTATGAGATGAAGAGCGACAACCAGGTCAGGGTTCAGTATCCACAACATTCCGCCGACTACGGGCTGATGGTGTTCGAAAACAAGCTCAACGCCGATTGCTTCTTTGTCGTTGTATTGGTACTGATCGATAGATGAGTAGTGGCCATCTTCGTAAGCATACGGTCGCGCACTGTGGCCGATGCCAATATCACTCCAGCCTAGTCGCTCTGCGGTTTCTCGGTGTTCTGGCGGGAATGCGACCGATCCGCAGCCAAAGAGTTCGCTGACATAACCTACCACAGTAACCCGAGCATGACCTTGTTCATCGTTGGAAGACGCTCGCAATGGAACCCATGTCGCATTGGCGAAGATTCGGCGAGTTTCTTTTTTTTGGAGAATCCAGTCTTGATTCATAGCTAGTCTTTTACCATCAGCATCTACTTTGGGTGTGTTGCACAGGGACGCCGTATCGCCCTTATCGAAGCTGTGCGCATCTCACAATTCGCACGTCTTCTTTTAAGCTGCTCGACCGGCGGCATGCGGTGATGCCCTCTCCGTGCCGCATAACGCCCGGCATAAGGCGCGGCGGCTTTTTGCCGTCGCCCTTTATGCCTTTGTTAGACGAATATTCCTTTTGCCCAAGCTACAATTTCTTTGAAAAAGGTACCCAGCGCCGCACCTAAAATAAGTGTTACAAGCCAAATTATCGAAGAGGCCACGCGCCGCATGGTTTTCCCTTGTTCTGACTGCGAAATCAGTTCTTTTCGAAGAGCGTCTTCCATTTCATTTCGAAAGGCATTCCATTCCTCTTGGTTTGTCTTAGCGAGACATTCATAACGCTCAGCCATGTTTTTCTTTTCTTCAATCTCTTGGAGAAGCTTATCAAGTTTAACCGTCTGTGACTCAAGGTCTGACTGCATACCGGCTATTATTGCGCTTGCTTTAGTTATGTGGTCTCTTGCCTCCTCCACTCGCTCTCTTGCACGTCGTTCAGCTTCCGGTTCTGGAAACAGCTCGGCAAAATATCGACCTATGGCGTGAGAGGTTATTTTACGGATCTGCGTTTCAGTAAACAAATGACCAGTGACAGACCGCAAAAGCGCGCTGCTTATTTCTAACAATAAAGCATTAAGAGGTATCAGCGACATGCAATTTTTCCTCAAAGCCTAACAATGATTATACAGTCTGTATAAAACGGCAAACACAGACTGTCTCGATATATATAAGAAGTTGCCGTGCCTTCTTATCACATGTTGTAACTTATTTCATATTAAGCAATTTCAGCCTGTTTGCTAAATTGCCCATTCCGGTTTATACAGTCTGTATAAACCGGCCTACAGCCCATCGACAGTTTCGGCTTCCGGTCCGTTTCCGATGTGTCTGATGGACGTTTGATGGTCATGCTCGAACTTATTGTTACGGAACGAGCTTCCTGCATGGTCTTCCCCCCTCGGCGAAGGCAACAGAGATTATCATTTACCGCCTTGCAATGTCAAGCTTCTTTAATATGCCATAGTTAATACAAAAATGAAGATGGATGCAAGTTTTTTTTGGTTTTTTCTGGGAAAGAGGGAGCGGGGTCACCCATTAGCAGGCTGTCCGAGAATGCAGGTTTTCACAAATTTACTTATAATTATAAGGGTAACACGGTTGCGATGATGAAAATGGATGATATAATTATGAGTAAAAATGAGAACCGCAAACCCAAACCACATCAAGCAACGCAATCTATTCATTGAATCGTCGGTATTATCGGGCAAACCGGGCGTGCCGCTAATTACCTTACCAAGACACAATATTTTTGAGTTCTTACGCTTCGGTAGCAATACTTTGGTAAGGCATTCAGGGGAATCTGTAATGATGTCCCGCGTTCGCCGAATACCTGATAAGCCAATCTCTGTACATGTAAAAAATTGGACACAGAGGATTGTGGTTGTTAAAATAGCGGGTAAAAATGGAAATAGAGTCTTTCTCACACAGAGCCGCAAAGCGCACAAAGGATAATGGTAACAATCACCTCATTCAGGTTATGATTGTATAAAGGATCTTCAAGTGAAACTAAAAACAAGTCTAATCATACTGCTTATCGTTGCGGGGTGTTTCCTCTTCCGGAACTACTATTTTGCGTTCGGACAGACTGCAAACCAGGAAACAGAAGAAACTGACGAAAAGGCTGCCCCGGAAGGCTGCAACGATGCCAATGCAGTAACTGCTCTCACCAGCATTAGCCAGGCTATTGGTGAATTACAAGGGCAAATCAAAAGCGAAAAAAAGAGGCTGCAAGTGATTAAAACCCAGGAGGAGCGGGCAGAAATTGCTGAAGGGATTGATAAACTCAAAGAACGTATCGAATCACTCAAGGGAAATTTTGAGGCGATTGCGACAGGGGTAGACAGGGAAACGTTTGATACCAGGCCGCAAAAACGTTTTGACTGGAAGGAAGAAGTCCAGATACTCATCGGGCCAATCATGAACGAGTTAAAGAGCATGACGGCCAGACCCAGGTTAATTGAGAATCTGAGGGTGCAGGTGGCTTATTATGAAAAACAGATTGCTATAATAAAAGATGCCCTGGAAAATATCCACGTCCACATTGCGCAGGCTAAGGATGAAAACCTCAAAACTAAATTAATCGATCTGGAAAATACGTGGTACGACAAAGGGAAAAACGCATCAAGCCAGCTTACGGTCGCCAATTATCAATTGGCTGAAAAATTGCGTGAAAGAAAAACACTGCTTGAGTCAGGACAGAGCATCGTGCGGGTATTTTTTAAAAGCCGCGGAAGAAACTTTATCCTGGCGGTGATCGCATTCTTTGTCGTATTTTTTTCACTTAGGAATATCCACCGGTATATTTACAAAACCAGCCCTATTCACAGAACGGTCGCCGGTTCTTTCTACGTTAGACTTGCAAACGTGCTGTATCACGTTTTAACCTTTGTTGTCGCTACGGCGGCGTTATTGCTTGTGCTTTATGTTTGCGGAGATTGGGTGCTTCTTGGTCTGGCATTTGTTTTCATTTTTGGCCTTATCTGGACGGCGAAACAAACCCTTCCACGCTTCTATGATCAGTGTACCATTTTGCTAAATCTGGGGACGGTCAAGGAACACGAGCGTGTAATATACAACGGACTCCCGTGGAAGGTGGCCTCATTGCAATTAAGCACCTATTTGGTCAATCCCGAACTAAAAGGTGGAACACTCAGACTCCCATTGCGAGATCTGAAAGATATCAGGTCTCGTCCGTATCATCCCGACGAGCCGTGGTTCCCCTGCAAGGAGAACGACTGGGTCATTCTGGCGGATGGGACGTTGGGGAGGGTGATAATTCAAACGCCGGAAGTCGTGCAACTGGCAATCGGAGGCGGCAGTTGCAAAACCTATCCAACGACAGACTTTTTAACGCAAAATCCCCTAAACATTTCTAAGAGTTTCCGTATTAGCGTTGTTTTTGGCATTGATTATCAATACCAGAATATCGCCACCAGTGAAATCCCTGACAAATTGAAAGAATACCTGCAGGCTGAACTCATTAATGAAGGGTACGAAGAACATGTTATCAGCCTCATTGTTGAATTCAAGGAGATGGGCGATTCCTCTATTGATTACGACATTCTTGTGGACTTCTCAGGGCGGGTGGCAAAGGATTATTACAAACTTTCAAGGGTTATTCAGAAGATTGTAATGAACGCCGCCAGCAAATACCGTTGGGAAATTCCCTATACAACGTTCACCATTAATCACAATCAGCCTTAGGTAAAGAAGGCCGATTGCGGGGTGTTTTGTCCATGCCTGTTGTAGAGCGAAGAGGCTCTTCGCTCTACATTATAAGCCGCCGGCTATATTTTATGAATACCGATATCAGCTACAAACGTTATTTAAAACTCGATTTGCTTCCCACGCCCTGGTGTCCCGGGTGCGGGAATGGCATTGCCCTGAAGGCCGTATGCCAGGCATTTGATGAACTTAACCTGCCAAAGGAAGGCACGGTGGTTGTTTCCGGTATCGGCTGCGCGGGAAGAAGCGCCGGGTTTTTCGACCTTGATTCCGTTCACACGGCGCACGGCAGGGCTATCCCCGTTGCGGAAGGCATTAAATATGCAAACGACGCCCTCACGGTGGTTGTGTTGAGCGGCGATGGTGATTTGCTTGGCATTGGAGGCAACCATTTACTGCACGCGATACGGCGAAACACCAATATTACCGTTGTGTGTTATGCAAACGAGATTTATGGTATGACGGGCGGCCAGGTATCCCCCCTCACACCGCATAACGCAAAGACAGTGACTTCCCCGCTCGGCAATGCCGATTTCCCCATCGACGTGCAGTCTTATTTTAAAAATCGCAACAGCTACTTTGCCCGCACAACGGCCTTCCACCTGAACCATCTGAAAAAAAGTATCGTAGAAGCCCTGAAATTCAAGGGATTTTCTTTTGTGGAGGCGAGAACCATGTGTATTGTGAATTACGGCAGGCGGGTCGGCTATAAAAATTCGCACGAAATGCTTATGCACTATAAGGAGTTTTATAAGGTGAATGACGGCGCGGAAGAATTGTCTCAAAATGAAATCGGAATTTTAAGGCATACCGGGGGGTTGTAAAATTGCCCGTGAAAAACACAACCCCCTAAGTCCCCCTTTGTTAAGGGGGCCTAATTTAACGTATAGGAAATTCAAAGTTGTTGTAGGGGCGTATTGCAATACGCCCCTACGTTGGTAAAAAAAAGTTGCCGTAGGCCTAATTTAAAAATACAAGGGAATGGTGTTGACTTTTTCAAGAATTTCATTATAATTTCTTACTTGTGTTTTAGTCATTGATGTAGAATGTATCGCTCAATAAACGGTCATAAGTTTTGCGCTCGTAGCTCAATTGGATAGAGTAGTGGACTTCGAATCCAACGGTTGCAGGTTCAAGTCCTGCCGGGCGCGCCACCATGAGCCTAAAAAATTTGCAAGCAAAGCTAAGGTAGCGCCCTTAGCTCAGTTGGTAGAGCAAGTGACTCTTAATCACTGGGTCGAAGGTTCGAATCCTTCAGGGCGCACCAATTATTCAGGGCTTAGACGTTGCAGGTATTAGGAAGAAAAGATAGCTCTTCGTTATTTGTCGTTTCTGGCTGTTACGTAGACTTTCTTTAGACCAGCAAAAAGTTCTTAGGTGAACCTAAGATTTTTTGCGAGGGTGGCGGAACTGGCAGACGCGCAAGATTTAGGATCTTGTGCCTTATAGGCATGGGGGTTCAATTCCCCCCCCTCGCATTTATAAGGTTGTTATATATCAGAGCGGGTGTAGCTCAGTGGTAGAGCGTCACGTTGCCAACGTGAATGTCGTGGGTTCGAACCCCATCACCCGCTCCATTTTTTTTATTTTAGCCGGAAAAGCATGCAGGTACTAATACAATGAACGTGACAATAGAAGATGCAGGCCCTTGTAAAAAAGTATTGAAGTTCGAAATACCGAAGGAAACCATAGAGAGTGAATTTGAGAAGAAGACGTTAGAGGTTTGCGGCACTGTGGAACTTCCTGGTTTTAGAAAGGGATTTGCGCCTCGTAAGTTGGTAGAAAAGCGGTTTGGAACGCAAATTAAGGATGAGGTAAAGCAGTCAATTGTTAATGAAAGTTACCAAAAGGCGCTGGAAGAACATAAAATCAGTCCCGTTGGCGACCCTAAGTTTGGTGATGTAAAAATGGAGTCGGGACAGCCCCTTAATTTTGACGTGACGTTGGAGGTTTGGCCGCTTTTTGACGTTGATAACTATAAGTCACTGAATTTAAAGAGAAAATCCGCTGCCGTTACGGATGAAGACGTAGAAACCGCCTTGCAGCGTTTATCCCTTCAAAAAGCGCAGATGACCGTTGTGAAAGACGGCGCCGTTAAAGAAGGAAATCAGGTTATTTGTGACTACAAAGTGGAAGTAGAGAATGCGTGTGTTTTGGACGACGAAGACGTTGAAGTTGTCGTTGAAAATGGCGCTGTAGTTGCCCATACCACGATATCAGATTTGGTCGTCAGGATGGTTGGGGTAAAATCCGGCGATGCGTGTACTATCGACGCCCAACTGTCAAATAACTTTCCGAAGGCAGAATATCGAGGCAAACCGGCAAAATTGAAGTTGACAATAAAAGAGATCAAGCAGCTTGCGCCTCCTCCGATTAATGAAGATTTTGCAAAGATGATTGGTTTTGATTCATTGGAAGACTTAAAGAAGAACGTACGCAAACAGGTCGAAGTAGACAAAAAGAATTGGTCGGAAGAAATCTTAAAAAATCAGTTGCTGGACACCCTCCTGGAGCAGGTAAAGTTTGAACTGCCTCAAGACCTCGTTAATTACCATACGGAACAAAGGGTATACAAGCATCAGATGGATTTATACAAGCGCGGCGTGCCCTTGGAAGAAATACAAAAGCAAAACGAGACAATTAAAAATGCATCAGCGGATTCGGTCATGCGGGAGTTGAAAGCGTCACTTATTTTGGATAAGGTAGCGGAGAAAGAGAAAATATTTGTCACGGAAAATGAGGTTGAGCAACGGATTATAGAAATTGCAAGGGCATATAACACCGATACGGCGCGGGTACGCAAGCAACTGGAACGACAGGGAAGTTTGTCGTATCTAAGGAACGAGATGCGCGAGGGCAAGGTTATCGGTTTGCTCCTGAAAGAAGCCAAAATAACGGATGAGTAAGGCGTGTCCCCATTAAATCAAAAGGCGAAGCAAACAAGGAGTTTTCGTGTATAAGGAATATCTATCACATTTGGAAAATGGCGAGTTTCCACAGGTAGGACCGCAGGCAGGGCGTGGAAGTCTTTTTGTGCCTTACGTTGTTGAAAAAACAGGTTACGGCGAGAGGCATTACGACATATTTTCGAGGTTGCTCAAAGACCGGATCATTTTCATCGGCTCTGCAATAGAGGACACCTTGTCAAACCTCGTCTTAGCACAGATTCTGTTTCTCCAGAACGAAAATAAGACCCAGGACATTAACGTCTACATCAACTCTCCCGGTGGATCAATTACTGCCGGTTTAGCCATTTATGACACGATGCAATTCGTACAGTGCGACGTTGCGACTTATTGTATTGGTCAGGCTTACAGCATGGCTGCCATCATCCTTGCCGCCGGAACAAAAGGCAAAAGGTACGGACTGCCTCATACCCGTATCATGCTCCATCAGCCCTGGGGTGGAATGAGGGGCACGGCAACTGACATTAGCATCCAGGCAGAAGAAATTCTGAGAATGAAGAAATACTTGAATGAAATCCTGGTGAAACACACGGGACAGTTACCGGAGCGTGTTGAGGAAGACGTGGATAGAGACTTTTACATGTCATCTCAAGAGGCAAAGGCGTATGGCCTGGTAGATGAAGTGATAGAATCGTTACGCGATAAAAAAACCAAATAAAATCCACCTGATATACGGATGGTTTCCGGCTGTTAACTAAAAGCTTCAAATGATTGATGTTCATTTTAATGGTCGTTACGTTGTCATGAGCCGCTATACTCAACCGGAAAAGGACGTTTCTCTCCTTTTAGCACCCTTTTTCCAGTAGAACCGGATATATCGCCCGCAATCCCATTTGTCTCATGCACCTCTGTACCCGCTCTCTTCCTACACAAATCCCCTCGTACCTTAATGTCTCTTGTATCCGGCGACTCCCATAAAATGGATATTCCCTAAATATCCCATCTACCCCGCGCATAAACCGTACCGTCTCATTGCCGATTTACCGGGAATCTGTCAGCTCAGAGTAAATATCTTCCAGCTTTCCTGCCTGCACAACGCTATTGTGGTGGCGCTCGACGTGCATCCTTCCGCTCTGTCCCATTTCTGCCCATTTTTCAGGATGTTTGGACAGATAAATTATCTTTTCTGTCAGGGCGTGGCTGTCCCTTTCCGGCGTCAAAAAGCCGCTTTCCCCATCTTTGACAATCTCCGGGATATCCGCATGATGGGTAGAAAGCACGGGCAACCCACATGCTTGCGCCTCCAACAAGACGGTCGGCGCCCCGCCCTCCGTGTCTCCATCCGCCGCAGCAACGCTTGGCTGGATCAGCAGGTGGGCGCGTTGCATCTCTCTGAAAAACACCTCGTGCGGCTGGTAGCCAAGAAGGGTAACGCAGTCATCCAGCCCGTTTTCGGCAACAAACCTTTGAATCGAGGCCTTTTCTTCGCCATCGCCGATGATTCTTAACTTCAGGCCGTGAACCTCCTTTCGCGCCTCATTTACCGCATGCAGGGCATATATCAGCCCCTTTTTTTCGACAAACCTGCCACAAAACAGCAGGTTAAAGGTATCACTACCGGGTTGGATATGCCGCTCCTGGTATTCTAATCTTTCAAGATTTACGCCGATATGCTGCACCCGTATCTTCTGCGGCGGGCATCCAAGCCCGATAAGCTTGGTTTTCATGCAATAGCCCTCCACCAGAAACAGGTCACCCTCCTGAAAGAGTCTGTTATATGCATCTTCCATCGTCTGTATCAGGGTGTGACGAGACACGTCGTAGCCATAAAAGGTGGTGACAAGGGGCAGGGACGTCTTTCCCTTGATTCCCAGCATTGATACCCCATCGGGGCCGAAATGGGCATGGATCAACCGTACCCGCTCTCTTCGGAACAATCTCTTGAGGTACAGTTCTAATGCAAACTCCGGCTGTCCCATCCTGCCTAATAGGGAATAAGGGAAAGGGGCAACGTCAATTCGGTAGATGGGTTCAAAGGGGAATGCGTCCCGGTTCAGAATGTGCCTTGCCAACACAATCGCTCGAAACCGGCGCGGCCGGGTGAGTATCTCGTAGATAAAGGTCTCGCTAAGTCCGAGATAGGAACTTCTGAAATGAGCAATGCACGGTGGTGTCATTTGGTATCACTTATATTAGGGAAGATTCAATATCTTCGTTACGAAAAATAGTGTCTTACAAAACATCTTTTTACATGTTCTGTAAAATTTTCTGCCGTATTCATTAAGAAATAAAACAACGGAGAAATGTTACAAGGCAAGCGTCATTTCCTTGAATTGCCTTCCGCGATCCTCATAATTCGTAAACATATCGTAACTTGCGCAGGCGGGGGAAAGCAGGACGACTTCTCCTGCCTGAGCCGTTTGGTGCGCCTGCAAAAAGGCGTCTTTGAAGGTTTCGGGTGTGGATATGGCAGGGGTTTCTCTTGTATTCTTTTTTCCCTGAATAAGACCCTTTATCTTTTGCGCCGTTTTTCCGATAAGGATGACCGACCTGGCGTGTTTTACGCATGCCTCGGCAAATGCCTCAAAACTGCTCCCCTTGTCAGAACCCCCGGCAATAAGTATGACCGGTGACTGAAACGCGGAAATGGCTGCAATGGCCGATTCCGGCGTGGTGGCCTTGGAGTCGTTAAAATATTGCACACCAGCCACCTCACGGACAAATTCAAGACGGTGTTCCAGTCCAGTAAAGGCCGTTATCCCCTTCTCGATGTGCTGCCGCCTTGCGCCTGCCAAATACGCCGCGCATGACGCGGCAAAGATATTTTGAAGATTATGTACACCCGGCAGCTTTACCGCCGATAGACCAGGGACGGCGGTAGAAACGCCATCAATGGCGATCATCATGCTCTTGTCCTTTATAAAGACGCCTTCGCGTAAAGGGAGCCTTGCGCTGTACCATAAAACACGCCCCTTGCATTCCCCTTCCCACCTCCTTAACTCAGGGTCGTCATAGTTAAGTACCGTATAATCGCTTGAGGTCTGGTGCGCAATAATGCCCTTTTTTGCATGAATGTAGTCGTCCATGTCGCAATGCCTGTCGAGGTGGTTTGGCGATAGGTTGGTGAGGACGCTGATGTGGGGGCTTTTCTTGATGTTCCGGAGTTCTGCCAGTTGAAAACTGGATAGTTCGACGACAACGATACCATCCGGTTTGATTTCTTCAAGATTGTTTAAAAGGGATTTGCCGATATTGCCGCCCATCCACGTCTTACGCCGGGTCTGCTCAAGTATCTTTGCGGTAAGTGTCGTGGTGGTTGACTTCCCGTTGCTGCCCGTAATGCCAATGATGGGGGCGGGGCAGAATTGAAAAAAGAGGTTCATTTCCGTGTTCAGGGGGACGCCATGGTTTTGCGCAATTTGTATAAATCTTGAGTTCCGTGGCACGGCAGGGTTAATGATGACCATGTCCGCATCGGCAAAGTCTGACTCACAGTGGCCTCCCAACTTGAATGAAATGGGGAGTCCTTCGAGCTGTTTCATCGAGGGCGCCAGTTCCGTTGCGACTTTCAAGTCAGTCACCGTAACGCAAGCGCCCTGGTTTGCGAGAAAGCGGGCAACGCCCACGCCTCCGCCAAACAGGCCTAATCCCATAACGGTTATCCTTTTGTCTTTAAATCCACATTGATTGTGCATAACGTTCATCCTATAAAGAGTCAGTATCGGTAATTAAGAAGCTTGTAAATAAATGGTTTTCATGGTATTTTCTTTCGTAGGGGCGGGGTTTCCCCGCCCTTTCCGTATAAACCCGTATACGTTTACGCAAAACCCAACGAGATTACATAGCCAATGGCAAACCTAAAGGTTTGCTCTACGTGAACAACAAATGTTCCGCCGGTTCAATGATAGATTGATAAGGCGTTCGTTTATACAACCAATACCATCCGCATAAATTTAATCAATAATAACACTTCAACAACTTTAAAACAACGAAAGAGGATACTCATGCGCGTCACGTGGTATGATCGCTTATGAAGGCAATATTGTTCGATATGGATGGGGTGCTTGTCGATTCCATGCACTACCATGCCGAAGCGTGGGATACCACACTGAAAACCATCGGCATTACAATTGACAAAAAAATCATCTATGAACTTGAAGGCGCCAATTATCGCCAGGTTATCGACACCATACTCAACCAATTTCAACGCTGTCCGACGGAAGAGGAAATCCAGGAACTCGGACAGAAAAAAATCAAGGCCTTTGAACAGATAGAGCGGGCAAAACCATTCGACGGTATCACGGAACTCCTCGAAACGTTACGGCCCAAATATATGCTCGGCGTGGTATCCGGTTCCAACAAAGAAACGGTACACGCCATAATCAACACCTTCTTCCCGAATATCTTCCAGGTAATCGTAGATGGGGAAGCGACACGCATAAGCAAGCCGTCGCCGGAACCGTATCTTATGGCTGTCAAGGGGCTTGGTGTCCCAGTGGAAGAATGTCTCGTCATTGAGAACGCCCCCCTTGGCGTTCAATCGGCCAAAAGCGCCGGTTTGCGCTGTATTGCAATCGCTACGTACCTCGACAGAAAATATCTAAAGGATGCCGACATGATAGCGGAAAACCACAGGGACATCGGGAAGTGTATACGCATAGTCGAACACAACGAAAGTAAAAAATTGGGAGAAGTAGGAGAAATATGGCGGGATTATCGTTGATAACGGGAAAACAACACTGTTCGATATTCGTAATTCAATACACCGTTAAATAGGCACGATATGCCGGAGATTTTCTTAATTCTACACCTCCGGCTTATGCGGGTTATGATAGACCGGCCTGAACTTCAGGCCGGTCTATCTGATGGTACAAAAAAGTAGAATACATGGATAATTACTTAATCGTCAACACCCCAAGCCCGCTGCCTTTATATGGCTTTCCTCCACCTTTGGTACTAAGAGCCACTGCGTAATGGTAATCTCCCGACAACCAGGTGCAGCTTTGGTTATCAACAAACGGTACAACGCGAATGGTGTATATACCGTCACCCACATTAGAAAACTGGGTCGGGGTCATCAGGCAACCGCCCGGTGGAACGTTAAAACCAGATGACAATGTCCATCCGTTCGGCAGTTCTATCTCGCTGGTACCATCGCCAGTGGATGAGCCAAGATTGGAAACGGGAGCCCCCAGCGAGTTGGTCACTACCACACTTATCAAGGCCGACGAGCTCACTGCGGCCCCGGATTCACCCACGGACGCATTGCTTGCATTGCCCTCCGTTTGTACCGTTAACAATGAGTTGCCGGCCATTACTATTCCGGGAACCATGAACGTAAACAATGCAGACAATACAAACAAAAACTTCACAACATTACCATTTGCTTTCATGTTACCTCTCCTTGTGACAAATGTGCAATGAAATGGACCTCCTCATGGAGATCCGATGATAGGAAATTAGTTTTTCCCATCAATTTTTAAGCTAATAAAAACAAAGAAATTTGGTTTAATGATAGTAGTATACTCTATTTCAAAAATCCGGTATGTGATGTACATCACAATTTTCAAATTATTATTTACGCTTTTTTTAAACTATTTTCTGGCTACCGGAACTATGCTCAGGGCCACACGCTGCCCATCCCTGATTGCCACTACTGCAACGGGTTTATCGACCCCCACGGCATCCATCTGGTAATTGTAATCGTAAATGTTACTGATTTTTTTACCATCAATCTCCACAATGACGTCCCCACCCTTGAATCCCGCTTTGTTTGCCGGGCTATCCGGTTTGACAAGGCTTATTTTTACCCCCTCCGTTACTTCCGACGTAAAATCAGGGACGGTTCCCCAATAGGTTCTGCGCGTAACCATTCCTCCGCTTAATCCCCCCGGTTGAGAAACCTTTACGTAATCGGGACGTTCTGGGCTTTTTGCTAAATCGGCAATAATGTTCCTCGACAACCCGGCAATCCTTGCCATGCCGTCATAATTAAGGGTCTGCGGGTCATCCGTCGGACGGTTATAATCATCATGCACGCCGGTAAAAAAGTGCAGCACCGGGATTCCCTTCGGGTAAAACGATGAAACGTCGGTAGGTAAATACGGGTCCTTAATGCGCCTGATATTAAAGCCGGCAGCAATATTGTACCTTTCCAGCAAACGGTCCCAGCTATTTGAAGAGCCAACCCCTTCAACGACAAGGTTATTCTCCCTCAACCTGCCTACCATGTCAAAGTTGACGTAGGCAACGGCGTTCTTTAACGGAATAGGAGGGTGTTCGGCAAAATAGGAAGAACCAAGGCATCCCAGTTCCTCGCCTGCCCATAAGGCGAAAATAATCCCTCGTTTAAAAAGCGATGGCGACTTTCTTTGTTCTTCAGCAATGGATGCGGCCAATTCAAGGACAAGGGAAACACCCGATGCATTATCATCCGCCCCATTGTGAACCAACCCCTCTTCACCTTTATGCGCAAGGGAATCAACACCACCGTGCCCTATGTGGTCATAATGAGCGCCGACAAGGATGTACCCGGCTCCCTCAGCGTCTTTTTCCGCAGGCACGAAACCGATAACGTTCCTATCGTTCTCCATTACGTGTTCAACACCAGTTGCTATTTTAACAGCAACGTTCGGCAAATCAAAACCTTTTTCAATCTTAGCATCTTCCACGTCCAACCCGGCTTGAATTGCCCCGATATCCTTGCCTGAATTGGCAAAGATCGCCCCTGCTACTTTTCCGCTGACAGCAGCGGCAATTATTCCTGATGCAGCGGAGGCCTTGTCATTTACCGCGGGGACAAGATCGCCAGCCCTGTTAGACTTCGGCCCAATCATCACCAGGAACGCCTTTGCCCCCCGTTCCCTCGCCTGCATGGCCTTATAACGCAAGCCGGTGTACCGGGTGAATTCGTGATGTCTTTTCTCATCAATCTTTTCAGGGGCGTGGTGGAGCGCCACCACGATCTTGCCCTTTACGTCAAGACCCGTATATGAGTCGTACCCATTCTCACCGGGAACCACCAATCCGTAACCGGCAAACACCACCTGACCTTCCACCTCACCGTTGGTGGTAAATGACAGGGGCAGAAAATCCTTTTCCACGTCAAACGACACTGCATCTTTTGCATTACTATCCCTCACGATTTGAAGATAATTTTTACGGGGCACCGTTTTGGTTCCCGATACAAAAGAAAACCCCTGAAGATAGCTTCCCGCATCGCCTAACGGCTTTAACCCGATCCCGTTGAAATAACGGGCAAGGTAATCGGCCGCAATCTGCGCGCCCTTCGTGCCTGCAAGCCTTCCATCCATTTCATCAGATGCAAGGTATTGCACTTCGGCGCGAAGGTCTTCCACCGTGATCTCCGGCGAAAAGGTTCCCCCTGGTTTTCGAGCGAATGATTCTTTGACAGGCGGCTTTTCCGAAGGATTTTCAGGCAAATTCAGGGCAGGGTCGGCGAAGGTTCCCGTTTGCGGCGCGCTCCTTGCGCCTGCCGACTGAAGAGCCTTTAAGGCCGCTTCATGATTCCATTGCGCCATGAATATTTGAGATTCCCGCTCAGGAGTCCTGCCGGAGGTCCAGGTTAGGCACGTTCCATCCGGTGAAAAGACGGGCAATCCGTCAAAGCCGTCAGTAAAGGTCACCTGCACCGGTTCCTTTTTACCTTGCACGTCGACAAGATACAGTTCACAATTGGTAAATCCATGTTTGTTCGAGTGAAAGATAAGGTATTCGTTCGAAGGGTGGTAATAAGGCGCCCACGACATTGACCCGAAATCTGTTAATTGTTGCTTGTCAGAGCCGTCGAGCCGCATGGTGTAGATATCAGCCAGCATCCCATTATCGGTAAAATGCCGCCAGATAATTCTTTGGCCGTCAGGACTGAAGAAGGGGCCGCCGTCATAACCGGGCAAATCAGTTAACCGTCTTTGATGAGAGCCGTCGGCATTCATAAGGTATATTTCCCCAAAGTACGATGGATTGTTTTCCAGACGCTTCCGGTCTTCCGCTGAAAGACTTTCAGCGGGATAGGCGTTACGCAGAGAGCAAAAGACAATCATAGTGCCGTCAGGTGAGTACGCGCCCTCTGCGTCGTAACCGTGTGAGTCCGTTAACTGCTTATACCCGCTCCCGTCACGGCGACACGAAAAAATATCATAATAAACGTCATAGTCCCAGGTAAACCTCCGTTTTTTACCGGATGCACGAAATTCAATTTCCGCCAGTTGCTTTGCCTGTGCATCAGGATCGAGATGCGTTGATGCAAAAAGTACCTCGTCTGCTCCAGGACGGATAAAGGAGCAGGTGGTTTTGCCTGTGCCGGGAGAAACCCGGTGCGTCTCGCCCGTTTCAAGGCTCATTAAGTAAATCTGGTAGAAAGGGTTGCCCGGTTCGCGTTCGCTTTGGAATATTAACCACTTTCCATCCGGCGAAAAATAACCCTCTCCGGCGCTTTTCCCTTGCAAAGTCAATTGCCGGATATTCAACAAGAATTGCCCTTCTCCCTTTTCTTCAGCGCTACACCTCGCCGCGCTGCCATTCAGACACGCGGACGCCACTATCAGGGTAAACAAACCCGTTAACAGTATTCGCATCATTATGAACAACCTCTCCCCCTCCTTGCGCGCACGATTTCTGCGGCAAATAAAGTTGATAAATGTTACCGCCCACGTTTCAAATTCTTTTGCATCAGTAGAAAGTCTATCATATACTATACAAGTGCGCAAGTATCATGCAAAGCCTATACATGGGCTTAAGCCGTAACAATATGGCATAGCCGCTGTTACCAGCCGTTTCTCCCTCCCAATGAATCAGGTTTTGAAAGGAGTGATGGTTCACCGCAGAGGACGCGGATGGCGCAGAGACGTGAAAGAGGCCACGTAAGAGTAGAATCCGTTATAAGCATTGGATATCCTGCCGAAAAGAAGGCAGGCATCCCAATAGAAAAATTATCGGTCAATAAAATCAAAATAAATACCTATGGGCAAAAATAAAAAACCTGAAGTATGGCAAAGGCATCGCGTCGAAGAGGGACCCGATTTTCACGTCCTGCAAGTGCGGTTCGACTGGCTGCGGCATCCGAAGAGTCAAAAGGAAATGAAAAGGCTTGTGCTTGAGGCAAACGACTGGGTTAACGTCGTTGCCACCACTCCCAAAAACGAGATTGTGGTGGTAAGGCAGTACCGGTTTGGAGTGGAAAAGATCACCACGGAGATACCCGGCGGCATGGTTGACCACGGGGAAGATTCCCGCACCGCAGCGTTGCGTGAATTGAAAGAAGAAACGGGCTACACCAGCGACGAATGGCTTTATCTGGGTTCCGTTGAACCAAACCCGGCGTTATTCAACAATGCATGTCACACCTGGCACGCAAAAAATGCTACACAGACGGCGGAGATGCAGCCAGACGAGGGCGAAGACATCGTTGTCGCAACGTTAACCATCGACGAAATTCGCCACGAAATCCAGGCAGGCAGCTTCAGGCACTCACTGGCGCTTCTGGCGCTTACTAAGGTTTTCGATTTGTGGAAGTAGTTCAGACTAACCTGAAACCACAGATTACACAGATTGCACAGATTATTGG